>DJWL01000199.1:21664-117426 GCA_002441545.1 Flavobacteriaceae bacterium UBA6231 | reverse complement strand
TTAATTTTAAATCATCTAACCAGGTTCTTAACTCTTTCTTGTTTTCCATAATTTTACTGCTTAAGCAATTCCTTTTAAAATATCTTTTATGTGATTTGTGTTTTTCATCTCATTAAAAATTTCTTCAAAATTATCATCCTGCATTAAATTTTTAAAGTGAGTGAGGTTATTAATATACTCTTCTAATGTTTCAACAACATTGGCTTTATTTTGCTTAAAAATTGGGGCCCACATGGCTGGTGAACTTTTAGCTAATCTTACTGTTGAAGCAAATCCACTACCAGCCATATCAAAAATATCACGCTCATTCTTTTCTTTTTCAATAACAGTTTTACCTAGCATAAAGGAACTTATATGTGATAAATGTGATACGTATGCAATATGTTTATCATGAGCCTCTGGATTCATATATCTTATACGCATTCCCATTTCAGCAAATAGCTTTAATGCTTTTTCCTGTAATTTAAAAGCTGTTTTTTCAACCTCACAAATAATATTGGCTTTATTTTGAAATAATCCATTAATAGCTGCTCTTGGCCCTGAAAACTCTGTTCCCGCAATAGGATGCATCGCTAAAAAATTTCTTCGTTTTGGATGATTAGTAGTCATTTTACAAATATCTAATTTTGTTGAGCCTACATCTGCAACCAAAGCATCATCTGATATGATATCAAGTATATTTAATATTATATTAGTTGAAGCATCTACAGGAATTGAAAGAATAACCAAATCAGCATTTTTTAAATCGGCAAATTCTGCTTTCTCATCAATAATATTTAAAGCAAGAGCTTCTTCAAGATGGACTGGATTAAAATCTAACCCATAAATGACAACATCTGGATTAAGCTTTTTTAAATCTAAAGCGAAACTTCCTCCAATTAGTCCAACTCCTATAATGTATACATTTTTCATCTGATAGTTTTTATTTTTATAATATTGTCAGACGCAATTAGTGTTGAATCGATTCCTTCTATATTAAAACATTTTTTCCTCATTTTACTTAACTCTTTCTATTGCTTCTTCTAAAACTTCTGTAGATGCACATAAAGAAAAACGAATATAACCTTCTCCCTTGCTTCCAAAAATAGTTCCTGGAGTTATGAAAATATGATTGTTTTTAAGTACTGAATCTATAAATTCTTCTGATTTTAATCCTGCTGGTAATTTTGCCCAAACAAACAATCCTGTTGCTTCTTTATCATAGGTACAACCTAAAGCATCTGCTAATTTCCAAACCAAATCTCTTCGTTGCTTATAAACGCTGTTTAAAGTAGAGAACCACATTTTTGTACACTTTAAAGCTTCAATTGCTCCTTTTTGAATTCCATAAAACATTCCGGAATCCATATTGCTTTTCACCTTTAAAACATTACTAATATGTTTACCATCACCAATCACCATTCCTACACGCCAACCTGCCATATTAAAAGTTTTGCTTAAAGAATTAAGTTCTAAACAAACCTCTTTGGCTCCAGGCACACTTAAAAGACTTTGTTGAACATCATTTAAAACAAAACTGTAAGGATTATCATTTACAATTAAAATGTTATGTTTTTTCCCAAAAGCTACCAACTCTTCAAATAAATACTTACTTGGCATGGCACCTGTAGGCATGTGCGGATAGTTTACCCACATTATTTTTACTTTACTCAAGTCTTGTAGTGACAATGCTTTTAAATCTGGCGACCAATTATTAGCTGCATCTAATTCATAAAAAATTGGTTTTGCTCCTACTAATTTGGTAACAGATTCATATGTTGGGTAGCCTGGATTTGGAATTAAAACTTCATCGCCTTCGTTTAAATAAGCCATTGAGATATGCATAATGCCTTCCTTACTTCCCATTAATGGTAAAATCTCATTTGCTGGATTTAACGACACATTAAAGTGATCTTTATAAAATGCAGCCATGGTATCTCTTAACTCTGGCAATCCTTGATAACTTTGGTATTTATGCGCATTAGGATCTTGAAGACTATTTGTAATAGCTTCAATTACTTTTTGTGGTGGTGCCAAATCTGGGCTTCCAATTCCTAAATTTATAATTGGTTTCCCGTTTGCAATAAGCAAATTAACTTCTCTTAATTTTTTAGAGAAATAGTATTCTTCAACGGTATGCAATCTGTTAGCTACTTCAATCATAACTTTGCATTTTTATATTCACCTAATATTTTAAGTCCTTGAGCCATAATATTTAATATTGATTTTGCTTTTACAAAATCAGTGTAATTTTCAAAGGTCACATCAACAAAAAAAGAGTATTTCCAAGGTGTTTCAATAATTGGTAACGATTGAATTTTTGTTAAATTCAACTTACAATCACTCATAACGTTTAAAATAGTTGCTAAACTTCCTCGCTTATGATCTGTTTCAAATTTTAAAGAAGCTTTATTAATTTGATCTTCTGGAATTTCAGAGTTTTGTCTCTTTACAATAGCAAACCTTGTTTCATTATGCTTAATGGTTTGAATACTGTGCGCTAAAATATCCAACTCAAAAATGTTTGCAGCCATAACACTTGCAATGGCTCCAATATTCTTTAATTGATGCTTATGAATTCTTTCAGCAACTTCAGCCGTATCCTTATCTTCAACCAATTTAATATGTGGATATGCTTTAAAGAAATCCATACATTGCAATAACGCCATTGGATGCGAGTACACTTCTTTAATATCATTAACATCCTGTCCTGGCAATGCCATTAGGTTATGCTGAATATCTAAATAATGTTCTCCAACAACGTGCAAATCATATTTATTAATTAAAGCGTAATTTGGAATGATAGACCCTGCAATAGAATTTTCTAACGCCATAATAACGGCATCACTTTCTTTGCTTATTAAGGATTCAACCACCTCATCAAATGTTAAACATTCAATAACCTCAACAGCTTTATTAAAAAACTCCTGAGACACAATGTGGTGGAACGATCCTTTTACTCCTTGTATGGCAACTGTTTTTATCATATATAAAAAAAGTCCCGATTTCCATCGAGACTTATATTCAAATTTATTTCTTATAAATTACACATACAAAGTCTCGATTTCTTTACTAAAAAAGAAATAAAAAAAATTGCTAAAATATGTGTAACCTACTGTTGTTTTCACGTGTTTATTATATTGTTTTTCAAAGGTCACATGCAACATCCAATTTATAATTCCTGATTTATTAAGAATTCATTACGGATGTTTCATAATGAGCGGCTAAAGTAAATAATATTTTAACAAATCAAAATTGAACAACCATTTTTTTACAATAAATTCAAAAGTTTTAAAGAATTTAAGGCAAAGCTCCAAATAAATTATATAATCATTATTTTTGAACAAATAATTTTAATATGTCGATAGAAGTAAATGGTGTTTCAAAACTATACGGAAGCCAAAAAGCTTTAAATAATATATCTTTTAAGGTTGCAAAACCAGAAATTGTTGGTTTTTTAGGTCCTAATGGTGCTGGAAAATCAACTATGATGAAAATTTTGACCACTTTCATCAATGCTTCAGAAGGTTCTATTAAGGTAAATACTTTTGATGTTTATGAAGATTCAAAAAATGTTCAAAAAAGTGTAGGCTATTTGCCAGAAAATAATCCTTTGTATTTAGACATGTATATTAAGGAGTATTTAAACTTTAATGCACAAGTTTACAACGTTTCAAAAGAACGTATTCAAGAAGTTATTGAGCTTACAGGATTAACGCCTGAGGTACATAAAAAAATAGGGCAACTCTCAAAAGGATATCGCCAACGCGTTGGTTTGGCTTGCGCACTTTTGCATGACCCGGATGTTTTAATTCTTGATGAACCCACAACGGGCTTAGATCCAAACCAGTTGGTTGACATAAGGAACTTAATAAAAACCATAGGAAAAACTAAAACGGTGTTTTTATCTACACATATTATGCAAGAGGTAGAAGCTATGTGCGACCGTGTCATCATCATTAACAAAGGTGAAATTGTTGCCGATAAGAAATTGAAAGAATTGCGTGATGGTGAGGAACAAACTGTTATTGTAGAGTTTGATTACAGAGTTGAAGATGCCTTTTTAAATAATTTACCTAAAGTCAAGAATGTAATAAACACTCATGGTTTTGTGTATGAAATCACGTTTAAAACTGCCGAAGACATGCGTTCTCATGTGTTTGATTTTGCACATGATAATAAACTTAAGATTTTACAATTGAATCAGAAAAATGCCAGTTTAGAAAGTTTGTTTAGAGAATTAACAAGTAAGTAATCATTCAAAAACAAGACGCCCTTTATATTGTTCTTCTACTTCAACAATAGGTGGATGATTGACACAAATAACATCGCCAGTTCCTGATATTTTACCTTTTATTTCCTGAATAGGATTCATAATCATATCGTTTGAACTTCTATTCCATATAAACGCTTTTTGAGCAATAAGATTTCTTCCTTCAAATCTTGATGCTCCTGCTGCATAAGTTATATTCAAATTATTTGTCGTTCCTGAGACATAGCAATTAGATAAATTATTGAATACCACATTGAAACTTGTGTTATCTAGCTGTAACCTAAAATTCCCAACAGTAAATGTGTCTGAAGCATTATAATCTTCAGACAAAATAGTTAAGCTTGGATACGTTAAAACGCCTTTTGAACTTACATCATATTGTGTAGAGCTTCTTATTTCTTTTATATTTGGAGAGGTTACATATACTTTTGTAATGCCATAATCACGCACATAATTACAGCTATTGTTATCGGTTAAAATCAATTTACCATCCACAATAACAGCTTCCACGTCATTCATTAAATTTTTTCCTGTTTCTATCACTACTTTTTGAGTAATACCTTCTTCTATGATTAATTCAACATCACGATTCACCAAAATTTTATCAAAGGCATCTAAACTTATTTCTTCCTGAATTATTTTTCCTGAGGTTTGAAAACAATCGCCTGCATTTTCACTATTACATGAAAAGAGAAAAACTATAAATAGTATGTATAGTATTTTTTTCATAATCTCACTCCTACACCAAATTCAACTGCTTCAGCTTTTGCTGCATGTGCTTTTAAGGATAACGCTCCAAACCACTTATCACCAAAATAGCGTTTCAAGCCAACTCTAATATAAGTTCTTCCTTCAAAATCAAATGGATAATACACATAATATCCTAATTGAGTTACCAATGAAATTCTATTTACAAACAATTCGTGCCCAACAAACAATCCGACACGTTTATAATCTTCATTTCCACTAGTTGGTTCTTCTGGGAAAGAAACAGACCTGTAATAAATATATTCTTTTAAAAAATTTGACAAAAATACATCTGTTCCAAGTTGAAAGGCACTTTTTTGATTGATACGCTTATCGGCATATGCAGACATTACATAAAATGGAAATTGCCCGCTACCAACTATATCGCTTTCATTGATACCACTTCTAAAAACAAAATTATATTTAATCGGCTCTTTGAATTTGGTATTGATTTCTGAGCTATCAGCAATTATAAATTCTGGTTCTTTATTATCTAAATTATAGTTTACTCCAAGATTAAGTGCTATAGAATTAATGCTGGTATTTGGTGCTTTTATATTAGCATTGGAATAATGAATCATTGAAAAACCAGCCTGCAAACCAAACCTGTCAATAATTCGCTCTTTTTTAAAATTGAGCATAACAAAAGTACTGCTCATAATTTTAGATCCAAAGGCATTGTTGCGGTAGTTGGTTTCTTTGTCGTAAGGATTAGTGGTTAATGCCAACCCTTGTCCTATACGAAACATTAAATTTCGTTTTAAAAAGTAAAAATTATAATGTGCATACAGCGAATAATTATTTCCTAAAACATCATTTTTTAAATTCTGATAAGCAAACGAGAAACCATAATCTGGATAATTAAAACGTTGCTCCCAAGCTTTATTTCCAAAGGTTTTTTTGTTATAACTTAAAATTACACCTTCTGGATGCCCCGTTATTAAATGAAGAATATCATTGTTATGTAAAGCAATATTTCCCTTAAAGTAATTAATATCAATGTATGAGGAATTCTGCTTTTCTTGTGAAAACGTTAGATTAAATATAAAACAAAAAAATCCAGTAAGAAGTAGCTTCATTTACAGGTTACTTATCTCGCAAAAATAAGAGATTAATTAAAATATCTGTGATGCAATGGCTTTTATATTGTCGCTTTTACCCATTGAATAATAATGCAATACTGGCACGCCTGCTTTAAGCAATTCTTGTGATTGCTTAACAGCCCATTCTATACCTACCTGACGTACTTGATTATTGTCTTTACATTTTTCAACTTCATGAATTAATGTTTCAGGAATATCAATTTTAAAAACCTGAGGTAATAATTGTAAATGACGTTTTACAGCAATAGGTTTTATTCCAGGAATGATTGGCACATTGATTCCTGCTTGTCTAGCTTTTTCAACAAATTCAAAAAATTTGCCATTATCGAAAAACATTTGAGTTACAACATAATTGGCACCGGCATCAACTTTTTCTTTAAGACGCTTTAAATCGGTATTTAATGATGGTGCTTCTAAATGCTTTTCAGGATAACCTGCAACTCCAATACAAAAGTTTGTTTTATAATCAGACTCCACAACATCATGTAAATATTTGCCTCTATTTAAATCGCTCATTTGTTTTACTAGTTCAGAAGCATAAGTATGTCCGCCTTCAGCTGGTTCAAAATATTGTTGATGTTTCATAGCATCACCACGTAAAGCCATCACGTTTTCAATGCCTAAATAATGACAATCAACCAATACATATTCGGTTTCTTCTTTTGTAAATCCACCACATAATACATGTGGAATAGTATCTACATTATATTTATGTTTAATTGCAGCACAAATACCAACGGTTCCTGGACGCATACGTGTTATTTTCCTGTCTAAAAGCCCTTGCCCTTTATCAATATACACATATTCCTCTCGAGAAGTTGTAACATCAATAAAAGGTGGATTGAACTCCATTAAAGGATCAATGTTATCATATAATTCCTGAATATTTCTTCCTTTTTGAGGTGGAATAATTTCAAAAGAAAACAATGTTTTACCCTTGGCTTTTTTTATATGTTCTGTTACTTTCATTTATTAACCAGTATCTTTTTTAAATAATCATAATCTTCTTGATATTCCCAATAAATCCATCTTCCATCTACATAATCTGTTAAAATATATTTTTCACTAACAGATTTTATCCTAGATATTGGCACTATTTTCTTAGAAAATGTATCGGAAGGTATATGCTCCATTACTTCTTTATTTTTGCTATTATAACCATGAGAAATAATATAACTTCCCAATGTTAATTCTATAAATTTGTCTTTCACTCCTATACAATATTAGTTTCGTCATTGNNCTCGTAATGACGTGGGGTTTATTATTCATCTGCAATGGTAGGATGCAACCATTTTCTAGCTTTCTCATTTGAAATTCCTTTTCTAACAGCAAAATCAACAACCTGATCATCAGTTATTTTACCTACTCCAAAATACTTTGCCTCAGGATTTCCAAAATAATACCCGGAAACTGCTGCTGCTGGCCACATAGCCAAACTCTCGGTTAAGGTTACACCAATAATTTTTTCAATCTCTAGCAAACTCCAAATGGTCTCTTTTTCTAAATGATCTGGACATGCTGGATACCCTGGCGCAGGACGAATACCTTTGTAACTTTCTTTAATTAAATCCTCATTTGTTAAAGTTTCGTCTGCAGCATAACCCCAATGCTTTGTTCTCACTTGCTTGTGCAAATATTCTGCTAATGCTTCAGCAAATCTGTCTGCTATGGCCTGTGCCATAATAGCGCTATAATCATCCTCTTTTTTTCTGTAACTGCCGGCTAGCTCTTGAGCTCCAAAAACAGCTACACAAAATGCTCCCATATAGTCGGTTAAACCTGTTTCTTTTGGTGCAATAAAATCGGCTAAAGCTATATTTGGAATACCTTCTCTTTTACTTAATTGCTGACGTAACGTTCTAAACACGGCTATTTCATTTCCTTTTTTCTGAATAGAAATATCATCATCATGAACAGTATTGGCTTCAAACAAACCAAAAACAGCTTTTGGTTTCAATAATTGTTTTGCAATAATATTGTTGACCATTTTTTGAGCATCTTCAAATACCTGAGTTGCTTGTTCACCAACAATTTCATCTGTTAATATATCTGGATATTTACCATGTAAATCCCAACTTCTAAAAAAAGGACTCCAATCAATATATGGCACTAATTCTTTTAAACTTAACTGCTTTAAAACTTGAACTCCTAATTCGTTAGGTTTAAAAATCTGGCTTGTTTTCCAATCAATTTTATATTTTCTTTTTCTTGCTTCTAGTATAGAAATATATTCCTTTGTTTTTCCTCGTTTTAAAAACTTCTCACGAAAAACATCATAATCTTTCTTCATTGCAGCAACATATTGAGTTGCTGATTTTTTGTTTAACAAATCGCCCACAACCGTTACAGCTCTGGACGCATCATTTACATAAACCACCGCATTTTTATATTGTGGATCTATTTTTACCGCGGTATGTGCTTTTGAGGTCGTAGCGCCACCAATTAACAAAGGAATAGAAAAATTTTGACGTTCCATTTCTTTTGCTAAATACACCATTTCATCAAGTGACGGCGTAATTAAACCTGACAAACCTATCGCATCAACATTATGTGCTTTGGCTTCTGCTATAATTTTTTCTGGTGGAACCATAACCCCTAAATCAACGATGGCATAATTATTACAAGCTAAAACTACGCTTACAATATTTTTACCAATATCGTGCACATCACCTTTTACCGTTGCCATTAATACTTTACCAACAGGTTCTTGCAAATCACCTTTTTCTGCTTCAATAAACGGATTTAAATAACCTACTGCTTTCTTCATAACACGAGCAGACTTCACTACCTGAGGCAAGAACATTTTTCCAGCACCAAACAAATCGCCTACCACGTTCATACCTATCATTAAATGACCTTCAATAACATCAATAGGTTTTTCGGCTTGTAACCTTGCTTCTTCTACATCTTCAATAATAAAGGCATCAATACCTTTTACTAAAGCATGAGTTATTCTATCTTGAATTGGGTTTTCTCTCCAAGATAAATCCAAACCTTTTTCAACTTTTGAACCTTTGACTGTTTCAGCAAAATCAAGCAGTCGTTCTGTTGCATCCTCTCTTCTGTCTAAAATAACATCTTCAACACGCTGCAATAAATCCTTAGGAATATCATCATAAACCTCTAAAAGTGCAGGATTCACAATGCCCATATTCATACCTGCTTGAATAGCATGATATAAGAATACAGAATGCATCGCTTCACGAACACCATCATTTCCTCTGAACGAAAAAGACACATTACTTACGCCACCACTCACGCTTACATTGGGTAAATTTTGGCGAACCCAACGTGTTGCTTCAATAAAATCGATGGCATTCCTACGGTGTTCATCCATTCCTGTTGCTACAGGAAAAATATTTAAATCGAAAATAATATCTTCTGAAGGAAAGCCTACTCGATTAACAAGTATATTATATGAACGCTTGCATATTTCAAGACGTCTTTCATAATTATCGGCTTGCCCAACCTCATCAAATGCCATAACAATCACTGCTGCACCGTAACGCTTGATTTGTTTTGCTTCCCAAATAAACTTGTCTTCTCCTTCTTTTAATGAAATGGAGTTTACCACACATTTTCCTTGAACTACTTGTAAACCAGCTTCAATGATTTCCCATTTAGAACTATCAATCATAATGGGGACTCTGCAAATATCTGGTTCGGCTGCAATTAAATTTAAAAAACGAACCATAGATTCTTTACCATCGATAAGACCATCGTCCATATTGATGTCGATAATTTGCGCACCACCATCCACTTGATGACGAGCAATATCTAATGCTTCATCAAATTTCTCTTCTTTAATTAGTCTAAGAAACATACGTGAACCTGCTACATTAGTACGCTCTCCAACATTAATAAAGTTGCTGTTTTCGTTCAAGACTAAAGGTTCTAGTCCTGATAAACGCATGTATTTTGTTTGGTTAATCTTCATTCTTTTTAAATTGCAGTTTGAAATACTTTTCTAGGTTTGTATTTTGCTGCTATATCTGCAATAACTTTTATGTGTTCGGGAGTTGTTCCACAACAACCACCTATAATATTAATTAAATCCTTTTTTAGATATTCTTCTATTTGTTCGCCCATATCTTCTGGTGATTCATCATATTCACCAAAAGCATTTGGTAACCCTGCATTAGGATGTGCTGAAATAGCAAAGTCTGTTTTACTTGCAATCGCTTCTAAATGTGGCTGTAATAAATTAGCCCCTAAAGCACAATTAAAACCTACTGATAGTAATGGAATATGCGATACTGATATTAAAAATGCTTCGGCTGTTTGTCCTGATAAAGTTCTTCCAGAAGCATCAGTAATGGTTCCACTAAGCATAACAGGTATATCTATATTTCGTTCTTCTTTTACTTCTTCAATTGCAAATAATGCCGCTTTAGCATTCAAAGTATCAAAAACTGTTTCAACTAACAATATATCTACACCACCATCTATTAACGCTTCTACTTGCTGTTTATAAGCGATTCGTAATTCGTCAAAAGAAACGGCTCTAAATCCGGGGTCGTTTACGTCGGGTGACATACTAGCTGTTTTGTTAGTAGGCCCTATTGAGCCAGCCACAAAACGTGGTTTATTGGGTTCTCTCTTGGTGAATTCATCTGCTACTTCTCTAGCAATTTTAGCTGACTGATAGTTAAGTTCATACACCAAATCTTCCATATGATAGTCAGCCATGGCAAAAGTAGTTCCAGAAAACGTATTGGTTTCTACTATATCTGCTCCAGCTTCAAAATATTTAGCATGTACTTCTTTTATAGCTTGTGGCTGTGTGATAGACAATAAATCGTTATTACCTTGCAATGATGAAGGATAATCTTTAAAGCGTTCTCCACGAAAATCTGCTTCTGTAAATTTATAGCGCTGAAGCATTGTACCCATGGCTCCATCGAGTACCAATATACGATCTTGTAAAGCTTGTTTAATTTTTGACATTTTGAAATTAATTTATATCAATATGCCATCAAGAAAAGTAAAAAAACTTTTCGTTATCTTTCCAATATCCTAAAAGAATATTAGTAGAACGTAGCACCTTCTTTACAAGATAAAGGGTTGCCAAGGCTTCAACGGGTCTATTCCCTCTACCTTTCTTGATAACAATATTAATACGTTTATGAACTAGCGAACAAAAGTAATACATTATTTTTTTTATTCGCCTTATTTTAAAAATAATTACCTCATTATTCGAACAAGTCAGAAGATAAATATCTATCTCCTCTATCGCAAATGATAGCAACAATGACACCATTATTAATAGATTCTGCAATTTTTACTGCACTATAAACAGAACCTCCACTACTCATACCAGCAAATACACCTTCTTCTTTAGCCAACCGCTGCGTCATAATTTTTGCATCTTGTTCATTTAATTCAATAACCTGATCAACTTTAGATCTATCGAAAAACTTTGGCACATAATCTGGCGTCCATTTTCTAATACCAGGTATTTTAGCTCCATCTTCTGGTTGGGCACCAACAATAACAATGTTTTTGTTTTTTTCTTTTAAATAAGTTGAAACACCCATAATTGTTCCTGTTGTTCCCATTGCAGATACGAAATGTGTTACTTCTCCATTAGTTTCTTTCCAAATTTCTGGCCCAGTAGTTTTGTAATGAGCTTTCCAATTATCATCATTCTCAAATTGGTTTAATAAGGTATAGCCTTTTTCATCTCTTAATTGAAAGGCTAAATCTCTTGAACCTTCAATTCCTGAGTCAGCTGGTGTTAAAATCACCTCAGCTCCATAAGCACGCATAGTTTTAACGCGTTCTTCTGTTGAGTTTTCAGGCATTATTAATACCATATTCAAGCCTAATAATTGAGCAATAAAAGCCAAGGCTATTCCGGTATTTCCACTTGTGGCCTCAACTAAATAATCACCTTTTTTAACATCGCCTCTTTTTAAAGCTTCATTAATCATGTTGAAAGCCGCCCGATCTTTAACGCTTCCTCCAGGATTATTCCCTTCCAGCTTTAAATATAACTTTACACCTTTTTTTGAAATGAGATGAGAAACCTCAACTAGTGGTGTGTTTCCTATTTGATGTAATATTCCTTTAACTGATCCCATTTTTTTTAGGTCTGATTTTGATTTCTGTTTGATACGTTACCAATGAATTTTCTGGAACTGATTGTGTTATCCAAACATTGGCTCCAATAGTACTATTTGCACCTATAACAATGTCTCCTCCTAGAATGGTTGCATTGGCATAAATAGTTACATTATCTTCTATTGTTGGATGCCGCTTAGTTGATTGCATATTCTTTTTTACCTGAAGCCCACCTAGCGTAACACCTTGAAAAATCTTAACATTACTCTTTATAATAGACGTTTCTCCAATAACAATACCTGTTCCATGATCAACAAAAAAAGAATCTCCAATAGTTGCTCCTGGATGAATATCAATACCTGTTATACCATGTACATATTCACTCATCATTCTTGGAATAATAGGCACTTTTAAAAGATGCAACTGATGACTTAATCTATAGATTGAAATGGCATAAAAACCTGGATATGCTAGATAAACCTCTTGGATACAAGTTGACGCAGGGTCATTTTTTAAAAAAGATTCAGCATCTAAATTTAGTTTTTCTCTAATAGTTAAAAACTGATCTTGAAAATCATTCCAAAGATTTTCACCATTTTCAATATCTAATTTTGAAGTAATTTCTAAAAATGTTTTTTTCAAAAAAATAGTTTCTTCTTCCTGTTCATCAAATAAATTGTAAAACAATCGTTTTGTAAACGTTTTTATTACCTCCTTTAAGCGGATATTATAATTCTTCATTGCCAAGTAGTCTCTTTAGGTGAGCTAAAATTACATAATAAAAGTTATTTATTATATAGATTGAATCACCGCTTTTGGAGCTTCTTTACGTGTACCATCAAAACCATCAATACCACTTACCGTTGTATATTTTAAAACATATTTTTTACCTGGATTGATAATTCTGTAGGCCGCTTGACACATAAGGGTAGCTTCATGAAATCCACAAAGAATTAATTTTAGCTTTTCTGGATATGTGTTCACATCGCCAATAGCAAAAATTCCGGGAATATTGGTTTGATAATTTAATGTGTTATCCACTTTAATGGCATTCTTTTCAATTTCCAATCCCCAATCTCCAATAGGTCCTAATTTAGGAGACAAACCAAATAATGGAATAAAATGGTCAACTCCTAATAATATTTTTTCATCACCTTTATTTATGGTAACGCCTTCTAGTTTAGTATTACCATGTAAAGCTGTAACTTCAGCAGGTGTAATGAGGTTGATTTTTCCAGAATCTTTTAATTCGCTTACTTTTTCAACCGAATCTAAAGCACCTCTAAACTCATTCCTTCTGTGAATTAAGGTAACTTCTGAAGCAACATCAGCTAAAAATATACTCCAATCAAGTGCAGAATCACCGCCACCAGAAATAACTACCTTTTTATCTCGATACACTTCAGGGTCTTTTATAAAATATTCAACCCCTTTATCTTCATAGTAAGCGACATTATCAATTAGAGGTTTTCTGGGTTCAAAAGACCCTAAACCACCTGCAATTGCAACTACTGGTGCATGATGCTTGGTGCCTTTATTGGTTGTTACTATAAATGTTCCGTCTTCCAACTTTTCAATGGTTTCAGCACGTTCTCCCAAAGTAAAACCTGGTTCAAATTGTTTACCTTGTTCTAAAAGATTTTTAGTTAAATCGCCTGCCAATATTTCAGGGAATCCAGGAATATCATAAATAGGTTTTTTAGGGTATATTTCTGAACACTGTCCGCCTGGTTGTGGCAGTGCATCTATAAGATGACACTTAAGCTTCAACAGACCTGCTTCAAAAACCGTGAATAAACCTGTTGGTCCTGCTCCAATAATTAGTATATCTGTCTTAATCATTTTCAGCTTCTTTTTTTTTCAATTAATCCTTTAGTGAATTCATTAAGTGTTTCCACTTTTTGTTCAAAATCACCTTTAATCGACTTTCTATATTCATTTAAGTTTTTTACCAAATCATCTACATTCTCCGGAATGACATCCTCAAAAAACTGTCTCAATCTTTTAGCTGTTGTAGGCGATTTTCCATTAGTGGATATGGCTACTTTTACATTTCCTTTAGTTACAATTCCTCCCATATAAAAATCACAATAAGGTGGATTATCAGCAACATTTACTAATATTCCTCTTTTTCTGCAATGCTCATATATTTTTACATTGATTTTTGGAACATCGGTTGTTGCAATAACTATGTGTTTTCCTTTTAAAAAGCGTTTGTTGTAACGTCGTTTTATTAATTTAACATCTCCTTTTTTTGCTAATTCTATAGTGCCTTCTCTAAACATAGGAGATACCATTGCTATATGTGCATCTGGACTTGATTTTAAAAGAAAAGATAATTTTTCTTCGGCAACATGACCTCCTCCTACAATAAGCACTTTTAAATTATTGAGTTTTAAAAATACTGGATATAAATTATTTCTTTCCATTCAAAAAGTTATTCAATTTTCCGTGCTTTTATTTCATGCAAAACTGATGATAACGCTACTCGTTCCTTCACAACATCTCCAATAATAATTATTGCAGGTGATGATAATTGGTTTTCTTCTACTACTTTAACTATGTTATTAATAGTTCCAAAACCAACTTTTTCATTTTTTGTTGTACCATTTTGAATAACTGCCACAGCTATTTCATGCTTGTTTTGGGACTTGAAAATTTCAACTATTTCATTCAATTTTCCCATTCCCATAAGAATGACAACGGTTGCCGTTGATTGTGCTGCCAAAACAACATCATTTGATAACTGATGCGATTTTGTTGTTCCTGTTATTACCCAAAAACTTTCAGAAGCTCCCCTTTTTGTTAAAGGAATACCTTGATATGCTGGAACAGCAAAGGATGAAGAAACACCAGGAACCACATAAGTTTCAATATTAAACTGCCTTGCATAATCAATCTCTTCTGCTCCTCTTCCAAAAATAAATGGATCTCCACCTTTTAATCTAACAACATGACCGTGACTTTTTGCTCTACTAACAATGAGTTCATTGATTTGTTCTTGTTGATAAGCATAACATCCTTTACGTTTTCCTACAAAAATAATTTCGGCGTCCTTTGAAGCATAATTAAGTAATTCTTCATTAATAAGTGCATCATACAAAATTACGTCTGCAGATTCTATTGCTTTTATGGCTTTAAGAGTAATTAGCTCTGCATCGCCTGGTCCTGCACCTACAACTGTTAACTTTGAAGTTTTAATATTGAATTCCATAATGATTAAGTTTTTAAACCACTTTGTATTAAAGGCTTAATGTTTTGTTTTCAACACTTCTAAATGCTTTTACTTTCTCTAAAAACTGATTTGCATTTTCAATATAAACTGATGCAAATTCTTTAGTTGGATTAAACTCTCTGATTTGATAAACCAATTCTGAAAAAGTTGTTCCTAAATCTAATTTACCATTAGAAGTAAACACTTCATCAAACTGATTAATAATTCCAGCTTGTGTATTGGTGCTAATATTTTCGGCAAGTAATAATGCTTTTGCAGAATTTATCATTGAACTATAAGCATAATAAATAGCACCTGAATATACTTTATCATCAAAAGAAGATTTTGCGTTTTCAATTTTCTCTTCACTCTCTAAAAATAAGGTTGAGATTAAATCTATAACAACACCTGCACATTCTCCTACACCAATTGCTTTTTCATATTTTTCATCAGTTCCCCAATCAATAAAATCTGCTTGAGTTAGATTAGTAACGTCTTGAAGGTCATTTAAAAGATCATAAAAATAACGTTCTCCTGTTGCTTTATAATATTCTAAAAAAGATTTACCTTGAGCATTAGCTTCAAAATCATTTAATATGATTCGTAAAGCTTCTGGTCCTCTTCTGCTTGGAATCTTTACTACTTTATCAGCAAACAATCCATTTCCATCACCTAAATTACCTCCACCTAACAATACTTGTAATGCTGGAGCTACTAATTTATCTGGTGTACGAACGGACATACCTTGAAACCCAATATTAGCCATAGTATGTTGCCCACAAGCATTCATACAACCACTAATTTTTATTACTAAATCTTTATTTTCTAAGTACTGTGGATATTCTGTTTTTATAACGCGCTCCAATTCGGCAGCAATTCCTGTACTACTGGCAATTCCTAAATTACAAGTATCTGTTCCTGGGCAAGCCGTTATATCAACCGCTTTGTTGTAGCCAGCTTCAGCAAAACCAAGTTTATCTAATTCATTATAAAAAAATGGCACTAATTCTTCCTTAACAAAAGGAATCAATATATTTTGGCGAAGTGATAAACGTATTTCTCCGGCTGCATATTTCTCAACTAAATCAGCCAATAATCTTGCTTTATCTGTATAAAAATCACCTAAAAGCACTTTAATACCAATGGCAACATAACCGGTTTGTTTTTGAGGCACAAGATTGGTTGATTTCCAAGTTTCAAAAGCTTTCTTATCTCTTATCTCAACTATAGGTGCTTCAATCGAAACAGGTTTTGAAGGTTTATACGATTCAAAATCAATAGGCACCGATTTAAACTCTATGGAGTTTTGCTCTTCTTCAACTAACGCTTTAAAGGCTTCTAATTCTATATCTTTAATTAAAAATTTCATTCTGGCTTTGGCTCTGCTTTTACGTTCACCATGACGGTCAAAAATTCTTAAAACGCCTTCCATAAGTGGAATTATTTTATCTGAAGGCAAGAAACTGTACAACTCATCGGCATGACGTGGTTGCGATCCTAAACCACCACCAAGCATCACTTTAAATCCGCGAACACCATTTTCAATTTTTGCAATAAATCCTAAATCATGAATGTATGAAAGTCCTGTATCTTCATCAGATGATGAGAAAGACACTTTAAACTTTCGTCCCATTTCCTGACAAATAGGGTTTCTTAAAAAGAATTTAAAAACGGCATCTGCATAAGGAGATACATCAAAAGGTTCATTAACATCAATGCCTGCAGTTTCTGAAGCTGTTACATTTCTTACCGTATTTCCACAAGCCTCTCTAAGGGTTACCTCATCTTTTTCTAAGTCGGCCCAAAGTTGTGGTGTTCTGTTTAAATCAACATGATGAATTTGGATATCTTGGCGAGTTGTGATATGCAAACGACCACGGGAATATTCGTCAGACACATCAGAAATTCGTCTTAATTGATTGCTTAATACTTTTCCAAAAGGTAGTTTAATACGAATCATTTGAACGCCTTCTTGACGTTGGCCATAAACACCACGTGCTAAACGAAGACTTCTAAATTTTTCTTCATCAATCTTACCTGTATTGAACAGCTCAATCTTTTTAGCTAATTCAATAATATCCTTTTCGACAATAGGATTTTCTATTTCCGTTCTAAAACTTTGCATGACCGTACCTGACCTTTCCTTTTATGGAAAGAATTTTTTAATTATTTTTTATTGAATAAACCCTGCTCCAACAGTGCTATTCGTTTGTGTGTCTATTAAAATAAATGATCCGTTTGTTCTGTGATTTTTAAATTGATCATAAAAAATAGGCTTGTTTAACTTGAATGTAACTTGTGCAATGTCATTCACATTTAACCCTGTTACATTTTCTTCAATTCCTGAGTAATCTGGATTTATTTTATGATGAATTTTATCAACTTTTGCCAACACTTTATTCACTCCATGTTGCACTATATATTTACCACCATTTGTTAATTGTGTTGAATCCATCCAACAAATATTGGCTGTAAATTGCTTGTCTATAGTGGGCAAATCACCATCTTTTACAATCATATCACCTCTACTTACATTAATATCATTTTCTAAGGTGATAGTAACTGATGAGCGTCTTGAAGCGGTTTGAAATTTTTCATTATAGAAATAAATCTCTTTTATTTTAGATTTTGTTTGAGAAGGTAATACCACTACCTCATCACCAACACTTAATTCGCCACCATATACTTTTCCTGCATACCCTCTAAAATCATGAAACTCTTCTGTTTTTGGGCGAATAACATATTGTACAGGAAATCTTGGGGTACCAATATTGAAAATATCTTTTTTATCTAATTCTTCTAAATGCTCTAATAAACTTTGACCTGTATACCAAGGCATTTTATTAGACCTATTCACCACATTATCTCCTTTTAAAGCACTTACCGGAATAAAAGTTATTTTTTGATCCTGATAGTCTCTCTTGCTCATTAATTCAGAAAAATCCGCTTTAATTTTGTTATAAACGTCTTCCGAATAATCAACCAAATCCATTTTATTTATAGTCACAACTACATCCTTAATTCTTAATAAATTATTGATGAAGAAATGACGGTTTGTTTGCTCTATAACTCCTTTTCGGGCATCGATTAAAATGATAGATGCTTGTGATGTTGACGCACCAGTTACCATATTTCGTGTATACTCAACATGACCAGGTGTATCGGCTATAATGTAACTTTTTTTAGCTGTTGAAAAATAAATATGAGCTACATCAATAGTAATTCCTTGTTCTCTTTCTGCTACTAAACCATCTGTTGCCAATGAGAAATCCAAGTAATCATAACCTTTTTGCTTACTAGTTTTTTCAATAGCTTCTAACTTATCTGTAGTTAATGATTTTGTATCGTAAAGTATTCTACCTATCAAGGTGCTTTTTCCATCATCTACACTTCCTGCAGTTGCAATTTTTAATACTTCCATCTTTATTGCTGTTTGCCATTAGCTTTTAGCTGTTAGCTATTCACTTCTGGTAATTTTATAATTTTATTTTAAACATGTGCTAAAGGCTAAAAACCAATAGCTAATAGCGAAAATTTGCTAAAGCAAATTTTCTAAAAATATCCTTGTTGTTTACGTTTTTCCATGGCGGCATCAGAACGCTTATCATCTATTCTCGCACCTCTTTCAGAAATAGTAGAATCTCTAATCTCTCTTACCACGCTTGCAATATCTGTAGCCTCTGAAAATACTGCTGCCGTACAGCTCATATCTCCAACAGTTCTAAATCTTACCATACGCTCTAACACTTCTTCATCATCTTCTTGATATACAAATTCTGAATGTGACCAAATAAGTCCGTCACGTAAAAAGACTTTTCTTTTATGAGCAAAGTAAATGGATGGAATTTCTATATTTTCTTTTTCAATATATGACCAAACATCTAATTCTGTCCAGTTTGAAATAGGGAACACACGCACATTTTGTCCATGGTGAATTTGCCCATTTAACATATCGAATAATTCCGGACGTTGGTTTTTTTCATCCCACTGACCAAAATCATCGCGAACAGAAAAAATACGTTCTTTTGCTCTAGCTTTTTCCTCATCACGTCTTGCTCCACCAATACAGGCATCAAACTTAAATTCTTCAATAGCATCTAAAAGCGTTGTTGTTTGCAATGAATTTCTGCTTGAGTATTTACCAGATTCTTCTTTTACTTTACCTTCATCAATTGAATCTTGAACATGTCTAACTATTAATTCTAATCCTAATTCTTCAACTAATTTATCTCTAAATTCAATGGTCTCAGGAAAATTATGGCCTGTATCAATATGCATTAAAGGAAATGGCACTTTAGCAGGGTAAAACGCTTTTACGGCAAGCCTTACCAAGGTTATAGAATCTTTTCCTCCAGAAAACAACAACACAGGTTTTTCAAATTGTGCAGCTACTTCTCTCATGATATAAATGGCTTCGTTTTCAAGCGAATTTATATGATATGTGTCTTTCTTCATTTTACTCATTTATCAATTGTCTTAAGCATGTAAACCACACTCTCTATTCTCTAATGCTTTTGTTGGGTCGAAATATTTAAATTCGTTTGGCAACTTATTTTCTTCTAAATAGGTATCTAAATCAGAATCACTCCAGTAATAAAATGGACTCACTTTTAAAACACCATCTTTACTTACACTAAAAATTCCAATACTGTCTCTAAAGGCGGTTTGTCCTTGACGTAAGTTTGTGAACCATACTTTTGGCTTGTGGAATTCCATTGCTCGTCTAAAAGGTTCTAATTTAACTTGCTCGGTAAATAACTTGTGTTCTGGCGCTTCAATACTAGGAATTCCCATAACAACATCTCTGTGGGCAGCTGTTTGCCTAGGCACATACAGAAATACATTTAATTTTAAATCTTCAATTACCTTATTAGCATGCCTATATGTTTGTGGTGTATTATAACCTGTATCACACCAAACCACAGGTATATTGGGCTTAACCAAATTAACCGCATTTAAAATGGCAGCCTCATAAGGTCTGAAATTAGTTGTAACAACAGCTTCATTACTAATTTCAAAAGCTTTTTTAATAATTTCAGAAGGTTTTGCTTCTTTAAAAAGACTATTTAATTCGTTTATTTTTTCTTGTGTTATCATACTATTTCCTTTTACTTTCCCCATTTAATTGAATTCCAAATACGCTCATGGAAAAAATATAAAACCATTTTTGTTACTAATTCAATAGAACCTATTGAAAACGCTAATTCTAATTTACCTGTTATTATCCATGATATCAAAATAGTATCTAAAGTTCCAACTATTCTCCAGCTTATAGACTTTGCAACACTTCTAAAGGGTCTCTCTTTAACAACGTCTTCTTTATAGGTAGATTTTTCTTTTTGTATGGAATCTGTTAACACTTGTGTAATCATTTTTAAATTGATTTATATTATTCCTATCGATTTAATAGGAAATACAAAATTAAAACTTTTTATAACATACCAAACATTCTTAATAATTTTTTAGGATAATGAAAAAAATTAAGGAAAATGAAAGAATATAAAAAGAAATTTCTCATTATTTTATGAAATTCTCATCCTTTGAGGTCTTACATACATCGGCTAAAGTGTTATTTCTAAACACATTTAAGGTGCTATCCCTAACTTGAATCATTAATTTGTGAACACTACAAGTAATCTCATCTGGACAGTCATCACACTTTTCGTAGAAATTTAAACTCACACATGGCACTAACGCAATAGGCCCTTCTAAAACCCTCATAACATCAGCCATTATAATATCAGAAGGTTTTTTAATGAGATAGTATCCTCCATGTTTTCCTTTCTTTGAACCTAAACAACCTGATTTTCTTAAAGTCAACAAAATACTTTCTAAAAATTTTTGTGGTATGTTTTCATTAACGGCAATTTCACCTACTTGAACAGGTGTATTTCCTTCTTGTCTTGCAAGATAAGTAAGTGCTTTTAATCCGTATTTTGTTTTTTTAGATAGCATTGTGCTAATATAATCAATTTAAAGCTTGCTCCAAATCTCGAATAATATCATCTACGTGTTCCAAACCAACTGAAATTCTAACTAAGCCATCTGTAATACTGACTTCTAATCTGTCTGCTTCCGATAATTTACTATGTGTTGTTGATGCTGGATGCGTTACTATACTTCTGGTGTCTCCTAAATTGGCTGATAATGAACACATCTTTATGGTGTTTAAAAATTTACGCCCTGCTTCAATACCTCCTTTAATTTCAAAAGCAACAATATTTCCTCCCAGTTTCATTTGCTTTTTTGCTACTTCATATTGAGGATGAGATTTTAAAAATGGGTATTTAACCCAATTCACATTTGAATGAGATTCTAAAAATTCTGCTACTTTTAAAGCGTTTTCACAATGCTTGTCTACTCTTACAGAAAGTGTTTCCAAACTTTTTGATAAAACCCAAGCATTAAATGGCGACAAAGCAGGACCCGTATTTCTGGAAAACAGATAAATTTCTCTAATCAAATCAGCTCTACCAACTGTTACACCACCTAAAACACGTCCTTGACCATCAATTAATTTAGTTGCTGAATGGATTACCAAATGAGCTCCAAACTTAATTGGTTGTTGTAAATAAGGTGTTGCAAAGCAATTATCAATCACTAAAATTAAGTCATGCTTTTTTGCAATGTTTCCCAACAATTCTAAATCAATGATATCTATCGCAGGATTTGTTGGCGATTCAGCATACAATATTTTTGTTTTTGGCGTAATAAGACTTTCAATAGTTTCTGGCTTATTGATGTCGAAATAGCTAGTTGAAATATTCCATTTAGGAAAATAATTTACAAACAACGCATGAGTAGAACCAAAAACAGAACGTGCAGACACAATATGATCTCCGCTATTTAACAAAGCAGCAAACGTTGAAAACACAGCTGCCATACCTGTAGCAAAAGCATAACCACTTTCTGCGCCTTCCATTTTACAAATTTTCTCTACAAACTCAGTCGTATTAGGATTTGAAAATCGGCTATAAATATTACGTTCTTTTTCTTCTGTAAAAGAAGCTCGCATATCTTCGGCATCCTCAAAAACAAAACTTGACGTTAAGTATAATGGCGTACTGTGTTCTAAAAACTCACTACGATTAAGTTGTGTGCGAATGGCTTCTGTTTCAAAATTTTTTATTTCCTCATCCATATTTTTTCTTTTTTGTCACGAATTCACGAATAATTTCAATTAATATAATTCGTGTATTGGTGGCTTATTTTATTTTTTACTAAAAAGGTCTCGACTGCGTTCGACCTGACAATTAATTTATATGTTTTGATAACCTTAAAATATCTCCAAAAACACCTCGTGCAGTTACTTCAGCTCCTGCTCCTGCTCCTTGAATGACAATAGGCTGCTCGCCATAAGATTCTGTAAATATTTCAAAAATGGCATCACTTCCTTTAATATGCCCCAAAGTACTATCTTCAGGAATAGACACTAATTTCACCTCTAAATGTCCTTTTTCTTTTGATAAATCTCCTGATAAATCACCAATATATCGTAACACATGCCCTGATTTTTGAGCTTGCTTTAAAGCTTGAAATTCTTCATCTAAAACATGTAATTGAGACAAAAACTCTTCAACCGAAATATTTTGATATTGTTCCGGAATTAAATTTTGAACCGACACATCTTCAAACTCATTTTGCAAATCTAATTCTCTTGCCAAAATTAACAATTTTCTTGCGACATCATTTCCTGAGAAATCTTCTCTTGGATCAGGTTCGGTAAATCCTTTATCAATGGTTTCTTGAATAATGTCACTAAATGGTTTGTCTTGAACTGAAAAATTATTGAACAAATAACTCAATGTCCCTGAAAAAACACCTCTAATCCTAGTGATATTCTCACCCGATTCGTGTAATAACTTAATCGTATCAATCAATGGCAATCCTGCGCCAACAGTAGTTTCATATAAATATTGCTTATTGTTTTCTTTTAACTGAACACGCAAATCTGAATAAAATTCATGTGAAATAGTATTGGCAATCTTGTTAGACGATACCAAATCAAATCCTGCTTCTATTAAAGATATATAGTTGTTATAAAAATTTGAACTTGCTGTATTATCAACGGCAATTAAATTTTCTAAATGATGTGCTTTTGCAAAAGTTATTACATCTTGTATAGAGCTATCTATTGCTGAAGACTGTATATCCTTTTTCCAGTTTTTATCGACTCCTTTTTTATTTAAAAGCATTTTTCTGGAATTAGAAATAGCAAACACGTTTAGGTTGATACCTTTTCGTTTTTCAATTTCATCTTTAGACTTTAAAATCTGATTTATAAGCGCGCCTCCAACTAATCCGTGACCAAAAATGGCAATATTGATTTTCTTTGAAATTCCGAAAATCTCACCATGAATTACATTCATGGCTTTATGTAACTGACTTTTTTTCACAACCAAACTCACATTTCTTCCTGTAACCGTATTATTAAATAACAGTGGTGTAATTTGATTTTTTATTAAAGCGTTAAATGGTTTATGAAATGAACTTAACTCAATTCCTATAATTGAAATAACAGAAACATCATCAACCACACCAATTTTATTGACGTCTTGCGAATAAAAATCTTTTTCAAATTCACGCTCTAAAGCAATAACAGCTTGAGTAGCTTGATTTGCATTAATAATTAAACCAATTCCTCTTTCAGAAGAGCCTTGCGAAATAATACTTACACTAATATTGTGGTTAGCCAACGCACCAAATATTCTGGCATCAACACCACTTTTTCCTAATAAACCACGTCCTTCTAAGTTTAGTAAGGCAACATTATCTAAAACCGATAAGGATGTTACTTCTTTTGAGTTTGGTTTGGCCGTTATTAATGTACCTTCATCATCTGGATTAAACGTATTTAAAATACGAAGGCTGATATTTTTTTCAACTAACGGAATAATCGTTTTTGCATGTAAAACATTGGTTCCAAAATTAGCAAGTTCGTTTGCTTCACTAAAAGACAACTCCCTAATTTTTTGAGCATCTTCAACAAAATCTGGATTTGCTGTATAAATACCATTTACATGGGTGTAGTTTTGTAACTCTTGGGCATCTAAATAATTTGCTAAAAGTGCAGCTGTGTAATTGCTTCCGTTTCTGCCAAGTGTTGTGGTTTCATTTTTTGCATTAGAACCAATAAAGCCTGTGACTATATTCACAACATCACTGCCATTCTTTTTATAAAAGTTCTTAATGTTATCTTTTGATAATTGCAAAATAGGCTGTGCATTACCAAAATTACCATCGGTTTTTATTAATTCTCTTGAATCAACGGCTGAAGATTTAATTCCTTTTTTATTTAATACATTTGAAATTAATTTTACTGAAAGCAACTCCCCTTGTGCTAAAACTTCATCTTTAGTTTTTTCGCTATAATCGCCTAGTAAACTTACGCCTTCAAACAGTTTATCTAAAACTGAAAACTCTTTGGAAAAATCGATTTCTTTTGATGGTTCTAACTGATATGCTTTAAATGCTTCTAAATCTTGTTTATAAGGCTCTCCTTTTAATGCTTTATTTAAAATAGCTTCTAAATCATCAGTAGCTGAATCTCTTGCAGATACCACTACAGTAATTTTTTCTCCATCCTTTACTTTCTTTTCAATAATTGAAATAACGGTATTTAATCCAACGCCATTTGCTAAAGATTTTCCTCCAAACTTTAATACTTTCATTCTTCTTTTTTTAGAATTTGGCTCAAAAATGCCTTCTATTATTTTTTCTAATTGTTCGTATTCCATTAAAAACGCATCATGCCCATGTACTGAATGGATTTCGTTATATGTAACATTAGGATTTGATACGGCTAATTGTTTATGTGTTTGCCTATTTTCTTCAGCCGTGAAAAACAAATCTGAATCAACACCTATAATATGAATATTACAATGAATATTTTCTAAAACATTAAAATCTGTTGGCCTGTTTTTAGTTACATCAATACTTTTTAAAAGTTGATTCATTAATTTATAAGCCGATAACTGAAAACGCTCTTGCAATTTTTTGCCATGATGCAATAACCAGCTTTCAACATTAAAAATTTCTGAATCGACGTTTTTTGAACGCTGAAAACGTTCATTAAAAGATTCTGGTGTTCTGTAACAAAGCATAGCATGCATTCTTGCATCATGCACTGGGTTTTTTGAATTCAACAAGAATTGCTCCTGAATTTGACAATTAGCAATTAGCCAATCGGTAGATTTCCAGTCTGTTGCCACTGGAATTAAATGCTCTGTGATATCTGGGTTTAATACGGCCATTTCCCAGGCAATACCGCCACCTAAAGAACCGCCAATAATTGCAAAAAGTTTTTTTATTTGTAATTCTTCAATTCCAATTAAAAATAATTTGGCAATATCTCTAGCCACAAAATCTTTGTAGTTTTCTATAACAAAGCTATCAAAACCATTTCCTGGAATATTGAATGCTAAAACGGTGTATTGTTTAGTATCAATAACTTTATCTTCACCTATTAAATCCTTCCACCAACCATCATCACCTGCTACATTACTATTTCCTGTTAAAGCATGATTTACCAATACTACAGGAGCTGAACCCAAAGGTTTACCAAACACTTGATAGCTTAAATTTATTTCGGAAACAACTACGTTATTTTCGGTAATGTAATCTTTTACTATAATATGCTGCAACGTTTTTTTCAAAATGGATTCTTTTATTTTAAATTTTACTAAAAGCTTCTTTTAAATCAGCTTTTAAGTCTTCAATATCTTCTATTCCAACTGATAATCTAATCAAATCTTTAGTGGTCCCTGTAGATTCTTGTTCAGCATCACTTAATTGTTGGTGAGTTGTACTTGCAGGATGTATAATAAGCGATTTTGTATCACCTATATTTGCCAATAAAGAAAATAATTTAGAATTATCTGCAATAGATTTTGCGGCTTCATAACCTCCTTTTGCACCAAAGGTAATGATTCCACTTTGCCCTTTAGGTAAATACTTTTTAGACAATGCTTTGTATTTACTAGATTCTAATCCTGGATAATTTACCCAAGCTACCTCATCTTGTTGTTCTAGCCATTTGGCTAGTTCCAACGCATTTTCGCTATGTTGTTTTATTCTAACTGGTAAGGTTTCTAAACCTTGGATGATTTGAAAGGCGTTAAACGGGCTTAAAGCACCTCCAAAATCTCGTAATCCTTCTAAAATTAATTTAAAAGTATAGGCGGCGGCACCTAATGTTTCATGATATACTAATCCGTGATAACCAGCTGATGGTTCAGTAAACTCTGGGAATTTTCCGTTAGCCCAATCAAAAGTTCCAGCGTCAATAATTGCTCCACCTAACGAGGTTCCTTGTCCACCAATATATTTTGTTAATGAATGAATTACAATATTTGCTCCATGTTTTATAGGATTTAAAAGAGCTGGTGTTGCTACGGTGTTATCAACAATAAAAGGTACGCCTGCTGCCTTTGAATGTACTGCAATGGCTTCTAAATCTAACACATCCAATTTTGGGTTTCCTAAAGATTCCACAAAAAATGCTCTTGTATTATCTTGTACTGCTTTAGCAAAATTATCAGGATTATCGGCATCTACAAACGTAGTTGTAATACCCAACCTTGGTAAGGTCACCTTTAATAAATTATACGTTCCGCCATATAAACTGCTAGAGGCTACTATATGATCACCTGCTTTTAAAAGCGTTAACAATCCTGTAGAAATAGCTGCTGTTCCAGATGCAAATACTACAGCTCCAATACCACCTTCTATAGCAGCTAAACGTTCTTGTAAAATTTGATTTGTAGGATTGTTAAGCCTTGTGTAAATAAACCCTAACTCTTTTAAGGAAAATAGATTTGCAGCATGGTCTGAATTATTAAAAACATACGACGTTGTTTGATAAATTGGAACAGCTCTGGTTCCTCCATTAGCAGTTACATCATGTCCAGCGTGCAATGCGTTTGTTGCGATTTTTTGTGTACTCATTTTTCTAATTTTTTTTGAGTTAATAAATAATTAAACCAAAAGTCAAAATGCATCAAAATTTTGATGTACTTAATAGAAAAATGTTAAAAAGAAATTATACAAATTACATAAAGTAATTTCGTTTGGTTATCTATCTAAATCTGTTAATAAACAGCTTAAGTAGAATTTAGCACCTTCTTTACAAGTAAAGGGTTGCTAAGGCTTCATTGGGTCTAATCCCTCCGCCTTTCTTGATAACATTTCAATAAGTTATTGAACTTTGTGAGTGCAAATATTCAGTTAGAAATATTTAAAATCCTAATTTTTTTTGAAAAAAATAATAAAAAACTTATTTCCTTAATAAACTTGCTTCAAATTTATCTTTAATGATTATGCTAATTGGTTTTGATTCTATTTTAGATTCTAACCATGAAATAATATCTAAATACAAGAATGCCCTGTTTTGATAAGGGTCATCTTCATATTGTTTTAATTTTTGATGAAGTTTAATAAATTCTCCTCTAACTTCATTCGGATAAATGTCGCCCAAACCTCTTAAAAACTTAATAAATTCTTTTTGCACTTCATATAAATCTTCCATCTTAATTAAAAACTTAAAAGTGCTTTTTATGAGGGTTTCCAAATTATAATCTAAACCAGCCTCATAATGTGCTACAAGATTTAAAATTCTAGCAAAACACAATAAGTCCTCCCTCATTTCTAAAGATTTATTATCTATTATTTTTTCTAAAAAGAAAATACATTTTTTGTTTTCTCCTGCTCCAAAATAAAGGCTTGCAATTTTATAATAAAACACCATGATGTGATGCTCATCAATTCTGTCATGATAGCTTTTTAAATTCTCTAAAACCTTATCTATCATAGGCAAACCTTCTTTAAAGCTACCTTCAATAAAATGTAAATTGAATTTATTATTGTAAATATATAAGAATGCAAGCCCTTCTAAATTATCATCAACCGGGAACCAACTTTCTTTGGTTACAGATTCTAATCTTTGAAGTGATTCTTTGAATTTTTCGTAATGCCTTAAATAATATAATGACTCTAACAAATAATGATTCCCTTTAAGAAAAAATACAGGATTTAAAACAATTTGATCTTTATTATCATAAAATAAAGTCACCCATTTGGCTGAATATTTATAACATAATAAAAAATCTTGAGTTAAAAAACTATACCATAAATGTGCTTTGAAAAACCACAATTTTTCTCGAAAACCCAATGTATTAATGTCACATTTAGGCATTCTGTCATTAAAGTATTTTGTAACTCTTTTATTCTCTTTATCATTTTTTACATAACCTGTTTTGAGAAATAAACCGTATAATTGAAGTGATAAATTAGACAATTTACTGGCCAAAACATTTTGTTGACTTAGCTCTTTTGCTTGAATGGTTAATTCATCAGCCCTACTACTTATGCTTCTAGTAATATACTGAGATTCAATAACTTTTTCAAGTTCTACAATTTCATAAGCAATATTTTTTTCTTCATTGGCAATGGCTAACCCTTTAGCTTTATCTAATATTTTTAAACTTTGCTTGTATAATCCTTTATGATATAAAATTGTGGCAAAATCTAATTGCTCACGTATTTGAATTCTTATGTTTTGGTGTGACGGATTTAACCTTAAGGAAATAAGAATTTGCTTATATAAATGAGCCTTTAAATTTGATAATTGTTGTTTCTTAACAATTCCTTTTTTAAGAATTGCTGTTTCGTCATAAAACGGAAGCTTTTCAAGTATATTAAAAAGTGTTAAAAACTTTGAGTCTTCATTAACGCCTAATCTTCCTACATAAAGCTTAAACTGCCTTTTTTCTGATTTTGACAGCGATTTTATTAACACAAACAAATTATCTTTTTGTTCTTTTGTCATAGTTGTAAAACTAGTATTAAATAACTGAAAAACAATATTTTAAATAAATTAAATATAGGTTAAACATCGTAATTAAAACATGATGAATTCTACATTTCCGAAACCAAAATATACATTCGTATTACAATAAGAAAATTTATTTTAATAAATGTTAGATAAGAACGTACAAATTTTTGATACAACCTTAAGAGACGGAGAGCAAGTTCCTGGATGTAAATTAAATACAGAACAGAAATTAGTGATTGCAGAACAACTCGATTTTTTAGGTGTTGATATCATTGAAGCTGGTTTTCCTGTATCTAGTCCTGGTGATTTTAAATCGGTAGAAGCAATTTCAAAATTAATTAAACACGCAACAGTCTGTGGACTTACAAGATCTGTTGAAAATGATATAAAAGTAGCTGCAGAAGCTTTAAAATACGCTAAAAAACCTAGAATTCACACTGGTATTGGAACTTCTGATTCGCATATTAAATTTAAGTTTAAATCCAATCGTGAAGACATTTTAAAACGCGCTTTTGACGCTGTTAGGTATGCAAAATCCTTTGTTGAAGATGTTGAATTTTATGCAGAAGATGCAGGAAGAACGGATAATGAATTTTTAGCAAGAGTTTGCGAAACAGTCATTAAAGCCGGTGCAACTGTGCTTAATATTCCAGACACAACAGGATATTGTTTACCCCATGAATATGGTGCTAAAATTAAATATTTAAGAGAAAACGTTAAAGGTATTGATAAAGCCATTTTATCGTGCCATTGCCACAACGATTTAGGATTAGCAACGGCAAACTCAATTGAAGGTGTTATTAACGGTGCCAGACAAATTGAGTGTACCATTAATGGTATTGGTGAACGTGCAGGAAATACTGCTCTTGAAGAAGTGGTAATGATTTTAAAACAACATCCTTACCTTAATTTAGATACTAATATTAAAACAGAAATGCTTTATGGCATTAGCCAATTAGTGTCTGATAGTATGGGTATTTACACACAACCAAACAAAGCAATTGTTGGTGCTAATGCATTTGCTCATAGTTCTGGAATTCATCAAGATGGTGTGATAAAAAATCGCGAAACTTATGAAATTATTGACCCAAAAGATGTTGGTGTAACAGAATCGTCCATTGTGCTTACTGCTAGAAGCGGAAGAGCTGCATTGGCTTATAGAGCAAAAAACATTGGTTATGAATTAACCAAATTACAGTTAGACGAGATTTATTCTAACTTTTTAGATTTTGCTGACAAAAAGAAAGAAATAGATGATTCTGATATTCATCAAATTATAGAATCGAGTAAAGTTTATAAAGAAATTATTTCAGCATAAAAAAATATTTTAAAGTAAATGAAATTACATATAGCTGTTTTACCAGGTGATGGAATTGGTCCAGAAGTTATAGCACAAGCTGTAAAGGTTTTGAAAGCCATAGCTATGGAATTTGGCCACATATTTACTTTTGAATATGGTTTAATTGGCGGTGTAGCTATTTCTAAAACAGGAGTTGCTTTACCAAACGAAACAATTAATTTATGTAAAAATGCAGACACAGTTTTATTTGGCGCTATTGGAGAACATAAATACAATTTTGATCCTACTGCAAAAGTAAGACCAGAGCAAGGCCTTTTAAATTTGAGGAAAGAACTTGATTTATTTGCTAACATAAGACCAATAGTAGCTTATGAAGACCTTTTAGAAAAATCTTCGCTTAAGAAAAAATTTATAAAAGATGCTGATATTGTTATTTACAGAGAACTAACAAGTGGTATTTACTTTGGTGAAAAAACATTAAGTGCTGATGGTAATACAGCATCTGATATCTGTAGATACACCCGATTTGAAATAGAACGCATATCACATTTAGCATTTAAAGCAGCTCAATCAAGAAAACGAAAAATAACTTTAGTTGATAAAGCTAATGTTCTTGAAAGTTCCAGACTTTGGCGTAAAGTAATACTAGAACTTGCTCCGCAATATCCAGATGTAACTTTAGACTTTTTGTACATTGATAATGCGGCCAAACAATTGGTGGTTAACCCTAGACAATTTGATGTTATTTTAACAGAAAATATGTTTGGCGATATTCTTTCTGAAGAAGCCAGTGTTATTGTAGGTTCTATTGGCTTATTAGCATCGTCCTCTTTAGGTTCAAAATATTCTATGTTTGAACCAATTCATGGTGCGTATTCAAAAGCTACTGACAAAGGTATTGCAAACCCAATAGCATCTATTTTATCTGCTGCCATGTTACTTGAACATTTTGGATTATTAGAAGAAGCAGCCTTAGTAAGAAAAGCCATTGATAAATCTTTAAACCTTCATATAACCACACCAGATTTAAACACCAAATATGATAATATTTCAACAAGTAAGGTTGGCGATTTTATTGAAGATTTTATTAATAACCCTGAAGAAACAAACTTAAACTTTACAAACATACATTTAGGACAGTCCACAATCATTTAAATATTTGAGTTAGTCACACAAACCAATAAATATTATGGATTATAAAAGAGCATTTAAATAATGCTCTTTTTTTTGTTTACTACTTAACCATTAATCTTCCTGATTTTGAAGCTATAATGCTAATTATTAATATTTGAATGGCATGAAACAACATAAGCGGTAATAAAATAAATCCAATAGTTGGTACATTACCAAACAAAATAGCTGAAAAAACAGTACCGTGCACCAATGACTTTTTTGTACCACAAAACTGTGTAGTAATTTGGTCTTCTTTGTTAAAATTTAATTTTTTAGCAACATATCCTGTTAGAGTAAATACAATAAAAAACAAAAATAATACAGCTGTAAAAAGGAACAACAAATCTGATAATGAAACCGAGCTAAATATATTCTCATTAAAAGATTCAGAAAAACTCCTATAAATAATCAATAATATAACGGACTTATCAAATAAAGTAATTTTACTGCTATGCTCATTGGCTAATTTTCCTAAATAACGTTGTAAAATAATACCAAAAACAACTGGCAAAATAATTTGTACAATAAGCTTTATATAAATTTCAGTAAAATCAAAATCTGTTTGTGCACTATGTACAAACAAACCCATCCAAAGTGGGGTAACAACAATGCCTATAATTCCAGAAATACTTGCATTAAATATCGCAGCAGGAATATTGCCTTTTGCGATAGAAACCATAACAACTGATGATGATACCGTAGACGGTAATACTGCTAAAAAAAAGAAAGCCAGCCACAAGAGTTCTTGTTCTTGTGTTTGTATTAATGGGTGAAATGCTAAAACAATAAGGGGGAAAATTAAAAACGTAGTTGCTTGAACTAATACATGTAATCTCCAGTTTTTAAGCCCTGCTTTTAACTTATCGGGACTCAATTTAAGTCCATAAAAAAAGAAAATTAAAGAAATTCCCAAAGTACTGATAGTCTTTAGGGGAATTTGACTTTCTTTTGAACCCCAATGAGGAAAGAGATAAGCAACTCCTATTACTACAATTATAAATAGAACAAACTTATCAATCTTTATTTTCATAATTATAAATATAGAAACTTAACTAGGAAACTTGGCTCTAATCTTATCTAAACACAAATTATGAATGCTCCCAACATGTGTGTGTTTTTTTGATGTATCAGGCACATAGGTTCCGTCTTGCACTTGACCACCAATTTTTTGATATGCTTCTCTAAAAGACTTTCCTTCAACAACTAAGGTATTGATATTATCGACCGTAAATAGGTATTTATACAAATCACTATGCACATTAATATCGTTTACAATGATTTGTTGAATGGAATAATTGAAAATATCCAGAATATCTTTTACCTCTTCAAAAGCCGCAATCATGTTTTCTTTTAACAACTGAAAATCTCTGTGATAACCACTTGGTAAGTTATTGGTTATTAATATCATTTCAGTCTGCAACGCTTGTATTTTATTGCATTTACCACGTATTAATTCGAACACGTCTGGGTTTTTTTTATGAGGCATAATGCTACTCCCTGTAGTCAATTCATCAGGAAAGGAAATAAATCCAAAATTCTGACTCATATACAAACAGGTATCCATGGCAAAACGCGCCATGGTGTTACATAAACCACCTAATGCCACAGCAATAGTCCGCTCGTTTTTACCACGACCCATTTGTGCCGCCACTACATTATATTTTAGCGTTTCAAAGCCCATTTCTTTAGTTGTAAACTCCCTATCTATTGGGAATGAACTTCCGTAACCAGCTGCAGAACCCAGCGGATTTTGATCGACTGTTTTGATAGCGGCGTTCAATAAATACACATCATCAACCATTAATTCGGCATACGCAGAAAACCACAATCCAAACGATGATGGCATAGCTACTTGTAAATGTGTATAACCTGGCAACACCTTGTTTTTATGTGTTTCGGCTAAGTCTAAAAGTGTATTAAAAAACGTTTGTATTTTTCCTTTTACTAAACCTAAATTTTCTTTGTAATATAAGTGAAGTGCTACTAAAACTTGATCGTTTCTAGAACGTGCCGTATGGATTTTTTTACCAACGTCTCCTAATGTTTTAGTTAGTTCGAATTCTATTTTAGAATGTACATCTTCAAATTGAGCATCAATAACAAACGTACCATTTTCAATTTGGGCTTCTAATTTTTTTAAGCCTCCTAATAACTCAATCAACTCATTGGTTGAAATAATTCCAATTTTTTGGAGCATTTTGGCATGTGCTCTAGATGCAATCACATCGTATTTAGCAATGTGAATATCAATTTCTCTATCGTTTCCAACTGTAAATTGTTCTATTTTTTTATCGATTGATATGCCTTTGTCCCAGAGTTTCATATTCTGTTGTTTATTCGTTGATTTGTTTATTATTGATTTGCTAAGTCGTTAATCCTGATTTCGTCATTGCGAACATAGTGATGTAATCTGTTTGTAAGTACTCCAAATCAAGAGATAACCACGTCGCTCTGCTCCTCGTTATGACATTACACAATTACCCGATTTAACAATTCAATATAAATTTTTATACCTTCTTCTATTTCAAGCAAAAAAATAAATTCATCTGCTGAATGAGACCGTGGGCTATCGCCAGGTCCTAATTTTAACGATTTACACGACAACCAAGCTTGGTCTGATAATGTTGGTGATCCATATGTAGTTCTTCCTAAAGCTAATCCCGCTTGCACCAATGGATGTTCAACAGGAATAGATGAGGAATTTAAATGCAAACTACGTGGTACAATACTATCGCATGGTGCGTTATTTTTTAAAAATTCGGCGATTTCGGCATTGGTATATTTATCATTTACACGAACATCGATTACCAATTCCACATCGGCAGGTACTACATTATGTTGTTTTCCTGCATTAATTTGAGTGACTGTTAATTTTACATCACCTAAAACTTTTGAAGTCTTTTCAAACTTCAAATCTTTAAACCATTGCAAGGTGTCAATCATTTTATAAATAGGGTTATCATCGTTTGGATGCGCTGCATGACTTGCCGTTCCTTTTACTTTAGCATCAAAAACCACCAAGCCTTTTTCGGCCACAGCTAAATTCATCAAGGTTGGTTCGCCAACAATGGCGACATCAATCTTTGGAATGATTTTTAGCATACTGTTCAATCCATTTGGACCACTACTTTCTTCTTCCGCAGAAGCAACCAAGATTAAATTATATTTTAAGTCTTTTTGATTATAAAAATAAGTGAATGTTGCAATTAATGATACCAAACAACCACCAGCGTCATTACTGCCTAAACCGTATAATTTACCATCTTCTACAATGGCTTTAAATGGGTCTTTAGTGTAGGCTGAATTAGGTTTTACCGTATCATGGTGCGAATTAAGCAATAAGTTCGGTTTTCTTTCATCAAAATATTTATTGACTGCCCAAACGTTATTTTGTGTTCTTTTATATGCTATTTGATATTTTTTTAACCAAGCTTCAATATGAGATGCTGTTTGATCTTCTTCAGATGAAAAAGAAGGTGTTTCTATTAATTGCTTTAACAGCACTATCGCATCATTGGTTAATCCTTGTATCGCCATATTATAAAGTTATTCTTGTAAAATTATCATTTTCTTGGGTTAACATGTTTGTGTTTCCCATATTTATGGTTTTTACACCATGTTTTAAAGCATCGAAACAATTTTCTAACTTTGGAAGCATGCCATCTGCAATAATACCTTGTTCCAATAATTCTGAATACAACTTAGTATCGATATGTTTTATAACTGAATTTTTATCATTTATATTTTTCAAAACGCCATTCAATTCAAAACAATAATAAATAGATGTTTCGTAAAGTTCGCTCATACCGACGGCCACTTGTGAGGTAATGGTATCTGCATTGGTGTTTAATAATTGTCCGTTACCATCATGGGTAATGGCACAAAATACAGGCGTAAAATTGGCTTTAATTAATTTATCAATCGAGCTGTAAGCTACTTTTTTGACATCACCCACAAAACCAAAATCCACTTCTTTTACTGGGCGTTTATTTGAAGTAATACTATTGGCATCGGCACCGGTTAGCCCAATGGCATCAATGTTTAATGCTTGTAACTGAGCCACGATATTTTTATTTACCAAACCACCATAAACCATAGTAATTACCTCTAAAGTTTCGGCATCGGTAATACGCCTACCATTTACCATTTTAGATTCTATACCTAATTTTGACGCGATACTGGTAGCACGTTTTCCGCCACCATGCACCAAAATTTTCTTTCCTTTTAAGTTAGCAAATAGTTTCAAAAAATCATTCAAAGACTGTTCGTCTTCAATAATGTTTCCTCCTATTTTTACTATGGATAGTTTTTCCATTTTCCTCTCCCTCCGCCCTCTCCAAAGGAGAGGGGACTTTTTAACTATTTTAAATTTTCCAATATTTTTTTCAAAACCAATTGCGCTGCGTATGTTCTGTTATTAGCTTGTTGAATCACTAAAGAACTATCGCTATCTAAAACGGCATCTTCAACAATAAGATTTCGCCTTACAGGTAAACAATGCAAAAACTTTGCGTTGCCTAATTTTTCTTTAGTAATCATCCAATTTGGGTCTGTATTGATTACTTTTCCGTAATTTTCATAAGAACTCCAGTTTTTAACATACACAAAATCGGCATTTTTAAAAGCTTCTTCTTGGTTATGAGTTATTGGTGTATTTCCTATTATTTCAGGATTCAAATTGTAACCTTCTGGATTAGTAATAACAAATTCCACATCCATTTTTTGCATGGCTTGAGTAAAACTATTTGCAACTGCATGTGGCAACGCTTTAATATGTGGCGCCCAACTTAAAACTACTTTAGACTTTTTTGTTTTTGCATGTTCTGAAATAGTAATGGCATCGGTTAATGCTTGCAACGGATGCCCTGTAGCACTTTCCATGTTTACAATAGGCACAGACGCATATTTTACAAAGGCATTCATCACCTGCTCGCTTTCATCTTTAGCTTTATCGGTTAATGTTGGAAATGCTCTTACTGCAATAATATCGCAATATTGAGACACAACTGCTGCTGCTTCTTTAATGTGTTCTGCTGTATTTCCATTCATAATAGTACCATCTCCAAACTCAATGCCCCAAGCATCTCCAGAGACATTCATTACAATAGGATCCATTCCTAAATTTAACGCTGCTTTTTGTGTGCTTAAACGTGTACGCAAACTAGAATTAAAAAACAACAACCCTAAGGTTTTATGTTTTCCTAAAGCAATATGCTTAAGTGGATTTGCCTTTAATGCTTTTGCTTCCTCAATCCAAGAATGGATATTATCTATATCGTGTATGGAGGTATAATTATTCATTTTATTATTATTTTATTTTAGTAAAGGGCACTTTATTATTGAATGCATTAATTATAAAATTATCTTCTAAACCATTTACAATCCATGTTTCTATATTGGCTTTTTTTGCTACTAAAATAGCATCTACTTTTGATTGCATACCGCCAGTGCCATGTGATGATTTTGAACTTACAACTTCATCTTCCAAATGCTTGAAATCTTCTACCAATTTAATGGTTTTTGGAATACCATTTTCTATAGATTCTTTGGTATAAATTCCATTTGTATTAGTTGCAATAATAAACAAATCAGCATTTAAAAGTGATGCTGTTAAAGCTCCTAATTTATCGTTATCACCAAACTTAATCTCATCAGTAGCTACTGTGTCATTTTCATTAATGATAGGAATGTAATTATTATTAACAAGTACGTTGATTGTATTTACTATATTGGTTTTGCTTTGTTCCTTTTCAAAATCAGAATAAGATAATAAACATTGTGATGTCAATAAACCGTATTCTCTAAATATCTCTTGATAAATGCGAATTAAATGTGGCTGACCAATAGATGCCAAGGCTTGTTTTACATTAATATCTTTTCCTTTGCTTTCTAGTTTTACAAACTGTTTGGCAACTGCAATAGCGCCAGAACTTACAATTATGAACTCACAAGTGTCTTGCAATTGTGAAATTTGATTAGCTAAATCTTCAATCTTACCTCTAGAAATATTATCTGTTTCTTTGGTTAGCGTATTAGAGCCTATTTTAAGTAATATTCTTTTCTTTTTCTGCATACTTATCGTATTTGCCCATTACCGTGGATGTACCATTTATTTGTTACTAAGTGTTGTAAACCAATAGGTCCGCGTTGGTGCAACTTATCTGTACTAATAGCCAATTCGCCACCTAAACCTAATTGTCCTCCATCGGTAAAACGAGTTGAGGCATTATGATAAACCGCTGCCGTATCTACATTTTCCATAAACGATTTAGCGACATCATTATTTGTTGTAATTATTGATGAAGAATGACCACCTGAGTATTTATTTATCATAGTAATAGCATGGTCATTAGAGTCTATTTCTGCCATCGCTATTTTATAATCTAAAAATTCCTGATACCAAATATCATTGGATTGAATGGCTTTAACACCTTCAAATTCAGAAATAGAGTCATCACCAAAAATTTCAACGTTGAATTCTTTAAGTTTCGAAATCAATGTTTTTACAAAATTGTCTTTATTAGGAACATTTTTATCAATCAACACTTTATCTAAAGCATTACAAGCAGATATTTTTGTTGTTTTTGCATTGATAATTACGCTTAAAGCAAGGTCTAAATCTGCCTCTTTGTGCACATACACAAAATTATTACCTCGACCGCTAATAATAACCGGGCAAGTAGCATGCTCCTTTACAAAAGCAATTAAACGCTCACCACCACGAGGCACAATCAAATCTACTTTTTGAGTTGGTTTTTCTAAAAAGGTTTGAGTCTCTTTTCTATTGAATTGTAAATATTCCACCCATTCAGTTGAAGCTCCTTGGCTTTCTAGTGCCTGATGCCACAAATCAACTATTTTCAGGTTAGATTTTAAAGATTCTTTACCTCCTTTTAATAGAATTTTATTTCCCGATTTAAAGGCAATACCCGCAGCCTCAACAGTTACATCTGGACGCGATTCATAAATGATTAAAACCGTTCCAAACGAAGCCGTTTTATTATAAACTTGCATTCCATTATCATGCATAAAACTGAAACGTTCCACTCCAACAGGATCATCTTGAGATGCTAAATGTGTTGCAGATTTAATCATTTCATCTATCTTAGAATCATCCACTTTTAGACGGTCATACATAGAAATATCATCACCATCATAAGCCTCTAAATCCGCTTTATTAATTTTAATAATAGCACTCCTTTCTTGTTCCAAAAGCTCTGCCATTTTAAGTAATACTGCGTTTCTTGTTTCTATGGATAATAGCGTATTCATTTTTCTTTGTTTTTTGAGTTTCAAAGCTTCTAAGCTTCTAAGCTTTGAGTCTTTGTTCCTCTTTTTCTATTTTTCAACTTCTATTGGCTCTAGAATTTTCTTAAGCGCATCAAAAAACCGGTTGACATGTGTTTTTTTAATGGTTAATGGCGGTAAAATTCTAATAAGCTTTTTATTGGATGCTCCACCGGTAAAGATATGATACTCATAAATTAGCTTCTTTCTGAGTTCGGCTACTTCAAAATCAAATTCCAAACCAAGCATCAATCCTCTTCCTTTAATATTTTTTATTTGCGGAATTTTGGCTGCTTCAGATATAAAATATGCTGAAACTTCATTTACATTATCCATTAAATGTTCGTCTTCCAAAGTGTTCAAGACTGCTAATCCGGCAGCGCAAGCCAAATGATTGCCTCCAAAGGTAGTGCCTAACATACCATATTTAGCTTCAATACTTGGATGAATCAAAATACCTCCAATGGGAAAACCATTGCCCATTCCTTTGGCTATGGAAATAACATCGGGTGTTACATTGTAATGCTGAAACGCAAAGAATTTTCCAGAGCGTGCATAGCCACATTGTACCTCATCGGCAATAAAAAAGGTATTGTTGGCTTTACACAAAGCATCTACTTGCTCAAAAAACTCGGCAGTACCTTGGTCCAAACCTCCAACTCCTTGAATGAACTCCACTATTACAGCACACACATCACCTTTCTCCAATTCGGCTTTAACGCCTTCAACATCATTCAGTTCTAAAAAGGTTACTTTTTGTTGCGTATTTATGGGTGCCACGATACTGGGGTTATCGGTTACAGCTACAGCAGCAGAGGTTCGCCCATGAAACGAATTCTTAAAGGCAATGACCCTAGATTTTCCTGTTTTGAACGAGGCTAACTTTAAAGCATTTTCATTGGCTTCAGCACCCGAATTACATAAAAACAATTCGTAGCCTTTACAACCTGAAAGTGACTCAATTTTATCGGCTAACTCAACTTGTAACGGATTTTGAATCGCATTGGAATAGAAACCAAGTGTAGACACCTGATTAGTAACGGCTTTAACATAATTGGGATGTGAATGCCCAATTGAAATTACAGCATGACCGCCATAAAGGTCTAAATATTCAACCCCATTGTTGTCATAGACAAACATATCCTTGCCTTTAACGGGAGTTACATTGTATAGTGGGTAAACGTCAAATAATGGCATCTTTAATTGGTTTTAATTTGATTGATTTTTTCAAACGAGGCTACAATACCTTTAATAAGCGATGAACTTAGTCCTTGGTGTTCCATTTCGTTTAAGCCCTCAATGGTACATCCTCTTGGCGTTGTAACACGGTCTATTTCTTGCTCTGGATGGCTTCCGGACTGAATAAGCAAACTGGCCGCCCCAAAACAGGTTTGCACTGCCAACTCTTGCGCTTCATGGGCTTCAAACCCTAGTTGAATGGCTCCTTGTGTGGTAGCACGAATCAAACGCATCCAAAAGGCAATACCACTGGCACAAATTACCGTTGCTGCCTGAATGAGTTCTTCATGGATTTCGGTTGATCTTCCCAGACTGTTGAAAATATTTAAGGCCTGTTGCATCTTTTCTTTTCCTTTTTCATTTGAAGCGATACAGGTCATGGATTGCCCAACAGAAATAGCTGTATTTGGCATCGCCCTTAAAATATACTTGTCCACTCCAACCACGGCTTCAATCTTTGAAATAGCATACCCAGTAATGGTTGAGATAACGACATGGTTTTCTGTTATTAAAGGCTTCACTTTTTTCAGGATATTCTCTATTTGCGACGGTTGTACGGCAAAAATCAAAATATCTGAATGTTGAATAGCCAAGGCATTATCAGATGTTAGGGTAACCCTTTTTGCACCTTCAAATTCTTTAAGTGAGTCTACATGGCGTTTTGTTAAATACAGGCTGCTAACAACATTGTTTTTTATTAACCCCTTAGCAATGGATTTTCCTAAATTCCCTGTCCCTATGATTGCTATTTTCATCTTATTAACTTTAATTGTTCTTTAAAAATAATTGGCCTTTAATTGCAATCCTTCTGTTTCTTCAAAACCAAACATAAGGTTCATGTTTTGAATGGCCTGTCCGGACGCTCCTTTTAACAAATTGTCGATGATACTTGTTATGAGTAATTTATTGTTGTGCTTATACAAATGAATCAAACATTTGTTTGTGTTTACTACTTGCTTTAAATGTAATTCCTCGTCTGAAACAAACGTAAACTTTGCGTCATCATAAAATGACTTATAAAGTGCTTTGGCTTCTTCTAAAGTGCCTTCAAAATTGGTGTAAACCGTTGCAAAAATACCTCTAGAGAAATTCCCTCGGTTTGGCATAAAAACAATTTCTGAAGAAAAACTTTCTTGTAGTTGCTTAGCCGATTGATTGATTTCTCCTAAATGCTGATGCGTAAATGGTTTATAATATGAAAAATTATTATCCCTCCAAGTAAAATGAGTTGTTTCAGACAACGAAGTTCCTGCTCCCGTTGAACCAGTAACGGCATTTACATGCACATCACTATGTATTAAATTGTTCTCTGCCAATGGCAATAAGGCCAATTGAATAGCCGTAGCAAAACAACCTGGATTTGCAATATAATCAGCTTTTTTAATGGCTTCTTTTTGAAGTTCAGGCAAACCATAAACAAAGGTTTTATTATTAAAAATTTTATCTTTCTCTAATCTGAAATCATTACCTAAATCAATGATTCTCGTTTTATCAGAAAAAGTGTTGGCCTCTAAGAACTTCACAGAATTACCATGACCCAAGCACAAAAACAATACATCGACATTTGGATTGATAGTATCAGTGAATTTTAAATCTAAACTACCTTCTAAATCTTGATGCACTTTACAAATTTTATTGCCAGCGTTTGATGTACTGTAAACAAAATTGATTTCTGCTTCACGATGAAACAACAATAGTCTAATCAATTCACCTGCTGTATAACCTGCTCCTCCAATAATGCCGACTTGTATCATGCCTTTATGAGTTTACTTGTTGATAAATTTTATTTTGATTTCCAAAGATTTTTATAAATCCTTTTGCTTCTTCAGGAGTCCAACCTTTACTTTCTTCGCCATAACTTCCAAACTTAGCATTCATTAAATCGTGTTTAGAAACAATGCCATCTAAAGTGAAATGATAAGGTTTTAAACTTACTGTTACATCACCACTGACCTTGTCTTGACTGCTTTGTAAAAAAGCTTCAATGTTTCTCATAACTGGGTCTAAATACTGACCTTCATGTAAATGCATTCCGTAAAAACTTGCTAAATATTCTTTATGCTGCAATTGCCATTTTGTAAGAGTATGCTTTTCTAATAAATGATGCGCTTTTATAGTAATTAAAGCTGCTGGTGCTTCAAAACCAACACGTCCTTTAATACCCACAATAGTGTCTCCAACATGAATATCTCTACCAATAGCATAAGCTGATGCCAAATTATTTAAGGCTTCAATATTAACTTCAGGGTCATTTTTAATGCCATTAACTGCTACTAACTCCCCTTTTTTAAAAGTCAATTTTACCTTTTCCTCATCACTATGCTTTAATTGAGATGGGTAAGCCTCATTAGGCAATGGCTTTTCAGACGTTAAGGTCTCTTGTCCACCAACGCTAGTTCCCCAAAGTCCTTTGTTTATTGAATACTTGGCTTTCTCCCATGACATGTCTATACCATTGGCTTTTAAATATTCTATTTCTTCCTGTCTTGATAGTTTTTCATCTCTTATAGGAGTCACGATTTGAATCTCTGGAGCCAAGGTTTGAAAAATCATATCAAATCTTACTTGATCGTTTCCTGCTCCTGTACTTCCATGAGCAATATATTCTGCTCCAATACTTTTAGCATATTCTACTATTTCAATGGCTTGAATAATTCGTTCTGCACTTACTGATAATGGATACGTGTTATTTTTTAAAACATTACCGAACACTAAATACTTAATTACTTTTTGATAGAAGGAAGCAACAGCATCAATATTTTTATAAGTTGAAACGCCCATTTTATAAGCGTTAGCTTCAATGTTATCAATTTCAGTTTGTGTAAATCCACCTGTATTTACACTTACCGCGTGCACATCAAATTTTTTAGACAAACTTACCGCACAATAAGATGTATCTAATCCGCCACTATAGGCAATTACTAATTTTTTCATGGTACTCATTTCTTATCTTTTTTTAAAAACATAGTTTCCTTGATATGTTTTAATCTGTTGAATACTTTTTCCTTGATTTTTTTAGGTTTTATCTTTTGCGCCTTAGGATCATATAGCATGCCGGTACACAAACACATTTTTCTGTTAGTTCGCGTTAACACATCATAGTTTTTACATGTTTGGCATCCATCCCAAAACGTAGGGTCATCGGTTAATTCAGAAAACGGTACAGGTTTATACCCTAAGTCTGTATTCATTTTCATAACGGCCAAGCCAGTAGTGATACTAAACACCTTGGCATCAGGAAATTTGGTTCTGGAATGCTTAAATACCTTGTGTTTTATCTTTTTAGCTAATCCTGCACCTCTGTAATCAGGATGTACAATTAATCCTGAGTTAGCAACAAATTTGCCATGTCCCCAAAGTTCTATATAACAAAAACCTGCAAATTTATCGCTATCAAGTGCAATAACAGCATTGCCATTTTCCATTTTCTTTGTGATATATTCAGGAGTACGTCTGGCTATACCTGTTCCTCTAACTGCAGCAGATTCTGCAATGGTTTCGCAAATAATTTCTGCGTATTTACTATGTGATTTATCAGCAATTACAATGTCCATTTATTGTATTGATTATCTAATTAAAAGTTATAAATATTGATTGATTTAATGATGAACTGGACTCACCTAGTTCTAAAAAAGATCTATAACCCCTAAGGGCGACGCGGAAAAATATGGCACATAAAATAGTGGTTAATTGACCTACTAATTATATTTTGAAATGCTATGAATGAAACTTTGTGCAATGTGATAAAAATTAAAATTACGTATTGGTTTTGCTAATCAATGACTAAGAGCGACGGCGAGTACTACGCACGCGCAAACCGGGTGATGAAGGACGTATTTTATTTTTTAAAGTATTCATAGAGTCAAAATTATGATTTTATTTTTTACAACCTATGAAAAGACTTTACTTTTTTGAAAAAATTATCAATACTCATACAAAAACTCTTATTTATTATGAATAATGTAGATATTTTAAAAACAATTAAACATATAAAAAACAGAATTCACAAAATAAATGCCTTTTTTATATGTCATTGCTAGTTTCAATAAAATTTAAAACTATAAAATATAATCCGTACTAATAAAATTAGATGATTTTTTGTCCAACAACTCGTTTAAAATAGCATTGTTATATTCATTGTCTTTTGAAGCAACAAAGGTTCTGATTGAAAATGAGCGAAGTGCATCATGAACACTCAACGTGCTAAAGGCAGAGTCTTTTCTTCCAGTAAATGGGTAAACATCAGGACCACGTTGGCAAGAGCTATTTAAATTCACTCTACAAACAAGATTTACTAAAGTATCAATAAGAGGAGCCAACTTATTGACATCCTTACCAAACACACTAACTTGTTGCCCGTAATTTGACTCCGCCATATCATCCAAAGGTTCTGCTATGTCTGTAAAAGGCAAAACCGGAATTACTGGTCCAAACTGTTCTTCTTTAAAAACTCGCATCTTTTTGTTGACAGGATACAAAACGGCTGGAAAAATATAATTTTCAGTTGTTTTTCCACCATTTTCATTAATTATTTTTGCTCCTAACTTTTCAGCATCATCAATTAATTCTTGAATATAAGCTGGTTTATCTTTTTCAGGAAGCGGTGTTAATTTAACCCCTGATTCCCATGGATTTCCAAATTTAAGAGCATCAACTCTTGATGAAAAACGTTTATTAAATTCATCAACAATATCTTTGTGAACATACAACACTTTTAAAGCAGTACAACGCTGTCCGTTAAAAGATAAAGTTCCTGCAATACATTCATCAATAGCTAAGTCTAAATCGGCATCTGGCAAAACAATAGCTGGATTTTTTGCTTCCAGTCCTAGCACCAAACGCAATCTGTTTTTCTTGGGATGAATGGTTTGTAAAGCATTTGCTGAAGCACTATTTCCTATTAAAGCCAAAACATCAACTTTTCCGGACTCCATAATTGGTGATGCTACAGCTCTACCTCTACCAAAAATAATATTAACAACCCCTTTTGGAAAACTTTTCTTAAATGCTTCTAAAAGAGGAGTGATAAGTAAAACTCCATGTTTTGCTGGCTTAAAGATGGCTGTATTTCCCATAATTAAAGCCGGAATAAGCAAGCAAAATGTTTCATTAAGCGGATAGTTATAAGGTGCTAAACATAGCACAACGCCCAATGGCCCGCGTCTTATATGAGCATAAATACCATCGCTTTTATTAAACTTGGCGCTATCTCGATCCATTTGTTTGTAATCCTCAATAGTGTCATAAATATAGTCTACAGTTCTATCAAATTCTTTTTGTGAATCTGGCAAATTTTTACCTATTTCCCACATAAGTAATTTAACAACTTCCTCCCGTTTAGTTTTCATCATTTCAACAAAAGTTTCCATACATTTTATTCTATCTAAAACTTTCATTGTTGGCCAAAGCCCTTGACCTTTATCGTATGCTAAACAGGCTGACTCTAAAGCCTCTAAGGCCTCTATTTTTCCTTGATTTGGAATACTTCCCAAAAGAGTAGGTTTGTATTCTTCTGTTGATGAAATTGTTGAGTATATATTTGATGTTTCTCCTTCCCACTTTTTTAATTCTCCTGATACTAAATAGGTGTTTTGATGTAATAGAGAATTTATTTTATATGCTTCTGGAATTTCTGTAAATGGTATTTTCATAAGAAAAAATATCGTTAAAATTAAACACTAATATACTTATATTTCTTCTTGAATGCCGTTATTAAAAAGATAATTATTGAAAAAATAATGTATTATTATCTATTTAATTAACTGAAAACAAATTACTTAAAACGAAAACGATTTCGTATGAAGAAAACAAAAGAGGTATTTGAAATTTAAACTAAAAACTGAAACAGGTCTGGTTTATCATTTAGGTAATCACCATAAAAATTATGTTGCTTCATTTTTGTAACCAAAGGCTCCAAATCATCTGCAGATTTTAATTCGATACCTACAACAGCTGCCCCATTCTCACGATTAGTTTTTTTTGCGTATTCAAAATATGTAATATCGTCGTTTGGACCTAAAATTTCAACCACAAACTCTTTTAAAGCACCAGCACGTTGTGGAAATTTAATAATAAAATAGTGTTTTAAATTAGCATAAAGCAAAGCTCGTTCTTTAATTTCGGGTGTTCTTATAATGTCGTTATTGCTTCCACTAATAACACAAACCACATTTTTGCCTTTAATCTCATCAGTATAATAATCTAATGCAGAAATGCTCAATGCACCAGCTGGTTCAACAACAATAGCGTCTTTATTGTAAAGCTCTAAAATGGTTTGACATACTTTCCCTTCAGGAACAGTTATCATATCATGTAAATTGTTTTTACAAATTTGGAAAGTTAAATCTCCAACTCGTTTTACTGCTGCTCCATCAACAAATTTCTCAATAGAATCTAGTTCGGTGTTTTTATTATTTTTAATAGAAACTGACATTGAAGGTGCGCCTTCAGGTTCAACACCAATAATTTTTGTGTTAGGTGATAACTGACTGAAAACAGTTGAAAGTCCTGCAGCCAATCCGCCGCCGCCTACAGGAATAAAAATATAATCTATTGAATTTTTGGATTGTTCTAATAATTCTAACCCTATAGTTGCCTGACCTTCAATAACTTTTTTATCATCAAACGGATGAATAAAACTTTTACCTAAATGTTCACATTCTTTAATTGCTGCATAATATGCATCATCAAAAGTATCACCATGAAGAATAATATCAATAAAGTCTTCTCCAAACATTTTAACTTGCTCAACTTTTTGTTTTGGAGTAGGAGCAGGCATATAAATGGTGCCTTTTATTTTTAATAATTTACAAGATAAAGCGACCCCTTGTGCATGATTTCCAGCACTAGCACAAACCACACCTATATTAGATTCTTCTTTTGAAAGAGAACTGATTTTGTTATATGCACCTCTAATTTTATAAGATCTTACCTGTTGAAGGTCTTCTCGTTTAAAACTAATATTGGTATTAAACTCTTTTGAAAGTCTTACGTTAGGTATTAAAGGTGTAACTGCCGATACATTTTTAATGGTATCGGCAGCTACTTTTATATTATTAATACTAGGAAAATAAGTTTGCTTTTCCTTATTCATAAATTTTTGTTGTATTACTAACAGCTTAAACTATTGGTTTCATAGCTGTCATTGATGCTCTTAAAAATGTACCTATTTTTTCAACAGGATGATTTCTTAAAGCAGCATTAACTTCTATTAATTTAGCATTATCAACACCTTTACCATTATCTTTTGCATATGCTTTACCAATAACATCTGTGTCAATTTTCTTCATAAAATCTGCTAATAATGGCTTACACGCATGATCAAATAAATAACATCCATACTCTGCAGTATCAGAGATTACACTGTTCATTTCATATAATTTGCGTCTTGCAATCGTATTTGCAATAAGCGGTGTTTCGTGTAACGATTCATAATAAGCAGATTCATCAATAATTCCAGATTCTGTCATGGCTTCGAATGCTAGTTCAACGCCTGCTCTTACCATGGCTACCATTAATACACCATTATCGTAGTATTCCTGCTCTGGGATTTCAACATCACCAGCTGGAGTTTTTTCAAAAGCAGTTTCAGCAGTTTCAGCTCTCCATCCTAATAAATCTTTATCATTATTAGCCCAATCTTCCATCATACCTTTTGAAAAATTTCCTTCCATGATATCATCCATATGTTTTTGGAATAATGGACGCATGATGTCTTTTAATTCTTCTGAAAGTTCGAAAGCTTTAATTTTTGCAGGATTTGAAAGTCTATCCATCATGTTGGTAATACCACCATATTTTAATCCTTCTGTTACAGTTTCCCAACCATATTGAATTAATTTTGATGCATATCCTGGATCAATTCCTTTTTCGACCATTTTATTGAAACATAAAATAGAACCCGTTTGCAGCAAGCCACAAAGAATGGTTTGTTCACCCATTAAATCACTTTTTACCTCTGCAACAAATGAGGATGCTAAAACGCCTGCTCTATGACCACCTGTAGCCGCTGCATATGCTTTTGCTTGTGCCCAACCTTTTCCTTCTGGATCATTTTCTTCGTGTACTGCAATTAATGTTGGAACACCAAAACCTCTTTTATATTCTTCTCTAACTTCGGTCCCCGGGCACTTTGGAGCTACCATAATAACTGTTAAATCTTTACGTATTTGAGTACCTTCTTCAACAATATTGAAACCGTGTGAATAAGATAATGTAGCACCTTTTTTCATTAAAGGCATAATAGCTTTTATAACACTGGTATGTTGTTTATCTGGAGTTAGGTTTAATACTAAATCTGCGGTTGGAATTAACTCTTCATAAGTTCCAACCTTAAAATTATTACTTGTTGCTTTTTGATATGAAGCACGTTTTTCTGCAATGGCTTCAGCACGTAATGTATATGATATGTCTAACCCAGAATCTCTCATATTCAACCCTTGGTTTAGCCCTTGAGCGCCACAACCTACTATGACAATTTTCTTTCCTAATAAAGCATCTACACCACCTTCAAATTCTGAAGAATCCATAAATCTACACTTTGATAATTGATTTAATTTATCTCTTAACGACAGTGTGTTAAAGTAATTTCCCATTTTTAATTTTAGTTATTATTGATTATTGAATGCCACTAACATTTCACTTATTTTCATTTCACTTTTTGTAACTGCTATTCTTCCAGAACGCACAAATTGCATGATTCCAAATACATTTAAATCTCTACGAAGAGATTCTATTTCGTGACGTCTTCCAGATTTTTCTAACACAAAAAACTCCTTGTTTACAGTCACAATTTGTGAATTACTATCTTTAATTATATTTTGAATTTGTGGCTCTTCAAATAGTAAAGCCGATTTTATTTTGAACATACAAGACTCTGTGAAAATGGTTTGCTCATCTGTATGGTAGTAAGCTTTAATGGTTTCTACCTGCTTTTCAATTTGTTTCACCACTTTTTTTGCCTGAATTTCACTAATGTTAACCACAATAACAAATCTGTTAACGCCTTCAATTTCTGATTGAGATGTTGTTAAACTTTCAATATTGATATGTCGGCGTTGAAAAATTGCTGAAATACGATTTAATAACCCAATATTATTTTCGGTATAAATCGATATGGTAAATGTTTTTATTTCTTCGTTCATTCTTTCTAAATATTTAGCTTAATCTAATATCTGAAACAGATGCTCCAGAAGGAATCATTGGAAAGACATTGTCCTCTTTTTCAACACAAACTTCCAAGAAATAGGCTTCTTTGGAGGCAATCATTTCTTTTACAGCATCAGCCAATTCTTCTCTGGTTTTAACACGTTTAGAATTAATGTAATATCCTTTTGCAATAGTTACAAAATCTGGATTTGTCATTTCTGTTGACGCATAACGCCTATCGAAAAACAATTGTTGCCATTGACGCACCATTCCTAAAAATTCGTTGTTTAACACCACTATCTTTAAAGCCAGTTTTTGTTGTAAAACAGTTCCCAACTCCTGAATAGTCATTTGAAAACCTCCATCTCCAATTATTGCCACAACTTCTCTTTCTGGCGCTGCCATTTTAGCTCCAATTGCAGCTGGAAGCGCAAATCCCATGGTTCCCAAACCACCAGAAGTTATATTACTTTTCGTTTTATTAAAATCCGCATATCTACAAGCAATCATTTGATGTTGTCCTACATCTGAAACAATAGCCGCATTACCTTTGGTTTGAATATTAATTTCATTTAAGACTTCACCCATGGTTAATCCTTCTTTTGTAGGATGTAAGTCATTTTTTATAACTTTTTCAAATTCAATATCATATAGATCTTTAAATTCTTGAAGCCATTCTGGATAAGAATTCTCATTTAACAGAGGTAAAATTGCTGCTAAACTTTCTTTTGAATCACCTAAAACAGCAATATCAGTCTTTACATTTTTATCAACCTCAGCAGGATCAATTTCAAAGTGAATAATTTTAGCTTGTTTTGCGTAAGTATTTAAATTACCTGTAACGCGGTCATCAAAACGCATTCCAATTGCAATCAATACATCACACTCGTTAGTTAATCTGTTTGGAGCATAATTTCCATGCATTCCAACCATCCCTATGTTTAGTGGATGCGATGTTGGCAAGGCAGAAGCCCCAAGAATTGTCCAAGCTGCAGGAATACCCGCTTTTTCAATCACTGCTTTTAATTCTGTTTCTGCTTTACCTAATATAATACCCTGACCCCAAATAATCATAGGTTTTTTAGCCTGATTTATTAATGATGCCGCTGCTTCAATGGCATCTATATTTATTTTTGGTACTGGATTATAACTTCTTATACCTGTACATTTTTTATAAGAAAAATCAAATTCTTCAAATTGGGCATCCTTTGTGATATCAATTAGTACTGGTCCTGGTCTACCACTTTTTGCAATATAAAAAGCTTTAGCAATAACTTCAGGAATTTCTGAAGCTTTAGTAACTTGATGGTTCCATTTGGTTACTGGTGTAGAAATACCAACAATATCTGTTTCTTGAAATGCATCGCTTCCTAATAAATGAGAGGCAACCTGCCCTGTTATACAAACCAAAGGTGTAGAGTCTATTTGAGCATCAGCTATACCTGTTATTAAATTGGTTGCACCTGGACCTGATGTTGCCATAGCAACTCCAACTCTACCAGAAATACGAGCATATCCTTGTGCAGCGTGTGTTGCACCTTGCTCGTGACGTGTTAAAACATGATGAATTTTATCTCTAAATTTAAATAGCTCATCATAAACTGGCATAATAGCACCTCCTGGATATCCATAAAGAACATCAACACCTTCTTCTATTAAACATCTTATAATGGCTTCACTTCCTGTTATACGTTCTGTTGTTTGAGCCACTTCCTTTGTTTTTTTTTCTGTTTCTGTATTCATACGTTTCACTTAATTTCCATCTGTAACGCATCCTTTTGATGCTGACGAAACGGTTCTTGCATATTTAAATAATATTCCTTTATTATGTTTTAAGTCTGGGGCAACCCACTGTGCTTTTCTTTTAGATAATTCTTCATCGGAAAGTAATACGTTAATGGTATTATCTTCGGCACTAATTTTAATTTTATCACCTGTTTTTAACAATCCAATAGTTCCACCCGATTGTGCTTCTGGGGTAATATGCCCAACCACAAAACCATGTGTTCCACCTGAAAAACGACCATCGGTTATTAAAGCTACAGATTTTCCTAAACCTGCTCCCATAATTAGAGACGTTGGCTTTAGCATTTCTGGCATTCCCGGACCACCTTTTGGACCCACATAACGAATGACGACGACATCGCCTTTTGCTACTTCGCCATTTGAAATACCTGTATTTGCAGCTTGCTCGCCATCATAAACTACCGCTTTTCCTTCAAACAAAAGACCTTCATTTCCTGAAATTTTAGCTACAGCTCCCTCTTCAGCAAGGTTACCATAAAGAATTTGAAGATTTCCTGAAGATTTTAAAGCTTTATCTTTTGGATAAATAACATCTTGATCATTTTCAAAAGTTAGTGGTTCAACATCAGCTAAATTTTCAGCTAAGGTTTTCCCTGTAACGGTCATACAATCGCCATGCAAATAACCATTATCTAATAAATATTTCATCACGGCAGGCGTTCCACCAATACCGTGAACATCTTCCATTAAGTATTTTCCGCTAGGTTTTAAATCGGCTATTAAAGGTGTTCTATCACTAACACGTTGAAAATCTTCTAATGTAAAATCTATATCAGCTGCATGTGCAATGGCTAAGAAATGCAACACGGCATTTGTAGAACCACCTAAGGCATTTACAAGCGCAATCGCATTTTCTATTGATTTTTTAGAAATGATATCTAAAGGTTTTAAATCTAATTCTAAAAGATTTTTAATTGCAATCGCAGTCCTTTCACTTTCAGATAATTTATTTGGATTTTCTGCAGGAATTGAAGAGTTATAAGGCAACGCAAAACCCATACATTCTATAGCTGAGGCCATGGTATTGGCAGTGTACATACCTCCACAAGCTCCTGCTCCTGGAATAGCACTTTTTATAATTTCTTTATATTCTTCTACATCTATCTCTCCTGCAACTTTTTGCCCTAAAGCCTCAAAAGCCGACACAATATTTAATTTTCTTCCTTTGTATTTTCCTGAAGCGATGGTTCCACCGTACATCATTATAGACGGACGATTTAAACGCAACATAGCCATAACGGCTCCTGGCATATTTTTATCACAGCCAACAACAGAAATTAGTGCATCATAACTTTGAGCATTCACAACCGTTTCAATAGAATCCGCAATAATATCTCTAGAAACTAATGAGTAGTTCATGCCAGAAGTTCCCATGGAAATACCATCACTTACACCAATAGTATTAAATCCTAAACCAACTAAACCAGCAATATTACATTCAATTTTTACTTGATCTTTCAATCCATTTAAATGCATATTACAAGGATTTCCATCATATCCTGTACTGACTATTCCCACTTGCGCTTTTTTCATATCCTCATCGGTCAAACCTACGGCATATAACATGGCTTGAGAAGCTGGCTGAGATTCATCTTGTGTTAACCTTCTACTGTGTTTATTAAGTTCTTTCATTTATAAGTTTTACTCCTATGTTTAGTTTATTCTATACTTTAAAAACCAATGCGTTTTTAAAATAATTATCGAAATTAAATCTTTACACTTTTAATAAATCAATCCTTTACATTTTAAGTTTAAATTCAGCAAACTTTAAATTGACTTATTTTATTGATTTTCATGTATTTAATTTATGTTTTTTATGATGTTCAATGTTTAAAAAATGAATAAAAAAAACCTTCCGAATTAGGGAAGGCTTTTAAATTTTTATTAAAACTATAATATACCATTCCCTATCCCTGTGAAATAATCACAATGACACTAATAGAAATGATATTTAAAACTTGTCTTTTCATTTTGATGGAGCAAATATTTAAAATAAAAAAATATTAACCAAATTAGTATTGAAAAAAAGTTAAAAAAATTCGTCATTCTTTTTATTTTGTTAATTTTGCATCTATAAATAATAGAGGAAAGATTTGACTGATTGCAACCTCTTATACTAAAAAAATAGTATAAATAAAAATGCTAAAGGCAGTGTAAACTTCCTTCGACGTTATCGTCAAATCTTCTGTTCAAATTAAAAAAAATGGCATATTTATTTACTTCAGAGAGTGTATCTGAAGGACATCCTGATAAAGTAGCAGATCAAATTAGTGATGCTTTAATTGATAATTTTTTAGCCTTTGATGTCAATTCAAAAGTGGCTTGTGAAACTTTAGTAACTACTGGTCAAGTGGTTCTTGCTGGCGAAGTTAAATCTAAAACCTATTTAGATGTTCAAAAGATTGCAAGAGACACCATTAATAAAATTGGCTATACAAAAAGCGAATATATGTTTGATGGTAATTCTTGTGGCATATTTTCAGCGATTCACGAACAATCTGAAGATATAAATCGTGGTGTTGATAGAATCAATAAAGAAGAACAGGGTGCTGGAGACCAGGGTATGATGTTTGGTTATGCCACCAATGAAACAGAAAACTTTATGCCTTTGGCATTAGATTTATCTCACCGCATTTTAATTGAATTAGCTGAATTAAGAAGAGAGAATAAAGAAATTACTTATTTAAGACCAGATTCTAAAAGTCAGGTCACTATAGAATATAGTGATGATAACATTCCACAGCGAATTGATGCCATTGTAGTTTCTACACAACATGATGATTTTGATGAAGACGATGCTATGTTAGCCAAAATAAGAAAGGATATTATAAATATTCTTATCCCACGAGTTAAGTCAAAATTGCCAGAACATATTCAAGCGTTGTTTAATGATGAAATTACCTATCACATTAATCCAACAGGAAAATTTGTTATTGGTGGACCACATGGTGATACTGGTTTAACAGGACGTAAAATTATTGTAGATACCTATGGAGGAAAAGGAGCGCATGGTGGTGGAGCTTTTTCAGGAAAAGACCCAAGCAAAGTTGACAGAAGTGCTGCCTATGCAGCAAGACATATTGCTAAAAATTTAGTAGCAGCTGGAGTTGCAGATGAAATCTTAGTACAAATTTCCTATGCCATTGGTGTGGTTAAACCAACATCTATTTTTGTGGATACTTACGGCACATGCCCTTTTAATATGACCGATGGTGAAATTGCCCAAGAAGTTGCTAAATTGTTTGATATGCGCCCAGCTGCAATTGAAGAACGTTTAAAATTACGAGCTCCAATATATAGTGAAACTGCTGCATATGGACATATGGGAAGAAAAAACGAGATTGTTTCTAAAACATTTTCACAACCTAATGGTGAAACAATTAATCTTGAAGTAGAATTATTTACTTGGGAAAAATTAGATTATGTTGATAAGGTAAAAGAAGTTTTTGGACTATAATTAAATATTCTGTAATAACCGTTCAGACAGTTCTGTAGCCACTATGTGATTGGTAATAATCTCATCAATAATAAATTGTGTTCTGTCTGGAAAATCAATATCAACAATTGTTTTGCTTTCAATCCATTCTAAAAGAGTTGAAACCTTTTTTTTGTTAAAAGCTGGCAACACCAATACACCTAATTCTTTTAAACTTTCTGCATTACAAGCTTGTTCATACTGTCCTTTCATAGGCACAACTAATAATTTCTTTTTTAAATACATAGCCTCTGCTGGCGTTTCAAAACCTGCTCCACAAATAACGCCGCTACTCCATGCCATACTCCGTTCAAAATTACTATTAGATATAGGCTTCACCTTTACATTTTTAAAACTATATGGCTCTTTGGAATGTTTTGAAAATACTTTCCACTTTACGCCTTTAATTTTTGACAGAACTTTTATAATCTTCTCATCACTATAAAAAGGCAAATACACCACATAGTAGTTTTTCTCTTTGATGCTTTGACGTCTTATATCATTCCTAATAATTGGAGTGAACATATTATTATCATAACTTTTAAAATGAAAGCTATAATTTGTTGCTGATGGTGCAAAATATTTTAAAACTAATCTACCAATAAAACTCCTCCTTTTAGGTTTAGGAACTCTATTTGATAAAAATGCCCCTTGATGACTTAATGAAATACAGTTTAAATTTCCTCTAAAATAACTTGTCCAAGCGGTAATGGGCTCAAAATCATTAATAATTAAATCATAATCGCTCAAATCACAATTTCTTATCTCTTTAAAAATTTTAAACGGATTATTTGATTTTAAAGTTTTCAAATAATCTATACCGCCATTTTTACCAAAAACAAAAACAATTCCTTTTAGTTGATATTTTACTGGAAACGGACAATCAATTTCAAACTGGCTTCCACTTACAAGCACATCAACCTCAACACGATTGTTTAAAACCGAATATATTTCTTTGGCTCTGCTTAAATGACCATTTCCTGTGCCTTGAACTGCGTATAAAATCTTCATAATGGTTTTATTAAATTAAAATCCATTAACAATTCGTTGAAAATTTCTTTATTAGATTTTTCAAGAATACCTTCATTGTCGTCATTCTCTTTGTATAATGACTTAAAAGAGTCTTCATCATATTTAAAAATGGTCCATTTAGATTTATGATATTCAAGAGCTGTTAAATTCTCAACCCAATCACCAGAATTTAAATAAGTAACTTCTTTATTTAATGATTGAAAGGTTTCCATTTTAGGATGATGAATATGTCCACAAACCACATAATCAAAATTGTTTTCTTCAGCAATATCAATTGCAGTTTTTTCAAAATTATTGATATGCTTAACAGCACTTTTTACGCTATTTTTTATTTTTTTAGATAATGATATTTTTCCTTTGCCAAAAAAATTGCTTATTTTATTCACCAAACTATTAATTAAAATAAGTAAGTCATACCCGTTAGAGCCTAATTTAGCTAACCATTTTGAGTGTTGCATGGTCACATCAAACACATCACCATGAAAAAACCAAGCTGTTTTATTATCTAATTTTAAAACTAGTTTATTCACAATACTAAACGAGTTTATTTTAAAATTCACAAACCTGCGCAGCATTTCATCATGATTTCCTGTAATGTAATACACCTCTACTCCATCGGTTATCCATTTAATAATATGTTTAATAACCTGCATATGTTCTTTAGGCCAATAGCTTTTTTTAAACTGCCATATATCAATAATATCACCATTAAGTATCACCCTTTTTGGCTTGATACTACGCAAATAATTTAAAAGTTCTGTGGCGTGACATCCATAAGTCCCTAAGTGAATATCTGAAATAACAACAAGGTCTATTTTTCGTTTTTTCGAACTGTTTTTACTCATAGTAGCAACTAAAAATTACATGTACATTTGGTATTTAAAAATAGTCTAAGCATTTAAAGCTTACTTATTTTAATAATTAAGAATTAGTTAAATAAATGGTTTTTAAACTATTAAAAATTATGATAATGTATTATTAATGTATCCCTAATATTATGAAATCATTTTTTTCTGTAGATTTAATTTAGAAAGTGTTGACTAAGAAAAAAATTATAACTTAGTTTACTATTTAAAAATCTACTTCATGTTTAAAAAAACCATTACGCTCTTTTTTTCTCTTTTTATTATTCATCAAATTTCTATTGCACAAAACAGAGAAAAATTAATTACTGAAATTAATACCATTTTACAAAGTCAAGTAGATCAAAATAAAATTCCTGGTGCCGTTATATTAATAAAACAAGGTGACGAAGAAATTTATAAACATGCTTTTGGGTATGCCTATTTAAAAGACTACAACGAACAAATTGTTACAAATCCTGAAAAAACAACCATAAATCATCTTTATGATATTGCATCGCTTACAAAAGTAATTGGCACTACAACTTCAATAATGTTGTTGGTTGATAAAGAACTTATTAAAATAGACGACCCTGTTTCAAAATACATTAAAGCTTTTGATACTGCCGAAAAAAACAAAATTACCATTAGGCATTTGTTAACCCACACTTCTGGACTTTACGAATGGTATCCAATGTTTTATTTATGCAAAAACAAACAAGAAGTTTATAAACTTATTGAAGAGCTTCCTTTAAAGTTTCCTGTTGGAAGTGGCAGACATTATAGTGATTTAGGCTTTATGTTATTAGGAGAAATTATTGAAACTGTATCAAACCTTTCTTTAGAAGAATTTATGCAGCAAAATATTTTTATTCCTCTAAAGATGAAGCACACCATGTACAATCCACTTAAAAATAAATTGGAATATAACATAGCTGCAACGTCGCACGGAAACCCTTATGAAAAAAGAATGGTAACCGATTCTACTCTTGGATTTACAATAGATAGCATCAATGTAAATAAATGGAACGGATGGAGACACTATACACTTAAAGGTGAAGCAAATGATGGCAATGCTTGGTACGCCAATAATGGCGTTTCTGGTCATGCAGGATTGTTTTCTACAGTTTCTGATTTACAAAAAGTAGTTGATGTATTAAAGCATCATGGCAAAACCGAGAATTTTCAATTTATTTCTGAAAACACCATTAATTTATTTCTAACTCAAGATGACTTTAAAAATGGATTGGGTTGGGTTATGGATGCAAATAGCCCATATATAAAAAATGCGCCAGAAGGCAGTTTTGGACATACTGGGTTTACAGGTACCAGTATTGCCGTTGTACCTAAATATGATATCTCTGTTATTTTGTTGATAAACAGGCAAAATATGGGATTATTAAATACCAAATTCTATTATAATTTAAACCCAGTTAGAGAGCAAGTTTTTACTGCTGTTATGAAATATTGCAATCCAAAAAAGGACTAATAAATCGCTTAATTTTGTCAGAAAATTTAACTAAATTTGTTTAACGTCTGATATAAAAACATTAAAGTTGTGCTCCATGCAAAAAAAACATATTGCATAAATAAAACTCGAATGAATAATAAAGAAATAAAACAAGGAATTGAATTAGTTTGTCGGACTTCCGCTCAGATTAAGGATTACTATGAGAAATTAGTTGAAGCATTAAACAATGTTCCGAAAAGTGAATTAAAAAAGTGTTCCGATTATTATTCATCGAAATCAGGTGTAATTGTTGATTTACGAAAAGAACTTGTTGAATTTCTTAAAAACGGAGAAACACTAACTGTTGAGATTCTTGAAAATTTATTGAACAAACATAGAAATGGCAAAGAGAATCAGTTTAGAGCATATAAGCAATGGTTTTAGTTTCAGAACCTAATTCCCAATTTAATTTTGGCAAACTATCCTTTATTAAAAATTGTTTTCCAAAGAGCTCATTTTCTTGAAGAAGTTGTTGCTCTTTTACGTTTTTATACTGATTCCCACCTGTAAAACTCATCATACCGAAACGCATACCTCCACCTTGGCTTGGAGCATCTAACTTTTCTTCTTCTTTATAAATAGATTCAGATTGGTTGAATGTAAGAATGTATGATTTTTCAAGTGCGCTTTTCATTCGTTCAGCAATTTGTTTTTTCTTTCTTCAGTTAATTGCCCGCCGCCAAAATTGCTCATATCAACTGTGGTTTTGGATTCATAATATGCCTTCCCTTGAAAATCTTTTTGAGAGAAAGAAACAAAGGAAATTAAAAGCAAAAAACTTGTGATTGGTAATTTAAAAATGCAAGGAATTTTCATTTATAGAAGTCTTAAATTAATAAATTTTCGAAACTAAATATTAATTAAAATTAGACTATTAAATAGTTAAATGGTTTAAATCGATTTTAAAATTTTATAAAGCGCTTTCTTTCCAACTTTCATTTTATAATAAATGGTTTGGTTTTTGTATTTTTCATGTCAGTATGAAAATCTCTTATTTTATATTATTTATTTCATTTTCAATATTTTCACAAGAACCTATTGAAGCTAATTTTATTGAAGAAATAAAATTAAAGGTGGAAACGCCAGTTTCCATTGATGGTTTTAACACCATGTACTATATTAACAACAATGTATTTTACAAAAAAGATGCTATAAAAACCATTTCTTATAATAATTTACAATTAGGAAATATTTCATCTGCAAATACTTTCAATACCTTAAAAATTAATTTGTTTTATAAAGATTTTAATTCGGTTGTTATACTTGATAATAGGCTAGCAGAAATCTTTAAAATAGACTTTAGCTCTATGCAGCCTTATAGGAACGTATCACATATTTCTACAGGAAATGACAACACCTTGTGGTTATTTAATCAAGACACACAACAATTAGAAGTTTATGATTATAAATACAATTCAACCAAGTTTAAAACGTTACCCATAAAAAGCAATGTGTTAGATATAAAGAGCAATTATAATTATTGTTGGCTACTAACCATTGACAACTTATTGATTTACAATTATTTTGGAACCTTAATTTCGAAAATAGCTAATGATGGATTTACAAAAATGGATGAAAGTGACGAAAACATTATTCTAAAAAAGGATAATGCTTTATTTTATTTAAAAAAGGAGACCACTCAAATCCTTCCAATTAAAATTCCAAATTTGTTAATAAATCAGTTTTTTGTAACCAATGAAACCTTGTATATTTACCATGATGAAACTCTTCAGAAATTCCAATTAAAAACCAACTGATACTATGCACATTGCAATTGCAGGAAACATAGGCGCTGGAAAAACCACGCTTACTAAATTACTAGCAAAACATTATAAATGGGAAGCACAACTTGAAGATGTTGTAGACAATCCATATTTAGACGACTTTTACAATCAAATGGAACGTTGGAGTTTTAACCTTCAGGTTTACTTTTTAAACAGTAGATTTCGCCAAGTTTTACAAATAAGAAAAAGCGGAAAAGATATTATTCAAGACAGAACTATTTATGAAGATGCACATATATTTGCGCCCAACCTTCACGCAATGGGCTTAATGACAAACCGTGATTACGAAAACTACAAATCACTTTTTGATTTAATGGAATCATTGGTACATGGTCCTGATGTATTAATTTATTTACGAAGTTCTATTCCAAACTTAGTATCGCAAATTCACAAACGCGGTAGAGATTATGAAAATTCTATAAGCATTGATTATTTGAGTAGATTAAATGAACGCTATGAAGCTTGGATTCATGGCTATGACAAAGGAAAACTGCTTATTATTGATGTTGATCATTTAGATTTTGTTGAAAAACCTGAGGATTTAGGAACTATCATTAATACTATTGATGCAGAAATTAATGGGTTATTTTAAAAACACTTTTCAAAGATAAAAAAACCACACTTTAAGTGTGGTTTTCTTTTTGTGATAATATATTAATTAGCTAGTTTGTTTCTTATTCAACTTTCTTTTCAATAAGCACTTTCACTGATTCACTCTTTTCATTTAAAGCTTCAATCTTACTTTTAACTTCCTCTTCAGTACCTTCAAATACTTGCTCTGTTATTGATTTCTCCCCATTATTATTAGTACCCGTTGAAACTGTTGCTGTAAATGTGCCTTCATCATTACTTTCCATTGTTACTTTTACTTCTTTAGCTGAAGAAATTCCAGTTTCAGCATATGCTGTAACAGTATCATTATCTAAAGCAATACTAGGAGCAATTACCAATGCAACCACCGACATTAATTTTAATAATATATTTAATGATGGTCCAGATGTATCTTTAAAAGGATCTCCAACAGTATCGCCAACAACAGCTGCTTTATGAGCGTCTGAACCTTTACGTCCATCTGCTTCAATCATTTTCTTAGCATTATCCCAAGCACCACCAGCATTTGATTGGAAGATAGCCATAAGAACTCCACAAGTAGTTACACCAGCTAATAAGCCTCCTAACATTTCAGCTCCTCCAATAAAACCTACAGCAACAGGAACAGCTAAAGCCAATAAACCAGGTAACACCATTTCTTTAATAGATGCTTTTGTTGATATTTCGACACATTTTTCATATTCAGCATAACCATCAGCTTCATCAAATATTCTTCTCTGCTCTTCTGTTGCTTTAGACATGTCTGAATCAACATCTCTCATAACTTTTAAAGCTGCTTTTAATTGCGGAATGTCTCTAAACTGACGACGTACCTCTTCAATCATTGACATTGCAGCACGCCCTACTGCGTTCATAGATAAAGCAGAAAACACAAATGGTAACATTCCTCCTATTAATAATCCAGCCATGATATTTGGCTTTGATACATCAATTGCTTCTACGTGTGCAGTATGCATAAAAGCTGCAAATAAAGCTAATGCTGTTAATGCAGCAGAGGCAATTGCAAATCCTTTACCAATTGCAGCAGTAGTATTACCTACGGCGTCTAATTTATCTGTACGTTCGCGAACTTCTTTAGGTAATTCGGCCATTTCGGCAATTCCACCAGCATTATCAGAAATTGGTCCGTAAGCATCAACTGCTAATTGGATTCCTGTATTAGCTAACATTCCAACGGCCGCAATTGCAATACCATACAAACCAGCGTAATAATGAGAAATCATGATTGCGGCAGCTATTAATAATATAGGAATAGCAGTAGACATCATACCTACACCTAAACCAGCAATAATATTTGTTGCAGAACCTGTTTCAGATTGTCTTACAATGGAGGTAACAGGCTTAGTTCCTGTACCTGTATAATATTCTGTTACTTTTCCAACACAGAATCCTGCTATTAATCCCGCAAGAGTTGCCATAAAAACACCAAAAGAGCCAAATGGCAATCCTCCCACTGTTTCTGGAATCATAGCATCAATAATAAAATATGAAGCAATAATCATTAAAAATCCAGAACCAAATTCTCCTAAGTTTAATGCTTTATGTGGGGAACCTCCATCTTTAACTTTAACAAACAAGGTTCCTATAATAGACATCACAATACCAACTGCTGCTAATACAAGTGGTAAATATACAGCTCCTAAACCACCATACCCTGGAGTAATAATGATAGCACCTAATACCATAGTTCCAATAATAGAACCTACATATGATTCAAATAAATCGGCTCCCATACCTGCAACATCACCAACATTATCGCCAACGTTATCTGCAATAGTAGCAGGGTTTAAAGGATGATCTTCTGGAATTCCTGCTTCTACTTTACCAACTAAATCGGCTCCAACATCTGCTGCTTTGGTATAAATACCTCCACCAACACGCGCAAATAAGGCTATAGATGAAGCTCCTAGAGAAAACCCAGAAAGCACATTTAATACCATTGGAATATTTTCTGATCCTGGCCACATTACTTGATAGATTATAAACAATCCACTAAGTCCTAAAACACCTAACCCAACAACACCTAATCCCATAACAGCTCCTCCAGCAAATGCCACTTCCAAAGCTTTACCTAAAGATGTTCTTGCTGCTTGAGTAGTTCTAACATTTGCTTTAGTTGCTACTCTCATTCCAATAAAACCAGCTAAAGCAGAACAAACAGCTCCTACCACAAATGATAAAGCCACCATACCATTTGATCCTTCTTCGTAACTTCCTTTAAAGAATAATAAGATGGCTACAGCGACAACAAAAATTGCCAAAATTTTATATTCGGCTTTTAAAAAAGACATAGCTCCATCAGCTATATGTTTAGCTATTGTAACCATTTTTGGAGAGCCTACCTCCTGTTTGGAAATCCAAACATTTTTTACAAAAACAAATAGGAGTCCTAAAACTCCAAAAGCAGGCAGAAATTTTACTAATAATTCCATATTGATGATTAGTTGTTAGTTAATTTTTTTTTTAGAAACGGCTAAAAATAGTAAAATATAATTGATAAAAAAAACCACCTTATATTAAGATGGTTTTATTTTTTTTCGTGATATTTTGACAATCCAATAATTAGATGGTAAATGTTCTTTTTTTCTTGTGCTCACTTTCATCATAACGTTTAACACAATTATGATAAATTTCTATGGCTTCTTCAGCGCTTCCCCAACCTCCAACATCAACTTTCTTTTCTTCTAAATCTTTATAAACTTGAAAAAAGTGCTCTATTTCTTTTAATCTGTGTGGATTCAAATCCTTAATGTCATTATTTTGGCTCCAAATAGGGTCTGATACTGGCACACAAATAATTTTTTCATCAGGTCCTTTTTCATCAGTCATATGGAAAACACCAATAGGTTTCACTTCCATAACCACCATTGGAAAGGTTGGCTCTGTGCCCAACACCAATACGTCTAATGGATCCTTATCAAGTGCTAAAGTTTCAGGAATAAAGCCATAATCTCCAGGGTACATCATAGATGAGAACAACATACGGTCAAAACGGATTTTATGTAATGTAAAATCGTATTCATACTTATTTCTGCTGCCTTTAGGGATTTCTATTAACACATCAAAGGTTAATTCATTTTTCTTACTCATAATTAATATTATAAATTATAATGATTCTCTTTTTTTTTTGAGGCATTTATAAATGCATTGCAAAGATACTCATCCCTTAAAGATTAAGCAACAAATTGAAGATTGATTTAAAACATTTTAAAAGGGAGAAAAAAAGATGATAATATTGCAATCAAATAGTCAATAACTTAAAAAAATCAATTAAAAACAATTAACTTCGTATCAAACTGTATGTTTTAAAAATTACTCGTATGAATCGTTTTACATTATGAAAATGAGAAAAGAATTTACCCCAAAATTATTTTCAATTCTTAGACTAGGCATCTCTAAAGAAACATTTATAAAAGACTCTCTTTCTGGTTTAATTGTTGGAATTGTAGCTTTACCTCTTGCCATTGCATTTGCCATTGCATCTGGAGTTTCTCCCGAAAAAGGTATTATTACCGCCATAATTGCTGGTATCATTATTTCAGCATTTGGTGGTAGCAGAGTTCAAATTGGCGGACCAACAGGAGCATTTATTGTGATTGTTTATGGCATTGTAGAACAATATGGCATAAATGGTTTAACCATTGCAACCTTTATGGCTGGATTTATAATTATTGGTTTCGGACTTGCTAAACTTGGAAATTTATTAAAATTTATTCCCTATTCGCTTATTTTAGGATTTACAAGCGGAATAGCCTTGATTATTTTTTCATCACAAATAAATGATTTTTTTGGTCTTCATATTACTAAACTACCTGCTGATTTTATTGATAAATGGATTGTTTATTTTAAAAATTTCAGCAACATAAACTGGTATGCCGCAGCAATAACCATCGGCACTATTACTATTATGATTGCTTTTCAAAAATTTGCAAAAAAAATACCGGGTTCAATCATAGCCATTTTAGTATCAACTATTATTGTTCAAGTATTTAAAATTCCTGTTGACACTATTGAGAGCAATTTTGGAAGTATTCCTAATAGTTTTAATTTGCCATCATTTCCTCATGTAGATTTTAATACCATTCAAAAACTTATTCAGCCTGCTTTCGCTATTGCCTTACTTGGCAGTATTGAATCTTTACTTTCAGCAGTAGTGTCTGATTCAATGATTGGCGGAAAACACAGATCGAACATGGAATTAATTGCTCAAGGAGCTGCCAATATATTCTCCTCATTATTTGGAGGAATTCCAGCCACTGGAGCCATAGCAAGAACAGCAACCAACGTTAAAAATGGTGGTAGAACTCCCATTGCTGGCATTATCCATGCTTTAGTTTTACTAGCCATTATGCTAATTTTTGGCCCGTATGCTAAATTAATTCCGCTTTCATGTTTAGCAGGAATTTTGATTATTGTGGCTTATCACATGAGTGAATGGCGACAATTTAAATCTATTTTAAAAGGTAGCAGAATGGATATTATTATCATGCTAACCACCTTTTTCTTGACAGTTATTTTTGATTTGGTTATTGCTATTGAAATAGGTATAGTGCTATCGAGTTTTATGTTTATGAAGCGAATGAGTGAATCTGTTCAAGTTCAAAATATATTAACCGATAATGTAAATGGCGAACATTTATTTGATGATGAATTGGTTGATTTACCAAAAGGAGCATTACTTTATGAGATTAATGGTCCTCTTTTTTTTGGTGCAGCACGCCAGTTTCAAGAAACAATAACTAACACAAATCAAGAACCAAAAGTTATTATTATAAGAATGCGTTATGTTCCTATGATAGATGCCACTGGATATCAAAGTTTAAAAGAAATAATTAATACTTATAAAATCAGAGGTATAAACGTAATTCTTTCCGGCATAAGTGAGACTCTTAGAAAAGATTTTGAAAAAAATGCCTTGTTTCTAATTATTGACAAAAAATTTGTTGTAGAAGATATTTCAAAAGCAATAGAATTAGCTAAAAAGACTTTTTAGAAACCTAGAAATGAAATCCAAAAGTACCAGTAATTCCAAATTTGCGAGCATCTGGATTTTTAACTTTGTCTAAATAATTACCTCTAAAGTTAAAATCTAATCTAAAAATTTTAAAAATGTTTCCTACTCCAAAGCTGTATTCGTAATACACCTTTTTATTTGGTGCTACTAAAGGAATACTATTTGGGTTTGCTGTTCTGCTTAAGGCAAAATTTTCATCTGAAAGATCTCCCCAAACACCTCGAATACCAACAATTTCACGAAGATTGAATTTTCTTAAAAAAGGAACTCTTGAAAAGAACAGCCCATTAAAGTTATGCTCAAAGTTTACTGACGTGTAAGTATCTGAGACAAACTCGTAATAATCTAATTGAGAGAATGTGTTATAAATTGAAAAGTATGACTGATTCCCTGGAATGACACTTAACAACCCTAAAGGCACTTCTCCAAAAGTTTTACCTGCTTCAATAGTTGTTGTTAATCTTCCTAAACCACCTATTAACCAAGGTTGCACGTATGACATTTGAACTTTTGTGTAATTAAAATCACTATTAAAAATGCTTTTATCACCACGACTCACTTGTGCAAAAAGACGAGCAAAATTATCATTTGCCTCACGTCTTTCAACTCCAAATCCTGTCATTTTCCGTTTTGGAAAATATGACAATGACAAAGTTGTTTCGTATTGTTTTACTTGAGATTCAACTCCAGTAGGCGTATTATAGTCTAAACTAAATGTTGGGGAAGCAGATTCTAAAGTACGGTAATTTGCACCTAATCTAAAAAGTACATTTCTTAAAGGTTCTAGTTCAATTGCTAAACTTGTAAGATTTATTGAGGTAAGCTTATCATTGGCACCGGTTCCAACTACTGAAGATGAAGCTAAACTTCTACCTAAAACATCGGTTGATGTGGTTAAACTAGCTCCTATTTGCTCAACATCTCTTCTATTTCCGCCAGAAATAATCAATCGGCTTTTTTTGTCTAATAGCCACTTACCAGAAATGCCGTATTTAAACTTATCGTCTTTAAAACCATAAGCTAAAAATCCTTCCAAGCGCCAAAGGTCATTTTTACCAAAATAAGTTCTTACTCCTGTTCTTAAACGAATCCCTTCAACTTCGTTAAACCCAAAGGTTGAAAAGATGGGTCCATAATCTAAAGGAAGTTCATTAAATTCAATATAACCAGATGCTAAAATGCTTCCTAAATTATATAGTTGTTTGAATTTTTTAACGGTTTTTAGTGTGTCTAGCATTTTATAAACACCCTTTTCGTCTTTATTTAAAGATTCTAACCTGTTTTCATTCCAGAATTTATCATCTCTATCATACACATCTTTATCATAATTATAAACCTCTTGCTCATAGAATTTTTTATCTAAAGGTTTATCAAATTCATAATTATTATAAAGTGTTGTTCTTTTACCATAAACGCCTCTTGATTTCTCTTTTTTATTAAGAGCAAAATCAGACATCATATAATCTCTTNNCAATATAAATATCTTTTACCCAGTTTATATTAGCACTTTTTGATGCTTGTAAATTTATTTCTTTAATAGCATAAGTGGTATCGGCAACCCAAAAATCTCCTTTAAAGGTTAATTCATTTTTTCTTCTGGGATAATAAATGATATTATAGCACCACTTATTATCAATATAAGTGCTGTCTGACAATACATAATTATAGGTACTTATTCCTGTTCTTGAAAGTGGACTAACAAAACTTTTATCAAAAAATTTGAGGTAATTATCATATACATTAAATTCTGAATACAAATCGTTAACAAAATCAATAACAATTTGATTATCACTAAATCCAGAGTTTTTGTTTCCTTCTAAAACATTTTTTTCTTTATTAAGTAAATTATCACCATAAACTTTTGATACTGCTTCATTAATAAAAATTGGCAAATATGTTTTTCCAGTAACATTTGAAGTATCAACTTCATTAAAAACAAATTCCATGCCTCTGAACAATTTACTGTTTATAAGAGCACTATCAATGGTATTGATATCAAACTCAACCTTTTCATATTTATCATACTTATATTGATTGAATTGTTTTAAACCATTTTTACGTTTATGCTCCCATATTTTTCTAAGTAAATCAATTGCCGGATTATCCTTTTTGGGCTGTTTTCCTGTTACAATTAATACTTGATCAAGTTGTGATGCTTGTTCTTTTAAAACGAATTTTAAATCGTAATTAACTTTTTTGGTTAGCGGAACTATAATAGTTTCATATCCAATAAAAGAGACTGTAAGTTCTAACCAAGTATCGGTAGATTCCAAATAAAACTTACCGTTCTCGTCGGTAATTGTTCCTTGAGTGGATCCTTTAAAAATGACATTAGCAAAGGAAACTGGCTGATTGTCTTCATCAAAGACATAACCACTTACTTTGGTTTGAGCTATTGATGAAAAAATTCCAAGGAAGAAAAGGGCAAAAAATATTCTTATATTCATATTACAAAAAAACTTCATCAACAATCATGCTAATGAAGTTTATATAACGTAAAAATTTTTAATTTATTTGTATAAAACTTTTTTTACAGCTTTAATGACATCGTTACTATTTGGCAACCATTCTGCCAATAAAACTGGAGAATAAGGCGCAGGTGTATCGGCCGTATTAATTTTAATAATTGGTGCATCTAAATAATCAAATGCTTCAGCTTGAACTATGTATGTAATTTCAGTTGAAACGTTTCCAAAAGGCCATGCTTCTTCTAAAATTATTAATCTATTTGTTTTCTTAACAGACTTAAGAATGGCTTCTTTATCCATTGGTCTTACAGTACGCAAATCGATAATTTCACATGAAATACCTTCTTTTGCAAGTTCATCGGCAGCTGTATAAGCTTCTTTAATTATTTTCCCAAAAGAGACTATTGTTACATCTGTTCCTTCTCTTTTTACATCAGCAACGCCTAATGGAATTGTGTATTCTCCTTCTGGAACTTCACCTTTATCACCATACATTTGTTCGCTTTCCATAAAAATAACAGGGTCATCATCACGAATAGCTGATTTTAATAATCCTTTCGCATCGTATGGATTTGAAGGCACTACCACTTTTAAACCCGGTGTATTAGCAAACCAACTTTCAAAAGCTTGTGAATGTGTTGCTCCTAATTGACCTGCAGATGCTGTTGGACCTCTAAACACAATTGGGCATTTAAATTGTCCACCAGACATTTGTCTAATTTTAGCAGCATTGTTAATGATTTGATCAATACCAACAAGTGAAAAGTTAAAGGTCATATATTCAACAATTGGTCTGTTTCCTGTCATAGTTGAACCCACTGCTATACCAGCAAAACCTAACTCTGCAATTGGAGTATCAATAACACGTTTTGGACCAAATTCATCTAACATTCCTTTTGATGCTTTATAGGCACCGTTATATTCTGCTACTTCTTCACCCATTAAATAAACGCTTTCGTCTCTGCGCATTTCCTCACTCATTGCTTCGCAAACAGCTTCTCTAAATTGAATCGTCTTCATTAAATTATTTTTTAAATCGAGTTGCAAAAATAACAATAAATGATTTACGATACTTAAAAGAATTATTTAAAATTTATTATGCGTGCATAGTAAATATTCAGAATAAAATAATTAACTTCGTGACTTCTAAGTTATAGTTTCAGCATAATTTATAATATCATATGGTTATCTGATTCTATTTTAAATCAATTAAAAACAATAAATTACTGAATATGAAAATATTAGTGTGTATCAGTCATGTTCCAGACACTACGTCAAAAATTAATTTTACTGATGATAATACCAAGTTTGACACTAATGGTGTACAATACGTAATCAACCCAAACGATGAATTTGGTTTAACTCGTGCCATGTGGTTTAAAGAAAAACAAGGAGCAGAAGTAACTGTTGTAAATGTAGGTGGTGCAGAAACTGAACCAACGTTGCGCAAAGCTTTAGCCATAGGAGCTGACGCTGCCATAAGAGTAAATGTAGCTGCTACCGATGGCTTTTCGGTTGCAAAACAATTAGCTAAAGTAGTTCAAGATGGTGGTTATGATTTAATTATTGCTGGTAGAGAATCTATTGATTATAATGGAGGAATGGTACCAGGAATGATTGCTGGTTTAACAAATTCAAGTTTTGTGAATAATTGTATTAGTCTTGAAGTTGATGGTACTTCAGCAAAAGTAGTTAGAGAAATTGATGGTGGAAAAGAAACTGTATCAACAACTTTACCTCTAATTGTTGGTGGACAAAAGGGAATTGTTCAAGAAGCTGATCTTCGCATACCTAACATGAGAGGTATTATGATGGCTCGACAAAAACCTTTAACGGTGTTAGAACCTATAAGCATAGAACCTGAAACAGCTTCGGTTAAGTTTGAAAAGCCAGTACCAAAAGGAGCGGTAAAATTAGTATCGCCTGATAATTTAGACGAATTAATTAATCTCCTTCATAACGAAGCAAAAGTTATTTAACAAACAAACTATTCCAAATTAAAAAAATATTATGTCAGTTTTAGTATATACAGAATCAGATCAAAGACGCTTTAAAAAAACAGCTTTTGAAGTGGCTTCATATGCCAAAGCAGTTGCTGATCAATTAGGAACTACTGTAACAGCTATTACCATAAACGCTGATGATACATCAGAGTTAGAAACCTATGGAGTTAGCAAGGTTTTAAAAGTTTCTAATACATCATTAGACGCCTTTAGTGCGAAAATATATGCATCTATTATTAAACAAGCTGCCGATAAGGAAGGCTCTAAAGTTGTAGTTGTAAGCTCAAGTGTAAACAGTAAATATTTAGCACCTCTTTTATCTATAAATTTGAATGCAGGTTATGCTACCAATGTATTAGAAGCACCATTAAGCACTGCTCCATTTGTTGTAAAACGAACAGCATTTACAAATAAAGCTTATGAAATGTTTCAAATAAATACTGATGTAAAACTATTAGGCGTTTCAAAAAATAGCTTTGGTTTAAAAGAAAATAAAACTTCCGCTACTACTGAAGACTTTTCTCCTTCTATTCCAGACTCTGGTGTTCATGTAGAGTCAGTTGACAAAGCTTCAAATAAAGTTACCATTGCTGATGCTGAAATTGTTGTTTCTGCTGGACGTGGTTTAAAAGGTCCAGAAAACTGGGGAATGATTGAAGAGTTAGCCGATGTTTTAGGAGCTGCAACTGCCTGTTCAAAACCTGTTTCAGATTTAGGATGGAGACCTCATGGTGAACACGTTGGGCAAACAGGAAAACCAGTTGCTTCAAATTTATACATAGCTGTTGGAATTTCTGGTGCTATTCAACACTTGGCTGGTATAAACGCATCAAAAGTAAAAGTTGTCATTAATACAGATCCAGAAGCGCCATTTTTCAAGGCTGCCGATTATGGTGTTGTTGGCGATGCCTTTGTAGTTGTTCCTCAACTTATAGAAAAATTAAAAGCATTTAAAGCGCAACAATAAATAATTTTTTCTACATTGTATTATCAAACAAACTGTTTAATTTGGTATTTTAAAGTTTATCTGCAAAAGGTAGTTGCTAAAGTCCAAATTTAAACAGTTCTTTGCGTTTTAAATAGTTATGAGTTTAGTAAGACTTAACATAAAGGGAATATCCTACAGTCAAACCCAAAATGGCGCTTATGCCTTGATTTTAAATGAAGTTGACGGCGACCGTAAGCTACCCATTGTTATTGGGGCCTTTGAAGCACAATCTATTGCCATTGCTCTTGAAAAAGAGATTCGTCCTCCTAGACCATTAACTCATGATTTATTTAAAAATTTTGCTGATAGATTTGATATTATTGTAAAGCAAGTAATCATTCATAAACTAGTTGATGGCGTTTTTTACTCTAGTTTAATTTGCGAACGTGATAAAATTGAAGAAATCATTGACGCAAGAACTAGTGATGCTATTGCTTTAGCCTTACGTTTTCAAGCACCAATTTTTACTTACAAAAATATTTTAGACAAAGCTGGTATTTACTTGAAAGTAAATCCTAAAAAAGAAGATGAAAGTGAACAAGATAGCATTTTAGTAGACGACTTATTAGCTGATGAACTTGAACTAAGTAAACCTAGGGAAAATTATAAATCAAAAACTCTTGAAGAACTTCATAACATGTTAAATGAAGCTGTTGCTAATGAAGACTATGAAAAAGCCGCACACATTCGAGATGAAATTTCAAAAAGATAATACAAAATTAACAACTGACATCATATGAGTATAAAGTTTCGATTGACCATAATGAGCTTTTTTCAATTTTTTGTTTGGGGAGCTTGGTTGATTACAGTTGCTAATTATTGGTTTGGAACAAAAGGTTGGGATGGAGCACAATTTGGCGCCATTTTTTCTACCATGGGGATTGCTTCTATTTTTATGCCCACTATTTGTGGTATTATTGCCGATAGATGGGTTAATGCAGAAAAATTATATGGTATTTTACATATTCTTGGTGGAATAACCTTACTATATGTCCCGATGGTTGATAATCCAACTTCTTTTTTCTGGGTTATATTAGTTGCTATGGTTTTTTATATGCCAACAATTGCTCTGTCAAATTCTGTTGCCTATAATGCATTAAAAAAAAGTGGATTAGATGTTATAAAAGATTTTCCTCCTATTCGAGTTTGGGGTACAATTGGTTTTATCGCTGCCATGTGGATAACTAATTTAACTGGAAACAAAGCTTCAGAAAATCAATTTTATATTGCTGCTGCTGCTGCTATTTTTTTAGGAATATATTCATTTACATTACCTAAATGTAAACCACAAAACGAAACATCCGATAGTAAATCAATAGTTGAATTATTAGGCTTAAGCTCCTTTAAATTATTTGCAAACTATAAACTAGCCCTGTTTTTTATTTTTAGTATGTTTTTAGGTGCAGCCTTACAATTAACTAATGCATATGGTGATGTTTATTTAGACGATTTTAAACTTAATCCCGTTTACACTGATTCTTTTGTTGTTAAATACTCCACAATTATCATGTCAATTTCTCAAATCTCAGAAACTGTATTCATATTGGCTATTCCATTTTTCTTAAAAAAATTCGGAATTAAAATGGTGATGCTTTTTAGTATGATTGCTTGGGTATTACGCTTTGGTTTATTTGCTTTTGGTAACCCTGGAGATGGATTATGGATGATTATTTTATCGTGTATTGTTTACGGAATGGCTTTCGATTTCTTCAATATTTCAGGCTCATTATTTGTTGAAACTTCAACCGATTCTAAAATCCGTTCTTCGGCTCAAGGTCTTTTTATGATGATGACCAATGGGTTTGGTGCCATTTTCGGAAGTGTGATAAGCGGTTATTTGATTGATATCTTTTTCACAACTTCAGAAGGTAAAGATTGGAATGGCATCTGGTTAACTTTTGCTATTTATTCATTGGTAATTGCTATTGCTTTTGCAATCATGTTCAAACATAAACATGACCCAAATGAAATAAAAGAAACGATTTCACATTAAGAGAGTTTAGTTAATAACTTTTAATATAATTTATGGGTTAAACAATTTCTGTTCGACCCTTTTTTCTATTTTTATTTTTTAGAATTTCAATAAAATTTAATGAGAATTCCGCAACTGTGGAAAAATGACTATGAAACAATATCATGATCTTGTAAGGCACGTTTTAACTAACGGAAATCAAAAGGGTGATCGTACCGGAACGGGAACCAAAAGTGTTTTTGGGTATCAAATGCGTTTTGATTTAAGTGAAGGATTCCCAATGGTTACTACTAAAAAACTCCATTTAAAATCTATTGTTTACGAACTTCTTTGGTTTTTAAAAGGTGACACCAATATTAAATACTTAACGGATAATGGTGTTAGGATTTGGAATGAATGGGCCGATGAAAATGGCGATTTAGGACCAGTTTACGGACATCAATGGCGTAATTGGAATAATGATGAGATAGATCAAATTAAAGAGGTTGTTGAAACCTTAAAAAGTAATCCAAACAGCAGACGCATGTTGGTTTCTGCATGGAATCCATCAGTATTACCAGATACTTCAAAATCATTCAGTGAAAACGTAACCAATGGAAAAGCAGCCTTACCACCATGTCATGCCTTTTTTCAGTTTTATGTTGCAGACGGTAAGTTATCATGTCAACTTTATCAACGTAGTGCAGACATCTTTTTAGGTGTGCCTTTTAACATTGCCTCTTATGCTTTATTTACCATGATGATGGCTCAAGTTTGCGGATATGAAGTAGGCGATTTTATTCATACCTTTGGTGATGCTCATATTTACAATAATCATTTTGAGCAAATGGAATTACAACTTTCAAGAGAACTAAGACCATTACCTAAAATGATTTTAAATCCCGAGGTCAAGGATATTTTCGACTTCACTTTTGAAGACTTTACATTAGTAGATTACAATCCGCATCCACATATTAAAGGAAAAGTTGCTGTATAAAAAAAAGGCTTTCAAAATTGAAAGCCTTTTTTTTAAATTTTTTTTCTTAAAGGTTTATTACCCCATTTTCAGCTGAAGCAAAGTCATTCCATAAATAACCATCAGCTTCTGAATCATTAACATATACACCATCAATAATGTATTTAAATTCATAAGAATTACCAGTTTCTAAATCAATAGTTCCTTTAAAGGTACCGTTTTTTAATTTTTTTAGTCCATCTGTTTTAGTATCCCAATTATTAAAGGTACCAACAACTTTTACCTCGCTTGCATTTTCTGCAGGAACAGAAAAAGTTACTTTACAAACTGGTTTGCTTTTTAAGTATTGTTTTGTAATAGCCATAATTCCAATATTATTAATTAACTATGCAAATTTAAGAAACAATTTTCAAGGCATTAATATTATAAATTTTTTAAATGTTAGAATTATTAATTTGATAATATTAATAATACAAAATTTAAAGAACCCAATAAAATTAACTTTTAAATTATAGTATTATCACTACAAACCTATTTCTTTCACACTGATTTTCAAAGGTTTTTAAACGGAATCGTTTGCGTATTTATGTTTTTTTAATTCATGGTTTGCATTTAATTTTATCGTTAAAAATCTTTAACTTTACAAGAATGATTTAAAGGTATGTTTGGAACAAAAAGAAATAACCCTCAAATAGATAAAGAACAATTAGAACTTGTTAAAAATGCTCAAAAACGTATTAAACAGAAAAAACGTTTATACTTTCATTTTGTGTGTTTTTTAATTGGTTCACTCTTTTTTATATTATTGAATTTAGCTCTTGGCTTTGGTAAGGGTTTTAGACCTTTTAATACTAACTGGTTTGTTTTTGCTATTTTAATTTGGCTATTTTTATTAGCTTATCATTCATTTAATGTATTTATAACACATCATTTTATGGGTAAAGATTGGGAACAATCACAATTAGAAAAACTAGTAGCAAAACAAAAACAGCGTATTGAAGAGCTTAAAAAAACAATTCCTGTTACCAACCAATCTAATATGCGTTCTGAAACAGACGATAAAAAAAAAACTAACATAACTTCTTGCTTAACTATTATTGTTGCAGCGGCTGAAAATGATGCCATTGGAAAAAATAACCAACTCATTTGGCATTTAAGTGATGATTTAAAAAGGTTTAAAACGCTTACTAATGGGCATCATATTATTATGGGACGAAAAACTTTTGAAAGTTTTCCAAAACCTTTACCAAACAGAACTCATGTAGTTCTTACAAGGCAGCCAAATTATCAAGTTCCAAATGGAGTTGTAGTAGTTAATACCCTTGAAGATACTGTAGAAATTTCAAAACAAGATACTCAACCTTTTATTATTGGTGGTGGTGAAATTTATAATCAAGCACTAAAAATAGCAGATAAAATTGAACTCACAAGAGTACATCAAAGCTTTGAAGCTGATACATTCTTTCCTGAAATAGACACATCAATTTGGGTAGAAACCAACAATGTGTATCATAAGAAAGATGATAAAAATGAGTTTGATTATTCGTTTATTACCTACAAAAGGAAATGAAACATCTATAACTTTTTTCTGTAATTTCGCAGCATGGTAAAAGAGATTCAGTTACGCATAACACTTCTTGAAGAAGCTCAACAAAATATTCTTGTAAATAAATCAGCTCAATTTTTAAAAATAAAGGTTGACGATATTACAGGAATTAAGGTGTTACGTAAGTCCATCGATGCCCGTAAACAGCAAATTATTTTTAACTATAAAATAGCTGTTTACATTAAAGAGGTTTTACCAAAAACATCAGAGTACACCTTTAATTATCAGGATGTGTCAAAGGCAAAACCTATTCATATAATTGGTTTTGGACCTGCTGGCATGTATGCCGCTTTACGCTGTATAGAATTAGGTTTTAAACCTATTGTTTTAGAACGCGGCAAAAATGTTCAGGATCGGAGGCGAGATTTAAAGGCAATTAACCAAGACCATATAGTAAATGAAGATTCTAACTACTGTTTTGGTGAAGGTGGTGCTGGAACTTATAGTGATGGAAAACTATACACCAGAAGTTTAAAACGTGGCGATGTGAGACGCATTTTTGAAAACCTTGTTTATCATGGTGCCACTGACCAAATTTTAGTAGATGCACATCCACATATTGGAACAAATAAATTACCTAAAGTAGTTCAAAATATAAGAGAAACCATTTTAAAATTTGGTGGAGAAATTTATTTTGAAACTAGAGTTGTTGACTTCACGGTTAAGAATTCTAAAATTCAATCCATACAGTTGCAAAATGGTGAAGACATTCCTGTCAACAGAGTTATTTTAGCAACTGGGCATTCTGCACGCGATATCTTTTATTTACTTTATAAAAAGAAAATAGCTTTAGAAGCAAAATCATTTGCAATGGGTGTTCGTGTAGAACATCCACAACACATTATAGATTCAATTCAATATCATTGTAGTGGAGAACGAAATGAATTATTACCTGCTGCATCCTATGCATTAGTTCAACAGGTAAATGAACGAGGAGTATATTCTTTTTGTATGTGCCCAGGAGGTTTTATTGTTCCGGCAGCAACAGCAAATGGTGAAGTGGTTGTTAATGGAATGTCTCCTTCAAAAAGGAATAATTTATTTGCTAATTCTGGTATTGTAGTTGAAATAAATGCTGACAAAGATTTATATAAATACGAACAATTTGGTCCCTTAAAAGGATTAGAATATCAAAAAGATTTAGAAAAGTTGGCGTTTACAGCCGGAGGACGAACTCAAACAGCACCTGCTCAACGCTTAACCGATTTTGTTGAAGGAAAATTATCTAATACACTAAATTCTTGTTCATATCAACCAGGACTAAAATCAGCACCATTACATTCTTTATTACCGAAATTAATTGGAAGCAGATTAAGACAAGGCTTTGTAGCATTCGGACAAAAAATGAAAGGCTATTATACTTCAGAAGCTAATGTAGTTGGGGTTGAATCAAGAACCTCATCTCCTGTATGCATACCTAGAAATGAACATCTGGAACATCCAGAAGTTTCAGGGTTATTTCCATGCGGCGAAGGCGGTGGTTACGCTGGTGGCATCGTTTCAGCAGCAATGGATGGAGAACGTTGCGCAGAAGCAGCTATTATCGGCTTATAATTCTCAAATAAAAACATATTACATTTCTAAATGGAGAATAGCTTAATAGCTATTAAAGATTTATTTCTATTTTTGCATCACTAAATTTAAACTAAAATGAATGCATATATTTTCCCTGGTCAAGGAGCCCAATTTACTGGTATGGGTTTAAACCTTTATGAAACTTCTCCTTTAGCTCAAGAATTATTTGAACTAGCCAATGATATTTTAGGTTTTAAAATTACCGATATCATGTTTGAAGGTTCTTCTGATGAGTTGAAAGAAACTAAGGTAACACAACCTGCTATTTTTTTACATTCTGTAATTCTTGCAAAAACTTTAGGTGCTAACTTTAAGCCAGATATGGTTGCTGGTCATTCATTAGGAGAGTTTTCTGCACTAGTAGCCAATGGAACTTTAAATTTTGAAGACGGATTAAAATTAGTTTCTAAACGTGCATTAGCAATGCAAAAAGCTTGTGAAATACAGCCAAGCTCTATGGCTGCCGTTTTAGGATTAGACGATGAAATTGTTGAAAAAATATGTGCCAGTACAAAAGGGATTGTGGTTGCTGCAAATTATAATTGCCCAGGTCAGTTGGTCATTTCTGGTGAAGTGGAAGCTGTTAATAATGCTTGTGAAGCTTTAAAAGCCGCGGGAGCAAAACGCGCCTTGGTATTACCTGTTGGTGGTGCATTTCATTCACCTTTAATGGAACCCGCAAGAGAAGAATTAGCTGCTGCTATTGAAAGCACCTACTTTAGCAAACCTAATTGTCCTATATACCAAAATGTAACTGCAAACGCAGTTATTGATGAAACTGCAATCAAATTAAACTTAATTTCACAGTTAACAGCTCCTGTACGCTGGACACAATCTGTACAACAAATGCTAGCAGATGGTGCAACTTTATTCACTGAAGTTGGCCCAGGAAATGTATTACAAGGCTTGGTTAAAAAAATTAACAGAGAAGCTCAAACAGCATCTGCTACGTTATAAGTAATATTTATGAAACTATCCCGTCGTTCTCTATTTATAATTCTAACGATAATCATTACAATAGCCATTGACCAAATTTCAAAAATTTTAGTAAGAACCTATGTGGTTCCATCTGAAAGATTAAATATTATTGGCGAGTATTTTACACTTCATAATGTTGAAAACGCAGGTGCCTTTTTAGGTATGGGAAGTGATTTGAGCCCAATTATGAAATTGATACTATTACTTATCCTACCAATTATGGTTTTAGGATTTGTAACTGTACATATTTTTAAAGATAAAAGTTTAGACAACCTTTCAGTCTTTGCTTTTGCAAGTATTATTGGTGGAGGAATCGCGAATGTTTTTGACAGAATTGCTTATGGTTCTGTTACAGATTTTTTTCACATTGATTTAGGAGGTGTTTTTAGAACAGGCATTTTTAATATGGCTGATCTTTCTGTAACAACCGGTATGATTATGCTATTTGCACTTAGTTTTAAAAAGAAAAAAAAGTAATTGATTAAATTTTAAGTATTGTTTATAAACAGCAACTTCTATCAATAACATTAAATTCGCACAATTAAAACATAAATTCAAATAAAAAACCACCTAAAATTAGGTGGCTTTTTAGCAAATTATTTAAAAAAATCTTAACTATTTCTAACCTTTTGTTCCCACTTCCAAGCAGAACGCATCGCATCGTCTAATGAAAGTTTAGACTTCCATCCTAATTCATTATTAGCCTTTGTAGTATCGGCATAGGCTGAAATAATATCGCCTTCACGTCTATTAACAATTTTATAATTTAATTTTTCACCAGAAACCCGTTCGAAAGAATGAACAACTTCTAATACCGAACTTCCTTTTCCTGTTCCTAAATTAAAGGTTTCGTAATTAGACTTGTTTTTGTTTTCCAATAAACGCTTAAGGGCAATAACATGTGCTTTTGCTAAATCTACTACGTGAATATAATCACGAATACATGTACCGTCTGGGGTTGGATAATCATCTCCAAAAATAGAAAGTTGCTCCCTTAAACCAATGGCTGTCTGAGTAATAAATGGTACTAAATTTTGTGGAACACCTATTGGCAATTCTCCAATTTTAGCTGATTCATGGGCACCTACCGGATTAAAATACCGCAAAGCAATGGCCTTTAAACTTGGTGTTACTTTACAAGTGTCCCTTATAATTTCTTCACCAATTTGTTTGGTGTTTCCGTAAGGTGATTCTGCTTGTTTTACAGGTGCACTTTCAGTAATTGGTAATTCATCTGCTTGTCCGTAAACAGTACAAGATGAACTAAAAATAAAACTTGCAACCGGTAACTTTTTTAATTCCTTAAGAATATAAATAAGTGTGCTAATATTGTTTTCATAATACAGTAATGGCTCATTTACACTTTCGCCAACTGCTTTACTGGCAGCAAAATGGATAATACCTTTAATATCAGAATGCTTTTTAAAAAAATCTTCTACTTTTAATTTTTCTTTTAAGTCTAATTTTTCAAATATTGGTTTCTTTCCTGTTATTGAAGTAATTCCATCTAGAACCTTTATTGAAGAATTTGACAAATTATCTATGATGACAACCTCATAGCCTTCACTTTGTAATTCAACAACGGTATGGGATCCAATAAAACCTAATCCACCTGTAACTAATATTTTATCCATTTATAAAGGTTTTAACTTTTGAAGTTATAAATTCTATTTGTTCATCATCAAGCTCAGTATGCATTGGTAATGAAATTACATCTTTTACTAACTGATTGGTAACAGTAAAATCTGCTTCGTTATACCTTGAATCTAAATATGCTTTTTGTTTGTGTAACGGAATAGGATAATAAATGCCACAAGGAATTGCGTTTTCATTCAAATAATTTGCTAATGCGTCTCTATCAACTCCTTTAACTCTCAAAGTATATTGATGAAATACATGACAATCGCATGTGTCACAAATTCCTTTGCAAGCAGGGTTTCCTATTGGTGTAATGATGTTTTGTTCGCCACTAAAGGCCGCATTATATTTTTTGGCTGCTAGTTGTCTAGCTTTATTATAAGCATCAAGATGTGGTAATTTTGCATCTAAAACAACTGCTTGAATACTATCTAAACGTGAATTAACACCAACAACATCATGATGATACCGTATGTACATGCCATGATTCACAATTCCTCTTATAATATGTGCTAAAGCATCATTGTTAGTAAAAATAGCGCCGCCATCACCGTAACATCCTAAATTTTTAGATGGAAAAAATGATGTTGATGCAACATGACCTATAGTGCCAGTTTTTGCTTTTCTGCCATCTTTAAAAGTGTAAGTTGCACCTATACCTTGAGCATTGTCTTCAATAACGTATAAGTTATACTCTTTAGCAATTTCCATTATTGCTTCCATATCAGCACATTTACCAAATAAATGCACAGGTACAATCGCTTTTGTTTTTGGTGTTATAGCTTTTTTTATAGCCTCAACACTAATGTTGAAATCATCAGGGTTTACATCTACTAATACCGGGGTTAAATTAAGAAGTGCAATAACCTCAACAGTGGCTGCAAAAGTAAAATCTGCCGTAATGACCTCATCTCCTGGCTTTAAACCCAAACCCATCATAGCTATTTGTAATGCATCGGTTCCGTTAGCACAAGGAATTACATGTTTAACACCTAAATAGTCTTCTAAATTTTTTTGAAATTGATGAACTCTAGGTCCATTTATAAATGCGGTAGTTTCTAAAACTTCTTGAATTGATGAATTAACTTCATCTTTGATTTTTTCAAATTGACCTTTTAGGTCAACCATTTGAATTTTCTTCATTTAAAAAAAATTACAATTCATCCATGGATTGCAGAAAACAAGAAAGCTTTTTTATGCTTACTATGGTAGAATTAATGAGATACGAAATTACAAAATTCATGTAGCTTAACAACGTTTTTCTTTTAAAGAAATGTATTTTTGTTTCAAATTTTTCATTTGAATTTTTTATATAACATATCAACCTATATAATGCATTTTATTTTAAAATGCTTGTCTTTTTTTAATGAAAAAATTAAAAAGGGAATGTGTGGTAGATCTGAAACTTTTGCCTTGTTGGAAAGTAAGCTTACTTCAACAGATAAAACCTTATGGTTTCATTGTGCTTCTTTAGGGGAATATGAACAAGGTTTGCCAGTATTTAAAGTCTTAAGAAGTTATTACCCAACACATAAAATAGTGTTGACTTTTTTTTCTCCTTCAGGATATGACATAAGAAAAAATTCTCCTATTGCGGATGTTGTAGCATATTTGCCAATAGATACGAAAAGAAATGCGAAACGCTTTTTAAATATTGTAAACCCAGAATTAATAGTATTTGTAAAGTATGATATTTGGCCAAATTTTTTAAATGAAGTAAAACGAAGAAACTTACGCGCTATTTTAATTTCGGCTTCGTTCAGAAAAAATCAACCTTATTTTAGTTTTTATGGTTCAGAATTACGAAAAGCTCTTTTTTCCTTTGAACATATATTTACACAAAATGAAAGTTCAAAAAAACTGCTTCAGTCAATAAATTACAGTCATGTTACTTTATCTGGTGATACCAGATTTGACAGAGTATCGGACCAATTACTACAAAATAATTCCTTAGATTTTATTGAATCTTTTAAGGATAATAAATTATGCGTAGTTGCTGGTAGTACTTGGCCAGAAGATGAAAACCTTTTTATTAATTATATAAATTCTGAAAGCTCAAAAGACATTAAATTTATTATCGCTCCTCACAACATAAAAACAAATCAGATTACAAGTCTTCAAGAAAAATTAAAGATCAAAACTGTTTTGTTCTCTGAAAAAGAAGGAAAAGATTTAACAAAAACCCAAGTATTTATTGTTGATACCATTGGGTTGCTTTCAAAAATTTACAGTTATGCCGACATAGCTTATGTAGGAGGCGCCATGGGGCATACCGGTTTGCACAACACCTTGGAGCCTGCTGTTTTTGGAGTCCCAATTATTATAGGAAATAATCATTCAAAATTCCCAGAGGCTAAAGCCATGATAGATAATTTGGGCATGTTTGCTGTTTCATCCCAGCAAGAATTTAATGCTGTTCTAAATACCTTGGTTACAGACAAGCATAAGCGATTGGAGGCGGGCAGCAGAAATTCAGAATACATTAAAGAGCACAAGGGGGTTGTTGGAAACATTCTTAAGTATTTAAAGATTGTGTTCTAAATTTGGCAGTAAATTAAACAAAAAAAGGACTTGAACCCGAACAGCCATAATGGCTTTGAAAGATTGAACATTTATCTATATGATTGAATTCCAGTTCTTCCCCTCAATAATAATTTAACCAAATTTGTAGGTTTTAACATAAGTTTTTTTATTTTTGAGCAAAAAATTCTATGAAAACTTTTGAAAAAATATCCTACAAATTATTCTTCCTTGCAGTTTTTATCTGCTTGTTTGAGTGTCAGAATGACCATCAAATCGTATCACTACCCGTGGTAGAAACCATTGAAGTTAGTAATATTTTGCAAACAACAGCTTCTTCAGGAGGCACTATAACCAATAACGGCAATGCAATTATAATGGATAAGGGCATATGCTGGGATGTACAACCTCAACCAACCATTTCATTAACAACTAAAACATCAAATGGTCAAGATGTGGGTGTATTTATAAGTGAACTTTCTAATTTAATCCCTAACCAAACATATCATGTAAGGGCTTATGCAACTAATAGTGCGGGTACGGCGTACGGAAATGAATTGATTTTTCAGTCAATGAAAAGTAACACGATTATTTATAAAAATGATGGACGATCTGTATCTCCAATAACATTAGACATGAATGAAGATGGACTAGAGGATTTTAGAATATTTACTGAACTTATAGCAGATGACCAAGGAGATCACCTATATGTAGGGATTAAACCAATAGGTCCAAACCAGATTAAATCTGGACCAGTTATCAATGAAAATTTTCTAAATATGGGCCTTCTAATCTCTGAAAATCTAGACTCAACAATTGATGAAAATCTTGAAGCCAATCAAAATTGGATCAGTGACCCTGGTGCCTTGGTGAAAAGAAACACCTTTACCAATGGTGAAATTCAATATGAGGGAAATTGGTCTGAAAACAACCAGATATTAGGTATACAAAATAAAGGAGATGGATTTACGTATTTTGGTTGGCTAAGAATTAATTTTGATAAAGAGACCGAAAAGGTAACCCTCGTTGATTACGCGTATGAGTCCATTTCTAATCAACCAATTAAGGCAGGACAAAAATCTCAATGATAGAGAGAATTGCAACAAAAAGGTTTTTAATTCTGGTTTGAAGGTTATATTAAATGGATTAAAAATCCAAATGTTTTAGAGAGAGGGTTTCTAATAACCAAAGAATTCAAAAAAATAAATGTTTATATTTTAGGATTATGACAACTTAAGGAAATTTATTCTTAAGTTGTCTATGGTCAATTTGTGCAAATTATATTTCATAATGAAGCCATTTAAACTTTATTAAATAAAGAAAAAGCCTTTACAAGAAATCTCGTAAAGGCTTTTGTACTGAGGACGGGACTTGAACCCGTACAGCCTAATGGCCATTGGATTTTAAGTCCAACGTGTCTACCAATTCCACCACCTCAGCGTCTTGGTATATTTTAAAGAAAGTTTCAGAGCGAAAGACGGGATTTGAACCCGCGACCCTCACCTTGGCAAGGTGATGCTCTACCCCTGAGCTACTTTCGCAGTTTTTAATGAACGTGCAATATTGCTATTGCGGATGCAAATTTATAATTTTTATTATAAAACCAAAGGCTTTTTACTAAAATAATTTTTTTATTTCTAAGCTCGTTTTTCTTTTATAAGCATGCGCTTAATTTCATTTAGTTTCATCAAAGCTTCAACAGGTGTAAGTGTATCTATATCAATATGTAAAATTTCGTCTTTAATGTTTTGAAGGAGTGGATCATCTAAATTAAAAAAACTTAACTGCATATCATCTTTTAATGATTTCACTTTATCTGTTAACTCTTCACTAGAATGTGATTTTTCTAATTTCTGCAAAATTTTGTTTGCTTTATGCAATACTTGTTGTGGCATACCTGCCATTTTTGCCACATGAATTCCAAAACTATGTGCGCTTCCTCCTTCAACTAATTTTCTTAAAAAAAGTACATTGTCCTTCAACTCTTTTACAGATACATTAAAGTTTTTAATACGCTCAAAGGTTTCTGTCATTTCGTTAAGCTCATGGTAATGCGTTGCAAATAATGTTTTAGGTTTAGCAGGATGTTCATGTAAATATTCACTTATCGCCCAGGCAATGGAAATCCCATCATAAGTACTGGTTCCACGCCCAATCTCGTCAAGCAATACTAAACTTCTGTCAGAAATATTATTTAAAATGGAGGCTGTTTCATTCATCTCAACCATAAACGTTGACTCTCCCATTGAAATATTATCACTGGCACCTACTCTAGTAAAAATTTTATCAAACAAACCTATTCGAGCTGATTTTGCTGGCACAAAGCTTCCTATTTGAGCCAATAGTACAATAAGTGCCGTTTGACGTAAAATAGCCGATTTACCAGACATATTCGGCCCAGTAATCATGATGATTTGTTGGGAACTTCTGTCTAAAAAAACATTGTTGGCAATATAGTGCTCACCTATAGGCAATTGCTTTTCAATAACCGGATGCCTTCCGTCAACAATATCTAAATCATAGGAATCATCAATAGTTGGATAGACATAATGATTATCTTTTGCTAACTGTGCAAATCCACATAAACAATCTAACTGACCTATTAAAAAAGCATTTTGCTGTACAGCTTTTATATATTGATTCAGCCAGCCAACCAATTCTGAGAATAACTGTTGTTCTATAGCTAAAATTCTATCTTCAGCACCTAAGATTTTAGCTTCATATTCTTTAAGTTCTTCAGTGATGTAACGCTCTGCACTTACAAGTGTTTGCTTTCTAATCCATTCCGAAGGCACTTTATCTTTATGCGTATTTCTAACTTCAATATAATAACCAAACACATTATTTGAATCAATTTTTAAAGAGGTGATACCTGTACGTTCACTTTCGCGTTCAAGCATTTTTTCTAAATAATTCTTTCCTGATTTTGATAAGCCTCTTAATTCATCTAATTCAGATGAAAATCCTTGTGCAATCGTGCTTCCTTTTAAAACATTAACAGGTGCATCTTCATTTAGTGTTTCTTTAATTTTCTCTCGAAGCACCTCACAACTTTGAAGTGTATCACCGATAACTTTTAATGACTGATTATTACAATTGGTTGTTATTGACTTTATTGGAACAATAGCTTCTAAGGAATTTTTAAGTTGAATAACCTCTCGCGGATTTACTTTTCCTGTAGCAACCTTAGAAATTAAACGTTCTAAATCACCAATATGCTTGATGTGATTTTGAATTTTTTGAAGTATAGTTTTATCTTTTGATAAAAAATCAACCACTTCATGACGTTGTTTTATTTTTTCAACACTTTTTAACGGCAATGCCAACCAACGTTTTAATAAACGACCACCCATTGGTGAAATGGTTTTATCAATAACATGCAACAGTGTTACGGCGTTGTTATTTGTTGAATTGTAAAGTTCTAAATTTCTTATGGTAAACTTATCCATCCAAACATACTCATCTTCGGCAATTCTTGAAATGGAACTAATATGCTGAATTTTGTTATGTTGTGTTTCAGATAAATAATGCAAAATAGATCCCGAAGCGATAATACCTTCATACAAATCTTCAATACCAAATCCTTTTAAAGACTTTGTATTAAAATGTTTCGTTAAAGTTTCATAGGCGTAATCGGCTTGATAAATCCAATCTTCCATATAAAATGTATGAAAGTCTTTTCCAAAGGTTTCAGTAAACGTAGTTCGCTTTTGCTTTGACACCAGCACTTCACTCGGATTAAAATTTTGCAACAACTTATCAATGTATTCAGCATTGCCTTGTGAGGTTAAAAATTCGCCCGTTGAAATATCTAAAAAGGAAACTCCAATATGCGTTTTATCAAAATAAACCGAACACAAAAAATTATTGGATTTTGATACCAGAACCTCATCATTAAAGGCAACGCCAGGTGTTACCAATTCAGTAACTCCACGTTTTACAATATCTTTAGTAAGTTTCGGGTCTTCTAGTTGGTCACAAATAGCAACGCGTTCACCAGCTTTTACCAATTTAGGTAAATAGGTGTTTAGGGAATGATGTGGGAATCCTGCAAGCTCAATTTCACTCTCACTCCCGGCCCCTCGTTTAGTTAAAATAATGCCTAAAATACCTGCTGTTTTTATAGCATCTTTACCAAAGGTTTCATAAAAATCGCCCACACGAAACAATAACAAAGCATCGGGATACTTGGTTTTAATCGTATTGTATTGTTTCATTAAAGGGGTTTCTTTTTTTGCCAATGGTATGTTATTTATGTCTTATTTTTGTAAACTAAACAGAAGTGCTAATGTAATTATTATTTCATGTTTTTAGAAATTGAAATTTAATTACTTATTGATAATTATTCACAAATTCTTAAATGCGAAAACTAAAAAACAGCGAACTAGAAAGACTAAGTGTTGAAGATTTTAAATCGGTTAAAAAAACGCCGCTTATTATTATATTAGATAACATTAGAAGCTTAAATAATATAGGATCTGTATTTAGAACCAGTGATGCCTTTTTAATTGAAAAAATTTATTTGTGTGGCATTACTGCAACTCCACCAAATAAAGATATTCATAAAACAGCTCTTGGAAGCACCGAAACTGTTGATTGGGAATATGTTGAAAACACTTTAGATTTAGTTGACAAACTGAAAGCAGATGGTGTGAAAATCTGCTCTATTGAACAAGCTGAAAATGCAACTATGCTAAACAATTTTTCACCCGAACACATCACAAAATACGCTTTAATTTTTGGTAATGAAGTCAAAGGTGTTTCACAAAAAGTAGTTTCTGCCAGTGATTTTGTAATTGAAATACCTCAGTTTGGAACCAAGCATTCCTTAAACATCTCGGTAAGTGCAGGCGTGGTGATTTGGGCTCTGTTTTCAAAACTAAACGCACAAAAATAATAGTTTTTCCTCTTTTAGTTTCTAGCTTAAAAAAACCGTTTTAAATTATAACACTTTTGTCGCAAAGGTGACAAATGTTACGCTCTAAGTAATTGTTTAATATGATATTTGTAGTAATAATTATTACTTATGAAATTAATTAAATTACTTGCAATTTCACTTCTTGTATTTAGTTGCAATAAACAAGGAAAACAAGTTTATAAAACCGTTTATAAAGAGCCATCTTATGGCTTGAAAACTGAACATCCAGGAAAAAAATTATTAGAAACCTATTGCTATGTATGCCATAACCCAAAAATACCAGAAAACAATGGAAGAATCGCTCCTCCAATGATAGCAATAAAAACTCGCTATATAAATGACCAAACAACTAAAGAAGAATTTATAAATCAAGTTGTAGCATATGCCAAAAATCCAACGCAAGAAAAAGCGAAATTATATGGTGCGGTCAGACGATTTGGAGTCATGCCAAAACAACAATTTCCTGAAGGTGTTGTTGAGCAAATAGCCGATTACATATACACACATCAAATTGAAGAACCCGCTTGGTTTAAAGACCATATGAAAGGAAACGGACTTGGTGGTTTTCAAATAGAGGAAATAAAATAACTCAAAGCGAAGTACTTAAGAAAAGAAAATTCAAAAATGTTAGAAAAGTTTTTAATCTAACAAGGTTAAAAAAATTGTAATCTATAAGTCAACAAGCAAGCTCTATTTTTCCCCACAAATAGCATCCAAAATACTTAAATAATCTTCTCGGTTTTCTATAAAATCCTTATCAGAAATATCAATTATTTTTACATTAAAGTCTGGTTGACTTTTTAAAAACTCTAAGTAACCTGCATTTATTTTTTCGAGATACTCGTTAGCGATATTCTGTTCGTAATCGCGTCCGCGTTTTTTTATATTTTCTTGAAGACGTTCGGTGTTTTGATATAGATACACATATAAATCGGGTTTTCGTAAATCCTTGTACATCAAATAAAACAGTTTTCTGTACAACTTAAACTCATCTTCAAGTAAGGTTATTTTCGAAAAAATAAGTGATTTAAACACATCATAATCACTCACAATAAAATCTTTAAATAAATCTAACTGAGATAAATCATCAGAAATTTGTTGGTAACGATCTGCTAAAAAAGACATTTCCAATGTAAACGCATAACGTTGCGCATCTTCATAAAATTTAGGTAAAAATGGGTTGTCAGCAAAGCGTTCTAAAATAAGTTTTGCATTAAAATCGTGTGCAATTTTATTTGCCAAACTTGTTTTTCCTGCGCCAATATTTCCTTCAATAGCAATATAATTATACTTTGAAAAATTATGTTTTTTACTTGGGTTTTTTAACCAAATATTAATTGGTTCTATGCTACTTGTATCCTCACAGTTTTGCAATAATTCTGTAATATCTTGTTTCAATTCAGGATGCATTGTTTTTGGAGCCATATCATGCAATGGTTGCAGTACAAACTTACGTTTGCACATTTCTGGGTGAGGTACTTGAAGCGCTTTTGTTGCTATAATTTCGTCATCATAAAAAATAATATCCAAATCTATAATTCTGGCTTCATAACCTTTCTTTTTTGTCCTTATTCTACCCAATTTTTTTTCAATGGCAAGTAATTCTTTTAAAACATCTTTAGCCTGAAGTTGAGTTTCTAACCTAATACATGTGTTTAAAAAATCGGCACTTTCAAAACCAAAAGCTGGACTATTATAAACTTTTGAAATAATGTCAACTCTACCAATTTTAAGATGGATTAAGTCTGTAGCGTCTTGAAGATTTTTAAATCGATCGCCTTTATTACTTCCTAATGATATGTATGCAATGTGAGATGGTATCATAATATCTGACAAAATAACTAAAAGAAAATCACTTTATTCTATATTTGTTAAAACTGTTAATAAGTTTCTATGACATTAAAAGATAAGCTTGCTGCACAAAGAATTTATATGCTTTTAGGAGCACTTTTTATAACGTCTTTGGTGGTTTCAAACTTAATTTTTCAAAAATTTTTTTATTGGTACCCGTTTAATATTGAGATTTTTGGCACCAACCTTTTCGAAATTTCTGTTGGAATTCTACCGTATCCAATCACTTTTTTAATAACCGATTTAATCAGTGAAATTTATGGCAAAAAACGCGCTAATGATATTGTAGTCATTGGGATTTTTGCTTCACTTTTTTCGTTATTAATTGTCTTGGTGTCAAATGCTGTTCCTGCAACCAGTTGGTCACCTGTAACAGACAGTATGTTTTCAACCGTATTTGGAAATACAGCTTTAGCCGTTTTTGCAAGTATGCTGGCATATTTATTTGCTCAGTTTATCGATATTCAAATTTATCATTTCTGGAAACGTGTTACAAAAGGTAAACACCTATGGATTCGAAATAATTTTTCAACGTTTTCTTCTCAGTTTGTTGACACTTTAACAATTTTGGTTTTACTGTGTTCTTTTGGCATTATTGAATGGAGTAAATTTCAAGGTTTGTTAGTAGCTGGTTTTATATTTAAAGCCATTATTGCTGCTTGTGACACGCCTTTTTTATATTTAGGTGTTTATTTATTTAAAAGACGATTCAATTTAAAAGTGAATGAAGAAATTGAGTTGTTGTAAAAACGTGTTAAATTTTTGCAAAACTTATATTTAATATAATACAGACTACATCTTTTAGCCTCATCTTTGCGTATATATTTAATACCCTTTTCTTATGAAGAAAATATTAAAAATTACCGGAATTTCTTTACTCAGTATTATCATTTTGTTGATTATTGCGCCTTTTTTATTTCAATCGCAAATCAAGAATATAATTAAAGAACTTATCAACGATAACATTAACGCTCATGTAGAGTTTGCAGATGTTAGTTTAAGTTTTTTAAGAAGTTTTCCAAAGGCACATGTAACCGTAAGTGATTTAAAAATTACAAATTTTAAGCCTTTTGAAGATGAAACCTTCGTTACTGTAAAAGACATATCATTTACCATGTCTATTAAAGAATTGTTTAAAAATACAGAAGAAGAACCCATCATTATAAATTCTATTTCGGTTGATGAGGCTATGTTAACCTTAAAAACTGACACTTTTGGAAATACAAATTATGATATTGCAAAAGCAGATGAAACTACTGATGTGTCATCTACAAAAAGCAGTAACTTTTCATTTGACATTAAAGATTATAGAATAAAAAATAGTGCATTAGCTTATATTGACGAGGTTTCAAAAATGAAAATTTATGTGTCTGAATTAAATCATGAAGGCAAAGGAATTTTCTCAGCAGACAAATCAGAATTAGACACAAAGAGTGATGCTCATATAAGTTTTACTATGGATAGCACTAACTATTTAAATAACAACTCCATAAAATTAGATGCTTTAATTGGTCTAGATTTAACCAATAGTATTTACACGTTTAAAGAAAATAAAGGTTATATCAATCAATTGCCTATAGAGTTTCATGGTTTTGTAAAAATGTTAGAAGATTCGCAAGAAGTTGATATTTCTTTTGAAAACCCAGGCTCTACATTCAAAGACTTTTTAGCTGTAATACCAGAAGCCTATTCAAAAAACATTGAAAATGTTGAAACCACAGGCAACTTTAAAATTAAAGGTATCATAAAAGGAATCGTTTCAGAAGAAACCATACCAACCTTAGATATTAATATTGCTTCAAATAATGCATCATTTAAATATCCAGACTTACCAAAACGTGTCGAAAACATAAATATTAACACTTCAATAAAGAACACAACTGGTAAAGCTGATGATACCTACGTTAATATTAACGCTCTAGATTTTAAGATTGATCAAGATGTTTTTAAATCGTCTGCAACCGTTAAAAACTTAACAGGCAATATGCTTGTAAATGCAAATATTGATGGCACTCTAAACCTAGCAAATATTTCAAAAGCTTATCCTATTGAATTAGAAAATGGTTTAAGTGGTATTTTAAAAGCTAAACTTAATACAGTTTTTGATATGGATGCTATTGAAACTAATGCCTATGAACGCATTAAAAATAGTGGTTCCATGAGTTTAAGTGGTTTTAATTTCTCTTCAGAATCCTTAGCAAATCCAATTCAAATTTCTGAAGCCAAACTAACGTTCAATAATGAAAATGTAACCTTAAACCAATTCATTGCAAAAACTGGCACTAGCGATTTAAACGCTACTGGAAGCATTAAAGGATTATTAGGATTTTTATTAAGTGACAAACCGCTTCAAGGAAATTTCAATTTAAATTCTAACACATTTGCAGTAAGTGATTTTATGACTGATGATAAACCAGAGACTGCAGAAAACAAACCTTCAACAACTGAATCACTTAAAATTCCAGCATTTTTAGATTGCACAATTAACGCCCAAGCTAACACGGTTAAATATGATAACTTGCAACTTAAAAATGTAAAAGGATCTTTAATTATTAAAGATGAGCAGGTAATTTTACAAAACTTAACTTCTGACCTTTTTGATGGCCAACTTGCTGTCACTGGTTTAGTGTCAACAAAAACAGATGTCCCTACTTTCAATATGGATTTAGGTATTAAAAGTTTTGATATTGCACAATCATTTCAAGGTTTTGAATTATTACAAAATATAGCGCCAATTGCTAAAGCCATTCAAGGAAAATTAAATACAGAAATTAATTTAAAAGGTAATTTAGGCGATGATTTTACACCAAATTTAAACTCCTTATCAGGTGGTGCTTTGGCTGAAGTTTTATCATCTACCATTAACCCATTAAATGCTGAAGTTTTAAATAAACTGGGAAGTGCTTTAAACTTTGTTGATTTTAAAAAAATTGACCTAAACGATTTAAAAACCAAATTTGAATTTAGTGATGGTAAAGTAAGTGTAAAACCTTTCCATATTAAATATCAAGACATAGACATAGAAGTTTCAGGAAATCATAATTTTGATAAAACCCTGTCATACAATGCTGTATTTAATGTACCTGCTAAATATTTAGGAAGTGATGTGAACCGCTTAATTGGAAAAATTGATGATGCTTCAGCAAATAATATTTCTATTCCAGTAACAGCAAATATTACCGGAACATACACAAATCCATCCGTTAAAACAGATTTAACAAGCGGCATTTCAAACTTAACTAATCAATTAATTGAGGTTGAAAAACAAAAGTTATTAAATCAAGGAAAAAGTAAAGTAAATGATTTGCTTAGCGGATTAATAGGTGGTAATTCAAAAACTACTGAAGCTCAAAGTACTGAAACAAAAACAACGCAAACAGATTCTACCAAGACAACAACTGGTAGCACTGTACAAAGTGAAATTAAAAATGTTCTTGGCGGTTTGTTAAGTGGTAAGAAAAAGAAAAAAGATACAATTAACTAGGTAAACTAATTTTTACAACCAAACCTTCGTTTCCACGAATATTAAAAACGGTATCATCATCAAAAATGAGGTACTGTCCTTTAATACCAACCAATTTTCCAGTATATTCCTTTTCTTTCTCCAAATTTAAGCTATTGGGTTTTACAGGATATTTTATAACAGGAAAATTTAAATTTGTTTCGGTATTGGTTTCTATAAAATAGTCTTTAACTTCATCAGGAATATATTGCTTCAAGCGTTCTCGCCATTCAACTAAATCTTCATCCTTAATGTCATTTTTCAACATGGTTCTCCAATTGGTTTTGTCAGATACAAAATCTTTCAAGGCAACTTCTGTAATTCCTGCTAAATATCGGTTAGGAACCTCAACAATCTCAATAGCTTCATGAGCACCTTGATCAATCCAACGTGTTGGTACTTGACTTTTTCTGGTTACACCAACTTTTACGTTGCTTGAATTTGCCAAATACACAATATGTGGTTGTAACTGAATTTTTTTTTCATACTGTAAATCACGGTCTTCTTTATCTAAATGAGCTGTACTTAATTCTGGGCGCATTATCCAATCTGCCGCTTGTGGAATTTCATAAAAACAACTTTTACAAAATCCTTGCCTGTATATGGGTTTATCCAAACCACAGTTTAAACATTGGTATTTAACAAATTGAATGGTAATGGTTTTATCTAACAACTGATTCATGCTTATAAAGTCATTTTCAAATACTAAATAGTATTGAATAGGTTGCGAAAACTCCGTTTCCATTTTTGTTAAAACGCCTTCAAAAGTCATGAAAAAAAGTGTTATTTTTAAGATCTTAAATATAACATAAATATGCCAATTGATTTAGTAAATTCTATTGCTTCTTGGTTTTTAAAAAAACGCTTTCATCAAATTGAATTGTTTTTAAAATATCCCAATGAAGTACAAAATGAATTACTTATAAACCTCATAGAGACTGCAAAAGACACTCAAATTGGCAAGAAATATGATTTTGCTTCTATAGAAAATTATGAAACATTTGCTGAACGTATTCCTGTTTCAACATACGAAGAATATCAACATATTATTGAAAGATCACGAAACGGAGAAACCAATATTTTTTGGCCTACACCAATAAAATGGTTTGCAAAATCTAGTGGTACTACAAACGCCAAAAGCAAATTCATTCCTGTTAGTATGGAATCATTGGAGGATTGCCATTATGCTGCTGGAAAGGACCTATTATGCATGTATCTCAACAATAACGAGAACTCACAAATGTTTACAGGAAAAAGCTTAAGACTTGGCGGAAGCAAAGAACTATATAGAGAAAATGGTACCGTATTTGGTGATTTATCTGCTATTTTAATTGATAACATGCCACTATGGGCAGAATTTAGTAGCACTCCTAGCAGCAAAGTCTCTTTAATGAGTGATTGGGAATATAAAATGCAAGCTATTGTTGATGAAACCAGAAATGAAAATGTAACTAGTTTAACAGGTGTTCCTTCTTGGATGCTCGTATTGCTTCATAATGTATTAGAAACTACAGGTAAAAACAATTTATTCGATATTTGGCCAAATTTAGAAGTATATTTTCATGGTGGTGTTAGTTTTACGCCTTATAAAGATCAGTATAAAAAAATACTACCAAAATCAAATTTTAAGTATTACGAAATTTATAATGCCTCTGAAGGGTTTTTCGCAATTCAAGACCAAAACAATTCAAGTGAGTTATTACTCATGTTAGATTACGGTATATTTTATGAGTTTATCCCAATGGATACTTATGGAACTAAAGATCAAAAAGTGATTCCTTTAAGCGATGTGAAATTAAATAAAAATTATGCTCTAATTATAACTACTAATTCTGGATTATGGCGTTATAAAATTGGTGATACCATTCGTTTTACTTCCATAAACCCTTATAGAATTAAAGTTTCAGGACGCACAAAACATCATATAAATGTATTTGGTGAAGAACTCATTATTGAAAATGCAGAAGAAGCATTAAAAAAAGTATGCAAAAAAACTAATGCCGAAATTGTAGATTATACAGCTGCACCCATTTTCATGAAAGGTAAAGAAAAAGGTGCACATGAATGGATTATTGAATTTAAAACACCTCCAAAAGATATTGATTACTTTAATGAATTATTTGATAATGCCCTTAAATCATTAAATTCAGATTACGAAGCAAAACGTTATAATAATATTACTCTTAACAAACCAGCTATTCATATTGGAAGAAAAAATCTTTTTTATGATTGGTTAAAGCAAAACAACAAACTTGGTGGCCAACATAAAGTGCCAAGACTTTCAAATACCAGAGATTATATCGATGAACTGCTAAAGTTAAATATTTAGCTGATTTCCGTTTATCGAACAATTATGTTTTATTAAGTTTTTAAACGCTTTTTATATAGCATTAATCTAAAATTATTAAAAATATTTTGTGCAGTAATTAATTAGAAATACTTTTAAAAAAGATTACAAGAACACATATTTAAAAATTAGCATATCCATTATTAATTAACATCCATAAATAAAAAACCACTCTAAAACTAGAGTGGTTTTTTTATATTTATATTAAAATATAATTAAGAAACTGCTTTTAACTTTTTAATAGTTGTTTTTGATATTTTATCTTCAGCATACATTTTAGTTATATTCAATTTTTTTTCATTACTGCTTGGTAACTCAAACATGGCATCAGTTAAAATTTCTTCGCATAATGAACGTAATCCTCTGGCTCCAAGTTTATATTCAACAGCTTTGTTTACTATATAATCTAAGGCTCCATCAGTAATACTAAAATCAATATCATCCATTAAAAACAATTTTTTATATTGTTTAATAATAGCATTTTTAGGCTCAGTTAGAATAGCGCGAAGTGTTTTAGAATCTAACGGATCCATATATGTAAGCACTGGTAAACGTCCAATAATTTCTGGAATTAAACCAAAATCCTTTAAATCTTTTGGTATAATATATTGAAGCAAATTATCTTTATCTACAATATCTTCAGATATTGAAGCACTATAACCAACAGCCTGCATATTTAATCTTCTAGAAATATGGCGTTCTATACCATCAAAAGCACCACCAGCAATAAATAAAATATTTTCAGTGTTAACCTCAATAAATTTTTGGTCGGGATGCTTACGTCCTCCTTTAGGTGGAACATTAACCACTGTACCTTCAAGAAGTTTTAATAACGCTTGTTGAACACCTTCACCAGAAACATCTCTAGTAATAGATGGATTATCACTTTTACGAGCAATTTTATCAATCTCATCAATAAAAACAATCCCTTTTTCTGCTTTCTCTAAATTATAATCGGCCGCTTGTAATAATCTTGTTAAGATACTTTCTACATCTTCACCAACATAACC
>DJWL01000199.1:0-21639 GCA_002441545.1 Flavobacteriaceae bacterium UBA6231 | reverse complement strand
TTTCCTGTTCCAGTTTGACCAACCATAACGATATTACTTTTTTGAATTTCAATATCGTCATTAGTTTTAGGTTGTAACAAACGTTTGTAATGATTGTAGACAGCCACAGACATAACTTTTTTGGTCATATCTTGACCAATAATGTAGCCGTCAAGAAAATCTTTGATTTGCTGTGGTTTGCGTAATTTTAATTCTGCAAATAAATCACTGCTGTCTGTTTGCTTTGATTCTTCAATAACGATACCATGCGCCTGCTCTATACATCTATCACATATATGCGCATCTAATCCTGCTATTAATAAATTCGTTTCGGGTTTTTTACGACCACAAAATGAACATTCTAATTCTTCTTTTGCCATTAATATATAATCTATTTTGGGAACAAAATATTATAAATCCCTCTATAACAATTCGTTAAAAATACAATTTTTTATTTAATTACGAGCTAAAATCTCGTCAATCATGCCATATTCCTTGGCTTTATTAGCTTTCATCCAATAATCTCTATCACTGTCTTCATAAACTTTGTCGTAGTCTTGACCTGTATGCTTACTAATAATTTTATAAAGTTCTTCTTTTAAAATAAGTATTTCTCTTGCTGTAATTTCAATATCACTTGCTTGACCTTGAGCGCCTCCAAGTGGTTGGTGAATCATCACTCTTGAGTGTGTTAACCCACTTCGTTTTCCATGAGCTCCTGCACATAATAATACGGCTCCCATTGATGCCGCCATTCCTGTACAAATTGTTGCTACGTCTGGTTTTATAAACTGCATGGTATCATAAATACCCAAACCTGCATACACACTTCCTCCTGGTGAGTTAATATACATTTGAATATCTTTTGATGCATCAACACTTTCTAAAAATAATAATTGGGCTTGAACTATATTGGCAATATTGTCATTAATTCCTGTTCCTAAAAAAAGAATACGATCCATCATTAAACGTGAAAAAACATCTAGTTGAGATATATTTAACTGACGCTCTTCAATAATATAAGGCGTCATGTTTGATGGGTACATGCTACTCACAATTTTGTTGTAATAAGTACTGCTAATCCCTTGATCTTTTATGGCGAATTTTTCAAATTCCTTTGCGTAATCCATTGTTGATTTTTAATATTATACTTGAGTTAAAATCCTGATTTCATTCAGGATACAAAAATCTTAATTATGAAAAAGATTTTACTTAAAAATTAGGCGCTTAATTTATAAAAATTGAGCGCCTAAATATAAGGAATAATATTTTATTAATGTACTGCTTATTTCTTACTATAAGCTTCTTTAACAAAACTTTCATAGGTTACCTCTTTAACTTTCAAATTTGCTTTTTCTTTGTAAAGATTAAGTAACTTTTGACTAATAAGTTGCTCTGAAATTCTACGAGCTTCATCTTGATTAGATAACACTCGAGCTGCGATATCATCTAATTCCTTTTCTGAAGGATTTAATTGACCAAATTGAGCCATTTGCCCCTTAATCATTTGTTTGGTATGACCTTTAATATCTTCAATGGTTATTTGAATATTATTATCTGTAATTAACTTACCTTCAATCAATTGATAACGTAAACTTTTTTCAGACTTTTCGTATTCTTCTTTGGCTTGGTCAATATCAAGAGGATTTTCTCCAGAAGTTTGTAACCATTTTTGTAAAAACTCTGCAGGTAAATCAAACTTTGTATTGTCAACTAAATATTCGGTTACATCATTTAATAACTTTTGATCTGCTTGTTGAACAAATTGCTTTTCAGCATCTTCTTTGATTTTTGATTTTAATTCTGTTACAGATTTTACTACATCTTTACCAAAAAGTTTATCAAATAAATCCTGATCTAAATCAGCAACTTCTCTCTTGTTTATTTCGGTAATTGTAAAAGTTACTGGAATATCTAAACCATGTACTTTATCATGACCTACTTTTAAAGCGTGCATTAAATCATGCTCATCTTCATAAAGTCCTTTAGTTTGCAAAGAAATTGTATCTCCTACTTTTGCTCCTATAAACTTTTTAGAAGTTGATTTTTCTTTAAATTTATCTAAAGTTAAAGTGATTGTATTTTGAATGTCATGTTCTTCGTTTTTATAAGTACCAGCTATTTCACTATCTTTTTCAACAACTTCTTGTGATACTAATTTACCGTATTGTTTTTGTATACTTTCAATTTGCTCATCAATCATCTTGTCGTCAGCAATAATGTTGTATTGAGTAATCGCTTTTTTACCTTTTAATTCTACTTCAAACTCAGGAGCCAGACCTAATTCAAATTCAAAAGAAAAACCATCGGCATCCCAATCAATCATATCTTGGGTTTTTGGTAAAGGTTGTCCCAAAACATCTAATTTTTCTTCTGTTAAATATTTATTTAAAGCATCTTGCAATAATTTGTTAACTTCATCAACAAGCACAGCTTTACCATATTGTTTTTTTACCATTCCCATTGGAACGTGTCCTTTTCTAAAACCTGGTATATTGGCTGTTTTACGGTAATCAGTTAAGATTTTTTCTACTTTATCGCTATAATCTTCTTTAGCAATATCAACTTTCACTACAGCGTTTAACGCATCAAGGTTTTCTCTTGTAATATTCATTTTTTTTGGTATGAAGCCCAAAAACGGGCATTTAACATATAAGTTGTTTAAAAACCAGCAATTTATATAACTAAAATTGGGTTGCAAAAATATAATTTTTTTACAACCCAACAAAGTTTTTAACGCCTTGTGTTAAGGCTATTTTTTATCTTCTTTCAAAAAGGAGTGTAATATAGATTGTAGTATTGATAATAATACACTGAAAAGTATGGCTATCCAAATACTGCTTACTGCAAACCCATCAATTAACTTACCTGCAAGAAGAATAATTAATGCATTGATCACCAATAAAAACAATCCTAATGTAATAATGGTTATTGGCAAGGTAAAAATAATTAAGATTGGCTTTACTATTAGATTTAAAATTGACAACACAACAGCAACATAAATTGCAGTTACATAAGAATCTAAAAATACACCATTATCTTTTAAAAGATATGCTATTGCAAAAACGGCAATTGCATTAACTAAAAGTTTAATAATAAGTTTCATATGTATATAATATTTGTTTTTTTAAGGTCATATGGTATCGCTTTATTTTCATTAGTGCTTGCTTACGCAAACGCTTTGTTAATAGCGATTTCATAAGTTTAAATTTCACTAAAGATACAAAATATATTAAGCAACAAAATCTATCAAAGCATCAAAAAAAGCATTAGGGTTTTCGGCATGTAACCAATGCCCTGCTTTTTCTATAGTTACTATTTTAGCTTTGGAGAAATGTTTAAATATTAAGGATTCATCCTGAGAAATTATATAATTTGATTTTTCACCGCGTAAAAACAAGGTGTCTTTTTCAAATTTTGCTTCGTAAGGCAAAGCTTCTCCAACTTCTGCTACATTTTTAGTTAACGTTTCTAAATTTATACGCAATGCAAGTTGTCCTTTCTCTTTCCAATACAAATTTTTAAGCAAAAATTGTCGAGTTCCAAAATCTGGAATGTATTTTGACAAAACCACATCTGCATCACCTCTACTTTTAATGATATTAAAATCTAAAGCGTTTAATCCTGCAAGAATAGTTTCATGATGAATAGGATAAAACCTAGGAGAGATATCGGCTACTATTAGTTTAGAAACCAATTCTGGATATTCTGCAGCAAATAACATAGCGGTTTTCCCGCCCATGGAATGCCCTAATAAAATGATATTTTCAAGACTATATGTTTCACAATAATGTTTTAAATCTTCCACTAAAACATCATAATTAAACGTATCGTCCCAAAAACTACTTCCGTGATTACGTTGATCTATTAAATGTACTTCAAAACCAGAATCACTTAATTTTTTTCCATGAGTTTTCCAGTTATCACTCATACCTAAAAAACCATGAAGAATCACAAATGCCTGACCTTGTCCTTTTCCTAATATATTTGAATTTAACAACCTCATTTTAATTTATTCAAATACATATTAATTACATTTTCAACACCTAAATACAAACTCTCTGCAATTAATGCATGCCCAATTGAAACCTCTAATAAATTTGGAATGTTTTCTTTAAAAAATTTAATATTATCTAATGATAAATCATGACCTGCATTAATGCCCATACCAAGTTTATACGCTAACTCAGCACATGAAGTATATGGTTTTATTGCGTCATTATTACCTAGTCCATATTGATGTGCAAAGGCCTCGGTATATAACTCTATCCTATCTGTTCCTGTTTCTTTTGCTCCTTCAATTTGCTTTAAAATTGGGTCAACAAAAATGGATGTTCTGATGTTGTTTTGTTTAAATTCTTTAATGATGTCAATCAAAAAATCTTTGTGCTTTATTGTATCCCAACCAGCGTTACTTGTAATAGCATCTTCAGCATCTGGAACTAATGTTACTTGAGTTGGTTTGACTTTTAAAACTAATTCCATAAAAGAATCAACAGGATTTCCTTCAATGTTATATTCAGTATAAACTTCTGATTTTAAATCGTATGCATCTTGATAGCGTATATGTCGCTCATCTGGTCTTGGATGAATGGTAACGCCTTCTGCACCAAAACGCTGAACATCTTTAGCAAACTGTACTACATTAGGAACATTTCCTCCTCTTGAATTTCTTAAGGTCGCAATCTTGTTTATATTTACGCTTAACTTTGTCATTTTTCACTTTTTAATTGACAAAAATACAAAGTAGAACAGGCTTATGTCCTTTTTTTTTGATTAATTTTGTTTATGTATAAAACTCAACAATGGAACTTACATCATACATTCTTAATGATATAAAACCTATAAATATTAACAGCAAAATTTGCGATTTGAAGTTATTGTTTAATGAATTAACTTTTTCTTACATCCCCATAGAAAATGATGATCATGTTTTTTTAGGTTCATTTTCTGAAACTGATGTGCACTGTTTTGATAGCGATACGCCTTTGAGTGATTATAAATATGCCATTGAGGATTTTTTTGTTAGAGAAAGTAGTATCTGGTTAGATGTTTTAGAAGCTTTTGCAAAAAACTCAACAAACATGATGCCTGTTTTAAACGATAAAAATGATTATTTAGGATATTATGAACTCAAAGACATCATTGGTTTGTTTAATGACACACCTTTCTTTTATGAACCTGGAGGTATTTTAGTTATAGAAAAAGGTATTAATGACTATTCTTTTAGTCAAATAAGTCAGATTGTAGAATCTAATGACGGGAAACTTCTTGGAGCTTTTGTTTCTAAAATGAATGACGAAGTTATTCAGCTTACCCTTAAAATAGGAAATTCAGGATTAAACAATATTATACAAACCTTTAGGCGCTATAGTTATAATATTATTTCTGGTCATGAAGAAGATAGTTATATTGAAAGTCTTAAAGAACGTTCTGATTATTTGAATAAATACCTAAACATTTAGAATATGAAAGTTGCAGTTTTTGGAAGGTTTTATAATTTAACAACTACCTTTGCTGTAGATACACTTTTTAAATATCTTAAAAAAAAAGATATTGATGCTTACATTGAAAGTGAATTTTACAGCCTGATTAATGATAACGATCCAGACAAAATAAAGTATTTATCAAACAAACAATTTGACACTTTAGACACGTCTTTTGATTTATTTATTAGTATTGGCGGCGACGGCACCATACTAAGAGCCATAACATTTGTTAAAAATTTAGGAATCCCAATCATAGGAATCAATACAGGCAGACTTGGCTTTTTAGCAACTATTCCTGTGAATGATATTGAATTAGCCATTCAAAACATTATTGATGGCAAATATAAAATTTCTGAACGTAGTTTATTGTCAATAGAAACATCATCAGAAAACGAAGATATTAAGGCTATGAATTTTGCTTTAAATGAAATTGCAGTAAGCAGAAAAAACACAACCTCAATGATTACGGTTGAAACATACTTAAATGGTGAATATTTAACGTCCTATTGGAGTGATGGTCTTATAGTCTCTACTCCAACAGGCTCAACAGGATACTCATTAAGCTGTGGCGGGCCTGTTATCACCCCAGACACCAATAGTTTTGTAATAACCCCTATTGCTCCTCATAATTTAAGCGCCAGACCATTAATAATTACAGATTCAACCGAAATTCAACTAAAAGTTACCGGCAGAGAAGAAAGTCATTTAGTCTCTTTAGATTCAAGAATTGCCACTTTAGATAACGGAACTATAATAAAAATAAAAAAAGCACCATTTAAAATTAAAATGGTTGACCTTTTAAATGAAAGTTTCTTAACAACACTTCGAAAAAAGCTTCTTTGGGGAGAAGACAGACGCAATTAGGCAATATTTTTCAAGATTTAATGTTTTAAAACTAATTCAATTAGATACTAATTGTATTCACCAAATCTTATTTATTATATTTGCAAACTTTTGAATATCTATGAGGTACATAGCCGTAATTATATTAAGTCTTTTAAGTGTAAATTTCAGTCAATCCCAAATCAACGAACTTGGGGTTTTTGTTGGAGGCAGTAACCTTATTGGAGATGTTGGAGCTACCAATTATATTTCACCAAATGCTCCATCGCTTGGAATTTTATATAAATGGAATAAAAGTTCTCGACATTCTTGGAGAATTTCCTTAATATATTCAGATTTAAAAGCTTATGATGATAAATCAGACGACCCTAGACGTATACAAAGAGATTATTCATACGACGCAAATTTATTAGAAGTTTCAGCTGGAATGGAATTTACTTTTTTCGATTTTAATTTACACACAGGTAGAAGAGTAGCAACACCATATCTTTATTCAGGGATAAGTGTTGCAAGACATCGCGATTATTATTTTTTAAATGGCTTACAAACAGCAGAAAGTGGTTCAAGTTGGGCATTTGGAATTCCTATGGCATTAGGCTTTAAAACAAACTTTTTAAACAATTTTGTTATAGGGTTTGAAATTGGAACTCGTTTTACTTTTTCTGATAATATTGATGGAAGCTATCCTGAAGACCAAACGCTACAACCATATAGATTTGGAAATCAAAATAATAATGATTGGTACACCTTTACTGGTTTTACACTAACATATACTTTTGGAGAGAATCCTTGCTATTGCCCAAATTAATCAATGAGTTTAAAAGAAAACATAAACGAAAACAGATTACCAAAACATATAGCCATCATAATGGATGGTAATGGTAGGTGGGCAAAAAAATTAGGAATGGCTCGTACTTTTGGCCATGAAAATGGCGCTAAAGCTGTAAGACAAGTTGTTGAAGGATGTGCCGAACTTGGAGTTGAGAACTTAACCCTTTATGCTTTTTCAACAGAAAACTGGAAAAGACCAAAATTAGAAGTCCAGACATTAATGAGACTTTTAATTTCTTCTTTAAAAAAAGAAATTAATACACTTCATAATAACAATATAAAACTTTGTACAATAGGTAATTTGGACTCTTTACCAACAAAAGTTCATAAAGAACTAACAGAAGTCATTGAAAAAACAAAGTTAAACACTAGAATGACTTTAACAGTAGCTTTAAGCTACGGTTCTAGGGAAGAATTAATAAACACTATTAAAGAAATAAGCATTAAAGTTAAAAATAATATAATTTCGCCCGAAAAAATTGATGAATCAATTATTAATGAGCATCTTTACACGCGAAATTTACCAGATGTAGATTTACTTATTAGAACAAGTGGGGAACAACGAATAAGTAATTTTTTACTTTGGCAAATTGCATACGCCGAATTGTATTTTACAGATACACTTTGGCCAGATTTTACAAAGGAAAATTTGTACAAAGCTATTATTGAATATCAAAAAAGAGAACGACGATTTGGGAAAACAAGTGAACAAATTAGCTAATATATTACTATTGAAAACATACTTTAAACACTGCATCACAATTTTAATTTTTATATGCAGTATTAATATTCAATCACAAGAGATTACTTATAATGCAGGTAAAAAATACGTTCTAGGAGGTGTTTCTGTTTCAGGCAATTCAAGTTTTAGTGAACAAACCATAGTTACTTACTCTGGTTTGAGCAAAGGAAAAGAAATGACTATTCCTGGTGAAGACATTAGTAATGCCATAAAAAAACTTTGGAACTCTAAACTTTTTAGCGATATAGAAATATTTATTACTAAAATAGAAGACAATGTTGCTTATCTAGAAATAAGACTCTCTGATTTACCCGAACTTAATGAAATAAAAATAAATGGTGTTAAAAAAGGAAAGGTTGAAGGTATCATAAAAGACAATAAACTTAACAAAGGCGTTAAAGTAACAGAAAACCTTATTACAACCACTAAAAATTTCCTAGCTACTAAATATAAAAAGGAAGGTTATTTAAATTCAAAAATTAACATTAATACCATTGAAGTTAAAGATTCTATACAAAAAGCCAGAGTAAATATGGTTTTAAATATAGATAAAGGTGAAAAAGTAAAAGTAAAAGATATAGTATTTGAAGGCAATGACATTCTAAGTGATAAAAAACTTAGAAAAAGTATGAAAAACACAAAAAAAATTAATCGCCTTCGAATTTTAAAACGTTCAAAATTTATTGATTCTGCTTACCAAAAAGATTTATCAAGTGTTGTTGACAAATACAAAGAGAATGGTTATAGAGATGCACGTATTATATCTGATAGCTTAATTACTAATAATGATAAAACGGTATCACTACATATCAAGGTTATTGAAGGTGAAAAATACACCTTTGGTGATATCTCATTTATTGGAAACACTGTTTATTCCAATGAGCAATTAAGTAGAATGTTACGCATAAAAAAAGGAGACACCTACAATGGCGTTTTACTTCAAAAACATATTGCAGACAATTCAAAACCTGATGGATTAGATATCACTAACCTATACCAAAATAATGGCTATTTGTTTTCTTCAATAAACCCTGTTGAAGTTGGTGCTGAAAACAATGTTATTGATATGGAAATAAGAATTATTGAAGGCAAGCCTGCTTATTTCAATAATGTAAGTGTTGTTGGAAACGACAAAACTAATGACCATGTTATTTATCGTGAATTACGTACTCGTCCAGGTCAATTATACAGTAAAGCAAATGTAGTTAGAACGGTTAGAGAATTAGGCCAGTTAGGATTTTTTGATGCACAAGAAATTTCTCCAAATTTTAACAATCCTAACCCAAATGAAGGCACTATAGATATGGAATATTCTGTTAAAGAAACAGGATCAAGCCAAATAGAATTGCAAGGAGGTTATGGTGGCGGCGGTTTTATTGGTACGCTGGGATTATCTTTTAATAATTTTTCTATTAAAGATATCTTTAAAAAAGATGCTTACAAACCAATCCCAATGGGTGATGGGCAAAAATTAGCATTACGTTTGCAAGCAAGCCGTTTTTACCAAACTTACAGTTTTTCATTTTCTGAACCTTGGTTAGGTGGTAAAAAACCAATGCAATTTTCAACATCCATATCGCATACAAAACAATTTTTATATAATTATCAAACCAGAAATGCCGATAAAAGTAAAAGTTTCAACATTACAGGTATAACCTTCGGTTTAGCAAAACGTTTATCAGTACCTGATGATTATTTTACCTTATCTCAAGCAATTAGTTATCAACGTTATGATTTAAACAACTATAATACCGGTCTATTTACATTTGGTGATGGTTATGCAAACAATTTATCATACACCGTAGGTTTAAATAGAAATAACACTTATAACGACCCTATTTATCCAACTGGCGGTTCAAATTTTAACGTTACAGCTAAAATGTCAATACCTTATTCTTTATTTGACGGTGTAGATTATACCACATTAAAAGATGAACGCGATGGATTGATTGTTATTAGAGATGATGCCTCTCAAAGCACAAACGATAGAACTAATGCTTCCGATAGAATTGGTGAAATTGATCAAGAGCGTTATAAGTGGTTAGAATTTTATAAAATTAACTTTAAAGTAGATTGGTATACCCAACTAGCAAAAGATTTGGTTTTAAGACCTAGTGTTGAATTTGGATTTTTAGGTGCATATAATAATGATAGAGGCGTTATACCTTTCGAAAGATTTTTTGTTGGAGGCGATGGCTTAGGAAGTTATAGCTTAGATGGTAGAGAAACTATAGCTTTACGTGGCTATCCAAATCAATCGTTATCAGATCAAGACGGTGGTACTATTTATAATAAATTTTCTTTAGAACTTCGTTATCCTATTACTTTAAAGGCTTCAGCTAAAATTTATGCTCTAGGATTTTTAGAAGGTGGGTCATCTTACAATAATTTTAAAGATTATAATCCATTTAATGTTTATCGTTCAGCTGGATTAGGTATTCGAATTTTCATGCCTGCATTTGGTTTATTAGGTATAGATTTCGGTCATGGATTTGATCCTCTTCCTGGAGAAACCAAGAAACATGGTTGGGAAACTCATTTCATAATTGGTCAACAATTTTAATTTTGGCACGATATTTTCTAATAATACTTTGAGGATTTGGAGCAAGAATTGAAATTTTTAAGATTAAATTTCGTTAATTTTGAAAAGTCAATTCAAAAGGTGACAGAATTCAATAGTGATTATCTGTCGTTTTTAGAATTTATAACCAAAAAATTATAAAAATTATAAAAACAGGCACATGAAAACTAACGTTCTTTTTTTACTGACATTTGTGTTTATTATTAACTTTTCAACTCATGCTCAAAGAGGAGTTAGAATAGCATATATAGACACCGAATATATCTTAGAAAAGGTTCCAGAATATCAAGAAGCAACAGCTCAATTAAATGATAAGGTTATTAAATGGAAAAATGAAATAGACGAAAAATTAGCTGGAATTGAACAAAAAAGAAAAGATTTAAGTAACGAAAAAGCCCTTTTAACCAAAGAGCTTATTGAAGAACGTGAAGAAGATATAGCATTTGAAGAAAAAGAAATATTAGATTACCAACAAAAAAGATTTGGACCAAACGGTGATTTAATGATTCAAAAACAACAATTAATGCAGCCTATTCAAGATCAAATTTTTGCTGCAGTGCAAGATTTAGCCGGACAAAAAAAATATGATTTTGTTTTTGATAAATCTTCTGATGCAACCATGCTCTACTCGGCAAAGCAATTTGATTTAAGTGAGCAAATATTAAGAAGTATTACCAGATCATCAAAACGTGAACAAGCACAAACAAAAGCAGAAAAACAAGCCGCACAAGACGAAGAGTTAATACCAGAAATAAATGAAGAACTTGAAGAGCGTGAGAAGGCTTTACAAGAAAAAAAGGTAGAAAGAGAAAGTGCAGTTGAAAAAAGAAGACAAGAAATTTTAGCAGCTCGCGAAGCTAAAAAATTAGAAGCAGAAGCAAGGCGTCAAAAAATATTAGAAGATAGAGAAAAAGCTAAGCAAGAAAAATTGGATGCTAGAAATAAAACCTCTGAAACTTTAGAATCAGAAACTAAAAAAGACTCGACAACAACTTCAGAGAAATCAACAGAAGCTAAAGTTTCTGAAACTAAAACTAGAGAACAACTTATAGAAGAAAACAGACTTAAAAAATTAGCAGAAAGAGAAGCTAGAATAAAAGAACTTGAAGCTAGAAAAAAGAAAGTTTTAGAAGACAGGCAAAAAGCAAAAGATAGTATAAACAATAACAATTAATAAATCATAACAGTTAACACTTTTTAAAAATGAAACAATTAAAAACACTTTTATTAGCAACAGCACTATGTATAGGGACTGTAAGTTTTACACAAGCACAAAGTAAAGTTGCACATATAAATACCCAAGATTTAATAACTGCAATGCCAGAATATAAAGCAGCTCAGACACAGCTTGAAACTTTAACAAAATCATATCAAGCAGAAATTCAAAATATGGCTACTGAATTTCAAAACAAAGTAAAACAATATGAAGCTGAAGCTCCTACTAAAACAGATGAGGAGAACGCAAAAAGAGGTCAAGAAATTCAAGGAATGCAAGATAACATCAGACAATATCAAAGTCAAGCCCAACAAGACATGCAAACTAAAGAAATGGATCTTTTAAAACCAATTACAGAAAAAGCAAAGGCTGCCATTTTAAAAGTATCAAGAGCTCAAGGTTTTGATTATGTTTTAGATGCTTCACAAGGTGTAGTTATATTAACAGATGGTAAAAATTTACTTGACGACGTTAAAAAAGAATTAGGTATCTAATTTTTTCAGTTAAATTATTTCATATAAAGCTGCTTTTTACTAAGCAGCTTTTTTATTTTTGTTAGATATGAATAATAATCCTATTGGCATTTTTGATTCTGGTATTGGTGGCTCTTCCATATGGAAAGAAATTAACATGCTTTTACCTCATGAAAACACCATATACTTGGCAGATAGTGCAAATGCTCCCTATGGCCCAAAAGGGAAAGAGGCCATTATTAATTTAAGCATAAAAAACACCGAATATTTAATTAATAAAGGATGCAAACTTATTGTGGTTGCTTGTAACACTGCTACAACAAATGCTATTAGTTTATTACGAAAAAATTATCAAATTCCGTTTATTGGAATTGAACCAGCTATTAAACCAGCTGCTTTAAATTCGAAAACAAAAGCTGTTGGTATTTTAGCAACTAAAGGAACACTAACTAGTGAATTATTCAATACAACTACAAGTTTATATGCTCATGGTTTAAAGGTAATAGAGCAAGTTGGAGAAGGATTGGTAGAATTAATTGAAATGGGGAAAATAGATTCTGAAGAAATGAAAAATCTTTTGAAAATTTATTTAAAACCAATGCTAGATGCTAACATTGATTATCTGGTTTTAGGCTGTACTCATTACCCCTATCTCATGCCTTTATTATTAGAGTTACTACCAAAACATGTAAAGATAATTGATTCTGGCGAAGCTGTAGCAAGACAAACAAAAGCTATTTTAGAAAAAAACAACTTACTTAATACATCTATTTTAAATCCTAAAAATCAATTTTTTACAAATGGGAATCCAGAAATTTTAAAATCTATTTTAGATAATGAATTTGATGTAAATTATTTAGCTTTTTAAAAATTAATCCTCTGTAAGTTCCAGCAATATAAATTGATTTAATTGTTTTCCTTGTGTATTAAAATTATTATCAGAAATTACTATTAAAGACTTATGCCCATTTGGTAATTTAGGCCCAAAAGTAATCCCTTCTATATTATCAATAGAGTTCTCTGTTAATTTGTCTCTTATACTTTCAAAATTCAAAAGCAATTCTTTTTTTGCTGAAGTGAAGTCTGTGTTAGCTAAACTATTTATCTTTAAAGTATTTGTAGCATTTGAGGCATCTACTTTAAATAATTTAATAGTGTTTCCTTGGTTTCCTAATCCACTTGAATAACTACGTTCTAAAACTAAAAATTTGTTTTCGGCATATTCCAATAAATCAGTAAGTCCATTGACTGAAAAATTTGAAAGCGGCTTTTTAGCAATCGGATCTAAGTAACATCCGAATTGTTTTTCAGGCTTTTTAGTTTCAGAATTTATAAAGGTAATTCTAACTGGCGATTTTGTAATTTCTAATTGAGGCTCTGGTCCATCAACTTCTAAAGGCAATTCCATTCCCAACCAATACCCTTTTTTATTGAAGTCAATGCATAAGCCTTCTAATGTGGCATTATGTCTTGGTTTTTGTAAGCTGTTTGCTTTAAATGATTCAGGTATCGCAAATCTGTCCTTTATATCTCCACTTTCATTAACACTAAAAAATAAAGGGTCTTTTTTCTTAAAAATATGGCCTTCACTTGTTAATAGTATTGTATTTGACTGACCATCAAATCTTATTGACTCTAAATCCAGAAAATCTGAAGTGCTTTTTATAAGAAGAACTTTGTCTACATTAACTTTAGAAATTTGAGTATTATCAAGAGTGATTGACGCTTCATAAATTCTTGGATTATCAGAATCATCACAAACTAAATAATACGTTCCATCATAAAAATCAATACCTGATAATCCGCCTACCTGAGTATTGTTAACAAATATGCTTTCAGGCAAAATATATTCACTTAAAAATTTAACTTTTAAATTTTCATTGTTGACTGTTTTAACACTTTTGCAACCAAAAATGAATGAGGAAATTAAGATAAAAGAAATTCTTAAAAAGAAATTATTCATACCAACTAGAGTACTTTATATAGTTATCTGCTATTCGGTTTATCTCTCCAGAAATTAATTCTTGACTTATATCTTTAACCTTCTTCGCTGGAATTCCAGCATAAATACTTCCAGACTCTACCTTGGTGTTTTTTGTTACAACAGCTCCCGCTGCAATAATACTGTTGCTTTCTACCACGCAATCATCCATAACAATACTACCCATACCAATTAACACATTGTCATGAATAGTACAACCGTGTACAATTGCATTATGGCCAATAGATACATTATTACCAATAGTTGTTGGGGAAGTTTTATAAGTTGCGTGAATTACAGCACCATCCTGAATATTTACTTTATTGCCCATTTTTATATAATGTACATCACCTCGAATAACAGCGTTAAACCATATGCTGCATTGGTTTCCCATAGAGACATCACCTACAATGGTAGCGTTTTCAGCAATATAACAATCGTCTGGAATTTGTGGTGCTATTCCATTAAGGGCTTTTATAATTGGCATGATTTTAATTTACTGCAGGACACTTACAATCATACTTTTCTTTTCTACAATTAAAATTGTATCCTAGTGTTAATTGATGAAATCCACCGTTTGTAAAAACTAGTGAATTCATCTGATAAGTATAAGTATAAGCAAACATAAACTGATTATAATCAACACCTAAAATGGGTGTTATCTGTCTCAATTTTTGGCTACTAACACCTGAACCATCTAAATATTGAGCACCATCAAAACTGTTTCTATAAGAAATTCCTCCCCAAAGTTTGCCAAAATCCATCTCTTTATAAACTTTACCATTTATATCAATTGAAGATTCTTGAGTTCCATCTTTATATTGAAACATAATAGAAGGTTCGTAACTCCATTCGCCACCTAATTTTCCAAAAACTCCACCGACTGATAACAAATAACGCCTTAAATTACTTGTAATTTCAATATCATTATTAATACCAGAATTCTTTAGTACATTTTTAACTGTAGCATGGGCATAATAATCTAAATAATGGTAAGAAAAACCAAGATCAATATTAAAATTAGTCTCACTTTGCACAATGCCATCTATTATTTGATCAGGACCATCAAAAGGAAAAGATGTTTCATCCAATTTATATTGAATAAACCCTGCGCTTAAACCAAATGACAACATATTTAAATCCACTTCACTTCTAGAAAACATCAAATGATGCGCATAAGTAACATAAGCTCCTGTTTGTGAATGGTACCCATTTTTGTCGGTGTATAATATGCCTCCAACAGCAGAAGGAGTTTCTCCAATTCTTCCATTAATACTTAAAGTTAAAAGCTTAGGAGCATCCTCATGTCCAAACCATTGTTGACGAGCAGTAAGCCTAACTTTTGAGCAGTTTGCAATGCCAGCCATAGATGGATGGATTAAATAATAATTATCAGTAAGATAATCAGTATAAATAGGAAGTCCTTCTTGAGAAATTGTAATCTGAGAAAATAAAATTCCAACAAATAAAAAAAAGATATTTTTAAATTTCATATACTTTACTTCAAGGTAGATTTGATATTATTTAAACGCCTTGATTATTAAAAAATTACATAAAAATCGTTAAGATACACTATATCTTTCTTATATAATAATCACGAACAAAATTCAAATATATGGATAAGTAAAGTTATCTTTTGTATTTTTACAAAAAATTAGCTAAAATGAATATTTTTAAGGTTTCTGTACAGGAAACATCAAATAATACGATTGTTAAATTTGAAATTAATCAAATTATTACCAAACACCAAAGTTTTGAATTTAACAATATTGATGAAGCAAAAGCTTCGCCTTTAGGTCAGCAATTATTCTATTTGCCTTTTGTTAAAAAAGTATATATTTCTTGGAATTTCATTGCTTTAGAACGCTATAATATTGTTGAATGGAAAGATGTTCAAGATGAAGTTGCCGAGCAAATAGAAGCTTATCTAAATGATGGTGGCCTGGTGATAGAAGAATCTGAAATAACAAAGAAAACACCAGTAACAGTTTATGCCGAAAGCACACCAAATCCAGCAGTTATTAAATTTGTTGCAAATAAAAAATTAGTGACTTCTTTATTTGAATTTACGTCTATTGATGAAGCAAAAGTTTCTCCAATGGCAACCGAATTGTTTCATTTTCCATTTATAAAAAGTGTTTTTATTGATGAAAATTATGTGTCTATCACAAAATACGATGTTGCAGATTGGCAAGAAATTACCATGGAGCTCCGTGAATTTATTAGAGGCTATATTGAAAATGGGAAAGACATAGTTGTAGCTGGCGCAACACAAACTTTAAAAAATTCTGACAATCAAAATACTTCACATTTTGAGTCGCTTGACGATACCTCTAAGGAAATTGTAAATATACTTGATGAATATGTAAAACCGGCTGTAGCAAGTGATGGAGGTAACATTCAGTTTATTTCTTATGATTCTGAAAGTAAAAAAGTGAGTGTGATGTTACAAGGCGCTTGTAGCGGATGCCCCTCTTCTACTTACACTTTAAAGAGTGGTATTGAAAATATGCTTAAAGAAATGCTACCTGGAAAAGTAGCTATGGTTGAAGCTATTAATGGGTAATTCAACTAAAAAATAGTCTTTAATTTAATTGTTGATTTCTACTGTTTTTAAGTTTTGGTGGGCATTTTGATGATGTGCTTTATAAATGGGTATGAAAAAATAACTATATTTATAAGATAGTAACATATTTATTAACTCAAAAATCATACATCATGGCAGTATTAAAAGTAATTGAAGTTTTAGCAAACTCAGACAAAAGTTGGGAAGATGCAACTAAAAAAGCTGTAACACACGCAGCCAAAAGTGTTAAGAATATTCGTTCTGTATATGTTCAAGACCAAAGTGCTAGTGTTACAAATAATGAAGTGACTGAATTTAGAGTAAATGTAAAAATCACTTTTGAAGTAGAATAATTTAATTCATTATTAAAATATATAAGCGTTCAATATAGAACGCTTTTTTTTATGCCTAATTTTTTTCTAACTTTGGTAGATGAAGCTATTTGTGTTTCTATTTTCATTTCTTTTAATAAACTGTAAAGGTCAGAATTCAAAAACTATGGAACACCAATACATCAACGACCTTATTAATGAAACCAGTCCTTATTTATTACAACATGCCCATAACCCTGTAAATTGGAATGCATGGAACTCTAAAACTTTAAAGCTTGCCAAGTCTGAAAATAAACTATTATTAATAAGTGTTGGATATGCAGCCTGTCATTGGTGTCATGTTATGGAACACGAAAGTTTTGAAGACACTTTAGTGGCCCAAGTAATGAATGAACACTTTATTAATGTAAAAGTAGATAGAGAAGAACGTCCCGATGTTGACCAAGTGTATATGAATGCGGTTCAACTTATGACAGGTAGCGGTGGTTGGCCTATGAACATAATTGCATTACCCGATGGCAGACCTATTTGGGGAGGAACCTATTTTAGAAAAGAGCAATGGCTAGATGCCTTATCTCAGATAGCAAAACTCTATGAAGAATCTCCTGAAAATATTTATAAGTATGCTGACAAATTAGAGCAAGGCATAAAGTCTATGGATATGATAGTTCTTAATACTAATAAACCTGTTTTCGAAACCAAATTTATTGAAGAAGTAGTAAAAAAATGGGCCAACCAATTTGATTACAAAGATGGCGGTATGAACCGAGCTCCAAAATTTATGATGCCTAATAACTATCATTTTTTATTAAGATATGCCTATCAAAACAACGACAAAGAATTACAAAGCTATGTAAACCTCACGCTTACAAAAATGGCTTATGGTGGTGTGTTTGATCAAATTGGTGGTGGTTTTTCAAGATATTCTGTTGATACTAAATGGCATGTGCCCCATTTTGAGAAAATGCTTTACGATAATGGCCAATTAGTAAGCCTATATTCAGATGCCTATCTCATCACCAAAAATGAACTATACAAAGAGGTCGTTACACAAACCTTGGAGTATATAAAACAAGAGATGTCCTCAGAAAATGGCGCTTTCTATTCATCCCTTGATGCCGATAGCAATAACCTCGAAGGAACCCTTGAGGAAGGGGCCTTTTATATTTGGGAAAAAGAAGCACTTAAAAATATTTTAAAGGAAGATTATCAACTATTTTCAGAATACTATAACATAAATGATTACGGGTTTTGGGAACACAATAATTATGTGCTTATAAGAAAAGATGATGATAGTGAGATTATTAAAAAATATGAGATAAGCAAAGAGCAATTAAACCAAAAATTAAATAATTGGAAAAACTTACTTTTAAAGGAACGCAATAAAAGAGAAAAACCCAGACTTGATGATAAAACACTATCTTCATGGAATGCTCTCATGCTAAAAGGATATGTAGATGCATATAGAGTATTTGGTAATAAAAACTATTTAGATGCAGCTGAAAAGAATGCTAATTTTATAATAAACAATCAGTTAAGAGAAGATGGTGGATTAAATCATAATTATAAAAATGGTAAAAGCACAATCAATGGGTATCTTGAAGATTATGCAACAGTCATAGATGCATTCATAACTCTTTATGAAAACACTTTAAATGAAACGTGGCTTGTAACCGCAAGAAATTTAGCCAATTACACCTTTGATCATTTTTTTGATGAAACCCATCATATGTTTTACTTTACCTCCAATCAAGATGATGCTTTAGTGTCAAGAAATATGGAATATCGCGATAATGTGATTCCTGCAAGTAATTCCATTATGGCTAAGAATCTGTTCAAATTATCTCATTATTTCGATAATAATCACTTCAGAAAAACAGCATTGACAATACTGAACAACGTAAAACCTGAAATTCAAGATTATGCTTCGGGATATTCTAATTGGTTAGACCTTATGCTTAATTATACCAATCCGTTTTATGAAGTGGCAATAGTAGGAAATGAGGCTTCAAGAAAAATTTCAGAATTAAACAAAAACTATATTCCCAACAAAATCATTGCAGGGAGCATATCAGAAAATAACTTACCTTTATTAGCTAACAGGTATTTACCTGACCAAACTTTAATATATGTATGTATAGATAACGCGTGTAAACTTCCCGTATCAAAAGTTGATGACGCCATTAAATTGATAACACCATGATATTCTTAAAAACTTTTTTTGTAGCCTTAGTCGCTTTTGAACATTTGTATTTCCTGATCTTGGAAATGTTTTTATGGACCACTCCTAAAGGCATCAAAACATTTGGTCTAAAGTCAAAGGAATTTGCTAATGACACCAAGGTTTTGGCTGCCAATCAAGGATTATATAATGGTTTCTTGTCTGCTGGGTTGATTTATTCTATCATTGTAAAAGATAATAATACTACAATTTTCTTTCTTATTTGCGTGATAGTAGCAGGTATTTATGGAGCTTATTCCACTAAAAAAATACGTTTGTTTTATGTGCAGGCGATTCCTGCCATTATAGCTTTAATCTTTGCTGTTTTATAGTTTATGCCTTGGGCATTAAGGCCACAAAATCTTTTAAATAATAAGGTTCAAAATAAGCGATATCTTCAAAATCGCTTTTTTTGTATTTTTGATTAGCCAATGCACTCATTTCATTAGCTGAAGGCAATTTGTCTTCAATAAATATGGCATTTGGATGCGAAATTAAGGTTTTCGTTTTTTCAACTCCATTCCCTATAAAATACACCTTACCTTGAGTTAAGTATTCTTTAAAAGAGGACTCGTCTAAAATTTTTGCTTGGGTTTCTTTGATTTGATTATAATTTGAGTCAAAAATAGCTGCATAAACTTCCATACGTCTAGCATCTAACATCGCTACAATAATTCCATCATTACAAACGACCTGATGTGCCAAAGCTTCTAAAGTAGGAATTGAAATCAATGGTTTATTTAAAGCAAAACATAGTCCTTTTGCAGCCGATACTCCAATACGTAATCCTGTGTATGACCCTGGCCCTTTACTTACGGCAATTGCATCTAACTGACTAGATTCAATTGTGGCATCTTTTAAAACTTCATCAATATACACATGAAGTCGTTCTGCATGAGAGTAGTTTTTATCGTAATCTTCTTTTAAAACTATGGTGTTCCCATCTTTGGAAACTGATACTGAGCAATTGGTTGTTGCTGTTTCTATACTAAGTATTAAGCTCAAAATAAATTCAGTTAGTCATTATTTGAATCGCCACCTTCAGGGTTTGACTTTATTACAACTTTATCTCCACTTTTAAGTGTTTTTGTTACCACATTATAGGGTCCAACAATAACTTCTTCTCCTTCTTCCAATCCTGATACAATTTCAATGTTTGAATCGTCTTGTATACCTGTTTTCACAACACGTAGTTCTGCAGTATCACCTTTTTTAATAAAGACGCATTCAAATTTTTGATCTTTATCTATCACTGCTTCAGTTTCATTTTTAGGTTTTTTAGCTGAAGTAGTATCCGTTTTAATTGCTATGGCACTAATTGGTACATTGATAGCTTTATCTCTTTTATCAGTTATAATATCAACAGTAGCTGTCATACCTGGTCTAAATGGTGAATAGTATACTGGCTTTCCTCCAACCAAATCTTTATATGAATCTTCTACAATTCTAACTTTAACTTTAAAATTTGTTACTTGATCTGCAGTTAATACGCCATCGGCTGAATTTGATATTTCAGTAACAATACCTTTAAATTGTTTTTTTAAATAGGCATCTACTTCAACAATTGTAGAATCACCAATATTAACTTTTACAATATCGTTTTCATTAACATCAACTTCAACTTCCATGTTTGTTAAGTTGGCAACACGCATAATTTCTGTTCCGGCCATTTGCTGTGTTCCAACAACGCGCTCTCCTAATTCAACATCTAATTTAGAAATAGTTCCATCCATTGGTGCATAAATAGTAGTTCTATTTAAGTTGTCAACGGCTTCATTAACAGTTGCTCCAGCACTTTTAACACTATAATAAACAGATTCTCTATTGGCTAATGCAATTTCGTAACTAGAAACTGCTTTGTCCCAATCTGACTTTGAAATAATGCCTTTTTCGAAAAGCTGTTTATTTCTTTCATAACTAGCTTTGGCTTCTTTTAAAGATGCTTCAGCCTGATTTAAATTAGCCTTGACATTTTGTAGTGTTGCCTGTGAACGATTTAAACTAGATTGATATATATCTGGATTGATACGAACTAATAAATCACCTTTTTTTACTTGCTGTCCTTCAATAATTGGTAACTCAATAATTTCCCCTGAAACTTCACTAGATATTTTAACTTCAACTTCTGGCTGAATTTTTCCAGTAGCAGAAACCGTTTCAACAATATCTAATCTTGCAATTTTTTTAGCTTCAATTTCTTTAAAATTACCACTTTTACCAAACCAACCGGCTTTTTTTCCACCAATTAAAACAGCTAATAGAACTATAGTAATTGATATAACAACAATAAGTGATTTTTTACTCATTTTAATTAATTTATGTCTGTAATAGGGATTCCAAAATAGAATTCTAAAACCTTAAGTTTAAATATATAATCATATTTGG
>DJWL01000179.1:45661-68427 GCA_002441545.1 Flavobacteriaceae bacterium UBA6231 | reverse complement strand
TAATGCGATGATATGGAATTATTTTAATATTCTATATCAGCAGATAAACGAAGTTAGTTAAAAATTCTTACAAAATCAAGTTTTTTTAAGCCTTAAAAAAGGAAACCATAATACTATCATGTAAACACAAATAGCTTTACTTTTGTACTTTATATTATCATTATGCAACAAACCACAAATACTATTTTAATGATTCGTCCTGTAAATTTTAGGATGAACGAACAAACTGCTGTAAACAATTATTACCAAAAGGTTTTAGATAATTTATTGCCTGAAACGGTTAATGCTAAAGCACAGAAAGAGTTTGATGGCTTTGTAGAAAAGCTTCAAAAAGTAGGAGTGCATGTTATTGTAGTGAATGATATCAAGGATACTGATACACCAGATTCTATTTTTCCAAACAACTGGATATCATTTCATCAAAATGGTACGGTTGGTTTGTACCCAATGTTTGCAGAAAACAGACGTTTGGAACGACGGGAAGATATTTTAGAAATCCTTGAAGCTAATGGGTTTATAATAAACAATATTGTTGATTATACAAGTGCTGAAGAGGAAGCTGTTTTTCTTGAAGGTACAGGAAGTTTGTTGCTTGATCGAGTAAATAAAAAGGCATATTGTGCATTGTCTCCAAGAGCCGACGAAGATTTGTTTATTGAGTTTTGTGAAGATTTTGATTATATGCCCGTTTGGTTTACAGCAAATCAAACCGTAAACGGAAAACGAGTGCCTATTTATCATACCAATGTAATGATGTGTTTGGGAGAAACTTTTGCTGTGATTTGTCTCTCAAGTATTGATGACAAAAAAGAACGAAAAAATGTGATTCAGCATTTAAAAGAACATGGTAAAGAAATTGTTGATATTACAGAAGCGCAAGTAAATTGTTTTGCAGGTAATATGTTACAAGTAAAAGGCGCAAACGATGAATTGTATTTGGTGATGAGCCAATCTGCGTATAACTCACTTACCAATACGCAATTAGAAACCCTGAAAAAACATAATAAAGCTATTGTTTCCAGTTCTTTAGATACTATTGAAGCTTGTGGAGGCGGAAGTGCAAGATGTATGATGGCTGAAGTGTTTTTACCTAAAGCCTAAGTATTAATTATTTAGATTTTGGAAGTTGAACGTAAAAAGTGCTTCCAACATTTAGGTTACTTTCAACCCAAATTTTACCATTATTTAATTCAACCAGTTCTTTACAAATTGAAAGCCCTAAACCAGTACCTTTTTCATTCTTGGTTCCAATGGTGGTAAAAGAATTATTTTTAAAGAGTTTTTCAATGTTCTCTTTTGAAATTCCTATACCTGTATCGGCAATACTAATAATGCAACTACCATTACTAATGTGATTTGAAATGGTAATTGAATCTCCATTTTTACAGAATTTTACAGCATTTGCAAGCAAGTTTTGAATTACAATTTCAAACATACTTCTATCGGCATAGACAAAATCACGTTGTGAATGATCAATTAAATCAATACCTTTACTATCTAACCGTTGTTCTATTAATTTAACTTTGTCTTCAAAAACTTCTTGTACATCAAACAAAGTTGGTTTTGGCTCAAGTGAATGCATTTGGGACTTTGACCAGTTAAGCAAATTAAAAAGTAATAAAGAGGCATTGTTGGCGTTTTCACTTAATTCTGGAATTAAATTGTCAAATTCATCTCTTGATAAAGAGCCGTCTTTTAATAAATCAATAAAACCATTGATAGAAGAAAGTGAATCTTTTAAATCGTGTGAAATGATTGAGAACAACTTGTCTTTTACATTATTTACATTTTCAAGATGCTTGGTTTGTTCTTGAAACGCTTTATTTTGCAACTCTATTTTAATGTTTTTTTCTTCTAAATCTTGGGTATATTTTATACTGTTATTTCGTTTTAAATAAATCAAAATCAAGAAAGTAGAAACAATGGCTAAGGCTCCTAAAAGGGCATAAAATATTAATTGAAAACGATTTAGTTTTTCATCATCTTCAATTTTAGTTTCTTTTTGTAATAAAGTTGTGTCGTTTGCTTTTTCAATAATATTATCAAAGTCTGGATTAAGTTCTAAAGAACTGTTTGATAAAGAGTCTTTAAAAACATTATTATTATCAAGACTATTCTTTAAATTATAATATTCTCTTTGCCAGATGAAAGCTCTATCAAATTTTCTTTTGGTAGAATCTATAGCTTTCATAAGCTTGTAATACTTTAATAATTCTGTTTTATTATTGATGGATTTAGCAAGTGTGCCAGCCTCATAAAGTTGGTTTTCAGCAAGCACTAATTTTTTTAGATTATAGTTTAGTTCACCAAGATTATTTAATGATATCACTAAACCTAACTTGTTTTTTGATTTTCTGTTTAAATTTAAACCTTCAAGTAAATATTTAGTAGCCGTTTCATAATCGTTAAACTTCAAATATTCACCACCAAGTTTTGGTAATACATTTCCTTTAATTGAATCATTAGTATTACCAACCATTTTAATAACGGTTTCATAATATTCTATGGATTTTCTATATTCTTTTTTTGCAGAATATAATTCGGCCAATCGGTTATTTGATTCAATAATTTCAGGCTTTTTATTGAGTTCGGTTTGAAGTTGTAATGCTTTCAAATAGAATTCTAATGCTTTATCTTGAGCATTAATACTGTAATAGGCTTTAGCTAAATTGTTATAGGCAGAACAAAGCTCTGGTTTTAAATTGCGTTTCTCGAGCTCTTTAATTGCCGATAATGAGTACTGCAAGCCTTTGGCGTAATTTCCACGTTTAATTTCTATTAAACCAATACTATTGTTAACTTTTGCAACGCCTAATGTATCCTTTAAATCTGTATATAATGCTTTAGATTTTGCATAACCAGTAACAGCATTTATATAATCGTTTTTAGTGGTGTAAATTAAAGATTTATAATAAGTGGTTTCAGCAATACCATGAGTGTAATTCATGCTGCTTGACAGTTTTTCACTTTCAAAAATATATTTTAAAGCTCTATCATAGGCTTCAATATCATATAGTTTTTGAATAAGTTTTAAAGAGGTCTCAACCTTTAATGTGTCTGATTCTTCGTAAGCTAATTGTATAAAAAGACTATCTATCTCTTTGGTTTGGGCAAAACCAGAGAACACTAGTAAAAAGAATGATAGAGTAATAATTTTCCTCATACAATGTTTAACATACAACCATCAATATTATAATCATATAATGTTTCTTGTTGAGGGAATTAAGACTATTTTATATAAGTTGTATCTTTTAGTTAGTTTTTGTTAGTCTTCCGTTTAAAAAGAGAACAATAGCAATACAATAACAAAAGTTGCGAAAAGCCTTTGAAAAATCTAATTTTTGCGTTTTACTACCAATAAATTAGATTAAATGAATATGGATATTTACAAAAATATCGACGAATAGATGAACGGTAAAAATCATAGAAAAACGACACTTTTTTTGTTGAATGCAAGCATTTTTTTTTCTTTGTTTTATAAGATTTTTATAAATATTCTTATTAAAATTATTTTATATTTCTATTAATATTTAATACCTTAAAAAAAATATAAAATTTATAATATGAATAAAACGGTAACAGTGATACTATTAGTAGTAGGAGTAGTTCTATTGGGTTATGGAATTTATACATTAATTGCACCAGAAACATCTTTTAGTTTAGGTGACCTTAGTATTGAAACTCAAGATAACACAAATTCATACATAACAATAGCCCTAGGTTTAGTGGCCGTTGCTTTAGGTTTTATAGGAGGTAAAAAAGCTAAGTAATATTTTTGTTGTAAAAAGCTAAATTCCACAATTTCATAATATCAAGCTTTTATGTTTAAATTCAAAAAACATAAAAAACTTGTTATCTTTGCTCCCTTAAAAAGATATAATTAATGAGCCTTCAAGAAACTTTATCAATACAGGTTAAACAAGCTGTACAATCTACTTTTAGTATTTCTTTAGATATAGTAGAGTTTCAAGCGACAAGAAAGGAATTTGCTGGAGATATTACACTTGTTATTTTTCCTATGTTGCGTTTTATTAAAGGAAATCCTGTTCAAATAGGAAACGACATTGGAAACTATTTATTTGAAAATGTTGATGAAGTTAAAGCCTTTAATGTAGTTAAAGGGTTTTTAAATATTGAAATTGAAGATTCTTATTATGTTCAATTTTTTAATGAAATAAGTACCAATGATTGTTATGGTTTTGTGTCTCCAAAGGTAGAAGACAAAGCTATTATGGTTGAATATTCTTCACCAAACACAAATAAACCATTACACCTTGGGCATATTAGAAACAACTTATTAGGGTATAGTGTTGCCGAAATTTTAAAAGCTTCAGGGAAAAAGGTTTATAAAACCCAAATAATTAACGATAGAGGGATACATATTTGTAAAAGTATGTTAGCTTGGAAACGCTTTGGAAATGGCGAAACACCTGAAAGTACAGGTTTAAAAGGCGATAAGTTGGTTGGTAGTTATTATGTGAAGTTTGACCAAGAATATAAAAAAGAGATTCAAGCCTTAATTACTACAGGAAAAACAGAAGAGGAAGCAAAAAAGCAAGCTCCAATTTTGTTGGAAGCACAAAATATGCTTTTAAAATGGGAAGCTGGTGATGAAGAAACTGTTGCTCTTTGGGAAAAAATGAATCATTGGGTTTATGATGGTTTCGATATAACCTATAAAAATCTTGGAGTTGATTTTGATACGCTTTATTATGAAAGTAACACCTATTTATTAGGAAAAGAATTTGTTGCTGAAGGATTAAAATCTGGTGTTTTTGTTAAAGAAGCAGATGGTTCTGTTTGGTGTGATTTAACAGAGGATGGATTAGATAAAAAAATAGTTCAACGTGCCGATGGAACTGCAGTTTACATGACTCAAGATATTGGAACTGCTATTCAACGCATCAAAGATTTTCCTGATGTTGGCGGTATGGTTTATACAGTTGGCAACGAGCAAGATTATCATTTTAAAGTTTTGTTTTTAATTTTGAAAAAACTTGGATTTGATTGGGCTAAAAACCTATATCATTTAAGTTATGGCATGGTAGATTTGCCTTCTGGGAAAATGAAGAGTAGAGAAGGAACCGTTGTTGATGCTGACGATTTAATTGATGAAATGGCTTCTACTGCTGCAGAAATTTCAGAAGAATTAGGTAAACTAGATGGGTATTCTGAAAGTGAGAAACAAGAGCTTTATAAAACTATAGGCTTAGGCGCTTTAAAGTATTTTATTTTAAAAGTAGACCCCAAAAAACGTATTTTATTTGACCCAAAAGAATCTATAGACTTTCAAGGAAACACAGGACCTTTTATTCAATATACTTATGCCAGAATACAGTCAATTATTCGCAAAGCGGATTTTGATTATTCAAAACCATTGACAGGTATGACTTTAAATGAGAAAGAAAAAGAACTTTTAAAACAGTTACAATTATTTCCTGAAGTTATTCAAAATGCAGCAGAAACACATAGTCCAGCTTTAATTGCAAATTATACCTATGATTTGGTGAAGGAGTTTAATTCTTTTTATCAAAATGTTTCCATACTTGGAGCCGATGATTTAAATGATAAAATTTTTAGAGTTCAGCTTTCAAAAAAAGTAGCATTAACTATTAAAAATGCCTTTAAATTATTGGGTATTAATGTGCCAGAAAGAATGTAATACTATTTAAGGCTTTTTAGTCGTTTAATAAAAAAAAGCCTTAACGATATAAAAAATCAAAATGAGCAAAGAAGATAAATTATTTAAAATTGCTTTTGCACTGGCTATTTTTACAGTAATTTATAATGTTGCTGAAGGTATTATCGCTACATATTTAGGATTTGAAGATGAAAGCTTAACCTTATTTGGTTTTGGAACAGACAGTTTCATTGAAGTTATTTCTGGATTAGGAATAACTCATATGATTATAAGAATAAAAAAGCATTCTGATAGTAAAAGGGATGATTTTGAAAGATCAGCTTTACGGATTACAGGATTTGCATTTTATTTGCTTGTTATTGGTTTAGTAATTACAAGTTTTTACAATATGTATATTGGTCACAAACCTATTACAACATTTTGGGGAGTTGTAATCTCAGTTATCTCTATACTGGTGATGTGGGTTTTGGTAATCTGGAAGAGAAAGGTTGGTAGTGAATTAAATTCAGAACCAATTTTAGCCGACGCTAATTGCACGTTGGTTTGCATTTATATGTCTGTTATTTTGTTAGTGAGTAGTGGTTTATACGAACTAACTCATATTACATATTTAGATAGCTTAGGAACTTTATTGCTCTCATATTTCGCTTTTAAAGAAGGGAAAGAATGTTTTGAAAAAGCTAAAAGTGACAAATATTGTAGTTGTAAATCACACTAACTATAATTTGTTTAGTTGTTTCAACCCTTCATAAATCACAATTCCTACGGCATTTGCTAGGTTAAGGCTTCTAACTTTATCGCTATAAATTGGAATCTTAAACAAGCTTTCTGAATGGGTGTTTAGGATAGTTTTAGGTAATCCAACAGATTCTTTACCAAAGATTAAAAACATGTCGTCTTCAAAAGGAATTTTCCAATGTGTTTTTGCACCATGACTTGATAAAAACACCATGTTAGCTTCTTTATTTTTGTCAAAAAAATCTTCAATATTATCATAATAAACAATATCAAGATGTTGCCAATAATCTAAACCAGCACGTTTTAAACGAGTATTATCAATTTCAAAACCAAAAGGTTTTACCAAATGTAATTTTGAACCAGATGCTAAGGCTAACCTTCCAATATTTCCTGTATTATTTGGTATTTCAGGTTCAATCAAAACAATATTAAGAGGCATTTTTATTTATTAATTTAAAAATAATGAATCGTATTAATAGAATGAATGGAAAACCATGAAGCACAGTGTCAAACCAATCCATGAGTTTCATGCCATTGGCGCCACCAGCAATCCAACGTATTTTTCCAACTATATGAGGTTCTGGAACATACGGTGCTAGTCCTAAAGTGAGGCAAAGTAATATTATAAGTTTCCAATTATTAAAAGCAGACATAATTAGTTTGTTTTAGAATTTAATTTTCTTAAATCAAAAATATCTTTTCGACGGTCTTTTAAATTTCTTACACTTCCAAATTGATTAAGTTCTCTCAATAAATCTATATCCACATCTGCAATTAAAATCATTTCTGTATTTTGAGTAGCTTCTGCTTTTACACCATTGGTTGGAAACGCAAAATCACAAGGTGTAAATACCATAGATTGTGCAAACTGGATATCCATATTTTGAACTTTAGGTAAATTGCCAACACTTCCAGCAATAGCTACATAACATTCATTTTCAATTGCTCTTGCTTGGGCACAATGTCTAACACGTGAAAAGCCATTTTGAGTATCTGTTAAAAAGGGAATGAATAAAATATCCATGCCTTCATCTGCCAATAATCTGCTTAATTCTGGAAACTCAGAATCATAACAAATTAAAATTCCTATTTTACCACAATCGGTATCAAAAGCTTTTAATTGGTTACCACCAACCATTCCCCATACTTTAGCTTCATCTGGAGTAACATGAAGTTTTTCATAACGTTCCATACTGCCATCGCGTCTGCATAAATAACCAACATTATGAAGTGAATCACCAACCATTTCAGGCATACTTCCTGTTATGATATTAATATTATAAGAAATAGCTAATTTTGAAAAACGCTGAACAATTTCATGGGTATGTTTAGCAAGTTCGCGAATGGCTTCTGGTGTTGAAAGATGGTTGTTTTCAGCCATTAAAGGGGCATTAAAAAACTCTGGAAAAAGAGCAAAGTCACTACGATATCCAGAAACGGCATCAATAAAAAATTCTGCTTGTTGCATTAATTCGTCTAAATCTTTATAAAGACGCATTTGCCATTGTACCAATCCTAAACGTACAATTTTTTTAATGGTAGTAGCCTTAATATTTTTCTTTTCATAATAGATATTATCCCATTCTAACAAAACGGCATAATCTTGTGAAGAGGCATCACCTTCTAAATAGTTTTTTAAAATTCTGGCAGGATGAAAATCATTTGAAATCTGGAAGTTTAAAACCGGATCATGAATTTCTTTAAGTCTAACTTTTTCAATATATTCTTTAGGTGTTAACTTATCAGAGTATTTATGATAATTTGGAATTCTACCACCAAAAGCTAAGCCTTTAAGATTTAATCGCTCACACAAATCTTTTCTATAATCGTATAAACGACGACCCAATCTTAATCCTCTAAATTCTGGTTTTATAAATACATCAATGCCATAAATAACATCACCATTGTTAGTGTGCGTATTAAACGTGTAATTGCCTGTTATGTCTTTATAGGTATGATTATCTTCAAATTTATCATAATCAACTATAATTGATAGCGCACAACCTGCAATTTTGTTATTAATTTTTATAACAACTTGTCCTTCAGGGAAAATTTCTATTAATGTGCTTATATGCTTTTCATCCCAAATAGCATCAGGCATGGTTGTGTAAGATGCTATCATAGCTTTTTTTAGCTCTTGATAATCATCTAAGCTTAAAAATGCTAACTCAATATTCTCAATGTCTTTCATGGATATAATATAAATAATTATTAGTATTAAACTAATTTTTTGTTTTATAATTTTATGAGAATACTTGATGAATAAGCCAGATTATTCTTTTATATTTTTTGTAAACTCGCTGATAGTTTTGATTCCGTTGTTTGAAACATATTTTATAAAAGCACTTCCTATAATAGCGCCTTTAGCGTATTGAGTGGCTTGGGTAAATGTTTTATTATCTGAAATTCCGAACCCTATAATTTGTGGATTTTTTAAGTTCATTTCTGCGATTCGTTTAAAGTAACCAGTTTGTTCTTCACCAAAACCAGATTGGCTTCCTGTAACGCTAGCGCTGCTAACCATGTAAATGAATCCATTGGAAATAGAATCAATAAAGTTAATGCGTTCTACACTTGTTTGAGGTGTAATTAAAAACACATTAATGAGTCCGTATGTTTCAAAAATAGATTTGTATTCGTCATGATAAACATCAACAGGCAAATCTGGAATTATTAAACCATCTATACCAATTTCTTGGCATTTTTTGCAGAACGCCTCCACGCCATATTGTAACATCGGGTTGAAATATCCCATAATGATTAATGGAATTGAAACCGTTTTACGAATATCTTTTATTTGCTTAAAAAGTACTTCTGTAGACATGCCATTTTTTAGTGCTTGGGTAGAACTTGCTTGAATGGTTGGTCCATCGGCCAGTGGGTCGCTAAAAGGCAACCCAATTTCTATCATATCAACACCACTTTTTTCTAAATCTTGAATAATAGATTCGGTGTCATTTAAACTTGGATAACCAGCTGTAAAATATATGGAAAGTAACTTTTTGTTTTCTTGTAATTTTTGTTGAATTCTGTTCATAATTATATCATTTTCGTCATTGCGAGGAACAAAGTGACGTGACAATCTGTTTAATGAGATTCCTTCACTGCGTTCGGAATGACGTTATAATTTAAAATAGTTTATGTATGTATTTAAATCTTTATCACCTCTACCAGATAAGCTAACCACTATTATGTCATCAGATTTAAATTTTTTATAGTCAAAAATGGCCAAAGCATGAGAACTTTCAATGGCTGGAATGATGCCTTCCAATTTACAAAGTTCTAAACCAGCTTTCATAGCATCATCGTCTGTAATAGACATAAATTCCGCACGACCAGTTTTTGCTAAATGTGCGTGCATTGGCCCTACACCAGGATAATCTAAACCAGCTGAAATGGAATAAGGTTCCGTTATTTGTCCGTCTTTTGTTTGCATCAATAGAGTTTTACAACCATGAATAATACCTTCTTTCCCTAAAACCGAGGTCGCAGCACTTTCACCAGAATCTATTCCTAAACCAGCAGCTTCAACGGCAATAATCTTTACATCTACTTCATGAAGAAAATGATAATAAGTTCCAGCAGCATTACTGCCACCACCAATACATGCTACCACATAATCTGGCTTTTCTCTGCCTTCGTGTTCTTTTAATTGCCATTTTATTTCTTCTGAAATAACTGATTGAAAACGAGTGACCATATCTGGATATGGATGAGGTCCTATAGCAGAGCCAATGATATAATGTGTGTCTACAGGGTTATTAATCCAATCGCGAATGGCTTCATTGGTGGCATCTTTTAAAGTTCTGCTTCCCGATAAAGCAGGTACTACTGTAGCTCCAAGCATTTTCATACGAGCAACGTTGGGTGCTTGTCGCGCAATATCAATTTCACCCATATAAACAATACATTCCAACCCCATTAGTGCACAAACTGTGGCCGTTGCAACACCATGCTGTCCTGCACCAGTTTCTGCAATAATTCTGGTTTTGCCTAAACGTTTAGCCATTAAAATCTGACCAATGGTGTTATTTATTTTGTGTGCTCCAGTATGGTTAAGGTCTTCACGCTTTAAGTAAATTTTAGTATTGTATTTTTTTGAAAGGCGTTTAGCAAAATAGAGTGGAGAAGGACGCCCAACATAATCTTTTAAAAGTTGATTAAATTCCTCCTTAAATGAAGGTTCTGCCATTATTTTTAAATAATTCTGACGTAATTCTTCAACATTTGGGTACAGCATTTCTGGGATGTATGCTCCGCCAAATTCACCATAATAGCCTTTTTCGTTAACGTTATAATTCATTTTGTTTTATTTTTGTCATTGTGAAACTTTTGAAAAAGTTGTGGCAATCTGTTTAAAATCAAACAGATTACTTAGTCGTTTCTCTTCTCGTAATGACAGTATGTTTAAATTCGTTTAATTTTTCAATGTTTTTTAGTCCAGGTTCTATTTCAAATTTACTATTTACATCAATGGCATAACAGTATTTTGAAGCTTCACTTTGTTGAAATTCTTTAATTTTTTCAATTTCGTTTAATCCAATACCGCCACTTAAAAAGAATGGTTTGGTAGATGGATAAGCATGTAATACATTCCAATTAAAGGTGAAACCATTGCCTCCGGGCAATTCTCCTTTGGTGTCGAATAAGTAATAATCACAAACTGATTCGAAAGGTTTTAAAACCTCAAAATTGAATTCGCTTTTTATTGAAAACACTTTGATGATTTCTATGTTTTTGTCATTGTGAGACTTTTGTGAAAAGTCGTGGCAATCTGTTTCTTTTAAAGAGATTACTTCGTCGTTCTGTTCTCGACTGTTCTCGAACTGACACTCTTCGTAATGACGTTTTAATTTTAAGCAATATTCAGGTGATTCATCTCCATGAAGCTGAACTGCTTGTAAGTTATGTTTTTTAATGTTTTCAATAACTTCTTTTAAATCAGTATCAACAAAAACGCCTACTTTTTTAATTGATTTTGGTAACTTAGGAATTTCAGAATCAAAATATCTTGCAGATTTTTCATAAAATATAAAGCCTAGATAGTCAGGCTGCAAAGTTGCAACTTGTTCTATGTTGTCTTGATATTTCATTCCGCAGACTTTTAGTTTCATATTTTCCTTTTTTATCGTCATTGCGAACCATGTGAAGCAATCTTTTTTAATGAGATTACTTCGTCGTTGCTTTCATTGTAATGACTTTTTACTTATTTAATTCTTTTATAAATTGTTTTGCACTTTCTCCGGCATTATCAGTTTTCATGAAATTCTCGCCTATTAAAAACCCTTGGAAACCATAACCTAGTAAATCTTTTATAGAAGCAACATTGCTAATACCGCTTTCAGAAACTTTTACAAAGTCATTAGGGATGAGTTTACTCAGTGTTTTACTGGTTTCTAAACTTACATCAAATGTTTTAAGGTTTCTATTGTTCACTCCTAACATGTCTAAACTTGGCATGATGGATTTGTGCAATTCTTCTTCATTATGAACTTCCAATAACACATCTAATTTTAAGCTTTTAGCAAATTCTGAAAATTGTTTAATTTCTTCTTTTGATAATATCGCAGCGATTAATAAAATAACATCGGCACCAAAAGCTTTAGCTTCTAACAACTGGTATTCATCAATAATAAATTCTTTTCGTAAAAGCGGTAAATTACAACTAGCTTTTGCTATTAACAAATCGTCAAGAGAACCACCAAAATATTTGCCATCAGTTAAAACAGACATACCACAAACACCGGCATTTTCATAACCTTTTGCAACTTCAAACACATTTAAGGTTTGATTGATGAGTGATTTTGAAGGAGAACGACGCTTGTGTTCTGCTATAATGCCTGTTTGACTAAGTCGCAATTTATTTGCTAATGAAATTGTTTCTCTTTCAAATAAAACGGATTGTTCTAATTGCTTTATTGGAATTAATGATTTTCTCAAATTAACTTCAACACGCTTATCTGCTACTATTTTATCTAGAATGTTCATTTTACTTTGATTTGTCATTGCGAGACTTTTTTCTAAAAGCCGAAGCAATCTGTTTTTTTAGAAGAGATTACTTAGTCGTTTCTCTTCTCTTAATACGTTTATTTTATTTACTTAATTCTATCAATTTATTTAAACTTGACTTTGCTTTGCCATTTAATAAAGACTCTTTAGCAAGTTCAAATCCTAGTTTATGGTCAATTTGATTTGTGGTTGCAATGGCCAAACCTGCATTGGCGCAAACCACATTATTTTGTTGTTCTGTTCCTTTGCCTTGTATCACGTCCATGAAAATTTTTGCTGATGCTTCAACAGTACTACCTCCAAAAATTGATTCTTGTGAGATTTTAGAAATCCCTAAATCTTCAGGAGAAAACATGGTTTCAGCATGGTTTGAAATGACTTTAGCTTTTCCTGTTAATGAAATTTCATCATAACCATCTAAGGCATGTACTATGGAATAATTTGCGTTTGTATTTTGGTATAAATAACCATACAAACGCAGCAATTCTAAATTAAAAACTCCCACCATTTGATTTTTAGGAAATGATGGATTTACCATGGGGCCTAACATATTGAAAAATGTTTTAACACCTAATTCACGACGAATTGGTGCTACGTTTTTCATGGCAGGATGAAATAAAGGAGCATGTAAAACACAAATTCCTGCTTTATCAATGGAGCGTTTTAAAAAGTCTTCATCGTTTGAAAATTTAATGCCTAAATATTCCATGACGTTTGATGATCCACAAGCTGAGGAAACTCCGTAATTTCCATGTTTTGCAACATTTACGCCTGCACCTGCAGTTACAAAGGATGCTAAAGTTGAAATATTAAAGGTGTCTTTCCCATCGCCACCAGTTCCACATAAATCAATGGCATTAAAATCTTTTAAATCTATTGGAATACATAGTTCTAAAAGCGCATCTCTAAAACCTTGCAATTCTTCAAGTGTGATGCTTCTCATCATATAAACTGTAAGAAAGGCAGCAATTTGGCTTTGATTATAATCACCTTTTGAAATGTTTACCAATACCTGTTTGGCTTCTTCACTTGAGATGCTTTCGTGGTTTATTAGTCTGTTTAATACTTGCTTCATCGTCTAACTATTAATCCAGTTTTTAAGAATTTGTTTACCATGAGGTGTTAATACCGATTCTGGATGATATTGTACTCCTTTTACATCATAGACTTTATGGCGTAATGACATTACTTGTCCGTTTTCATCAAACGAAGTTGCTTCTAAACTTTCAGGTAAATCAGGACTTACTACCCATGAATGATAGCGACCTACTTCAATTGTTTTTTCAAGCCCATCAAACAAAGATTCATCATCAACAGTAATGGTGACTTTTGTTGCAACGCCATGATACACATCGTCTAAATTTATAAGTGAACCTCCAAAAACTTCAGCAATCGCTTGCTGCCCTAAACAAACACCTAAGATGCTTTTTGTTGCTGCAAATCGTTTTATAATAGGTTTTAATAAGCCAGCTTCGTCTGGAATTCCTGGACCAGGAGACAATACAATTTTATCAAATGGTTCTACATCGTCTAAAGTTAGTTTGTCATTTCTAACAACGGTAACATCGCAGTTTAAATCTTCTAAATAATGCACAAGATTATATGTAAAACTGTCGTAATTATCTATCACTAATACTTTTGTCATCTTTAAATAGTTTCTGCTAATTCAATAGCTTTTGTTAGGGCTCCTAATTTATTATATACTTCCTGTAATTCACTTTCTGAATTAGATTTTGATACCAAACCAGCACCCGCTTGCCAATGTAATTTGTGATTTTTACTTAAAAAAGTTCTAATCATAATGGCATGATTAAAGTTGCCATCAAAATCCATAAAGCCTATGGCGCCACCATAAAATGAGCGACTTGTTTTTTCATATTGCTCAATAAGTTGCATAGCTCTGTGCTTAGGTGCACCACATAATGTGCCAGCAGGAAATGTGTCTGCTACAACCTGCATGGTTGAGGTTTCTTTATGTTTTTTACCTGTTACTTTGCTAACTAAATGGATAACATGCGAAAAAAACTGAACCTCACGGTAGGTGTCAACGGTTACGTTGCTTCCATGCCTACTTAAATCGTTTCTTGCTAAATCTACAAGCATTACATGTTCTGCATTTTCTTTATCATCAACCACTAATTTTTTAGCTAATTCTGCGTCTTGTATATCGTTTCCTGTTCTTCTAAAAGTTCCTGCAATTGGATGAATTTCGGCTTTGCCATTACTCATTATTAATTGGGCTTCAGGTGAGCTGCCAAAGATTTTAAAATTTCCGTAATCAAAATAGAATAAGTAAGGTGATGGATTAATGCTTCTTAAGGCTCTATAAACATTGAATTCATCTCCTTTAAATTCTTTAGAGAAACTTTTTGATAAAACTAACTGAAATACATCACCACGAGCACAATGTTTTTTTGCCAGTTCTACATGATTTTTATATTCACTATCAGATAAATTAGATAAAATATCTCCTTTAGGTTCAAAATTATAAGACGCAAAATTTCTAGCTTTTATAAGTTGAAAAATGGCATCAATATTACTGTCATTTTCATAACAATGTGCAAAAATAAAGGCTTCATTTTTATGATGGTTTATAGCTATTATATTTTGATAAACAGCGTAATAAATGTCTGGAATGCTTACTGAATTTTCTTTTTTAGAGATGTCTATATCTTCAAAATATTTTACAGCGTCATAAGCTATATATCCAAAAATGCCATTGTTAATGAATTTAAAGTCTGTTTCAGAATTTGCCTTAAACCTTTTTGTGAACTGATGAATTTCTTCGGTAACATCTGTGTTTTCTGATATTTTTAAACTGGTAGAACTTCCATCGGGAAAAGTTTGAAGAATTGTTTCATTTTCAACTTTAATAGAAGCAATAGGATTAAAACAGATATACGAAAAACTGTTATCGTTGGCATGATAATCACTACTTTCAAGCAATATGCTGTTAGGAAAGTTATCCCTAATTTTTAAGTAAATACTAACAGGAGTAATGGTGTCTGCTAGAATTTTTTTGTAATGAGTGTATAAGTTAAATGTTTTCATTTTTATTCATTAAAAAAGGCTTGTCGTGAATGACAAGCCTTTTGATATTATTAGTTTTTAAATATACTAAGCGACTACTTCACGAAATTTTGTTTCATAAAGCTCCACCACCAAGTATTATTTAAAATTGTGTTCATGTTTTTTATTTGGTCAAATATAGAAAAGACAATATAATTACACAATAGTTTAATACTTTTTTAATTAAAAATTTGTTAAACGAGATGTGATTGACATTGTAATATTTAATTTTAACCATATGAAATATATATATATAATTGTTTTAGCAGGATTTCTTATAAGTTGTAAGCAAAATAAAAGTAACAGTAATTTATCAGAAAATAAAGAAGGAATCGTAGAAAACATGAAGTTTAGTGAAGACAGTGTTCAACTGGATATTTACGATTTTAATGGTTTTAAAAAGTTTTTAACCAAAAAAGATGATAAAATATATGTTATTAATTTTTGGGCTACTTGGTGTGCGCCTTGTGTAAAAGAATTACCTTATTTTGAAAAACTTAATACTCAATTTGCAGATAAAAATGTAGAGGTTATATTAGTAAGTTTAGATTTTCCTCATTTGTATGAATCAAAATTAAAACCCTTCATTGTTGAAAATCATTTAAAATCGAAGGTTATTGCTTTAGATGATGTTGATATGAATGCATGGATACCGCAAGTAAATAAAGATTGGTCTGGTTCAATTCCAGCAACGATTATATATAAAAATGATGATTCTAAATTTTTTGAACAATCATTTACTTACGAATCTTTAGAGAATGAAATTCTTAAATACTTAAAATAACAAATTATGAAAACACCAGTTTTTTTATCAATGATATTAGTAACATTTATTAGTGATTTTACTAATAACAATGTTGCTCTAAATGAAGGTTATCAAATAGGAGATGTAGTATCTGATTTTGAATTAAAAAATGTAGATGGAAAAATGATATCCTTATCCGATTTCAAAGATGCTAAAGGATTTATTATAACATTTACTTGCAATACATGCCCTTTTGCGATAGCCTATGAAGATAGAATAATTGCATTAGATAAAAAGTATGCTTCTAAAGGATATCCCGTAATAGCTATTAATCCAAATAATCCAGAAGTTCAACCAGGCGATAGCTATAAAAGTATGCAACTAAGAGCTCAAGAAAAAGGATATTCATTTCCATATTTAGTTGATGAAGGCCAACATGTATATCCTAAATTTGGTGCAACTAAAACACCACATATGTTTGTTTTGCAAAAAACAAAACAAGGAAATGTTGTTAAATATATTGGTGCCATTGATGATAATTACAAAGATACAGAAGCGGTTAAAATAAAATATGTTGAAGATGCTGTTGATGCTTTATTAAAAGGAGAAACTGTTAAACAAACAGAAACAAAAGCAATTGGCTGCTCCATTAAGGTTTAATAAAAAAGATTAAATTCAATAGTGAATTTTTAAAATAAGTTATTGATATATATTATTTTTGTGACTTAAAATTTTAATAAAAATGGAGAATTTATCACAAGAAGAATGGGTTGAAGAGTTGCAAAATGATTCAAATGCGGTGATTTTAGATGTAAGAACAGATGCTGAGGTTGCAGATGGAAAAATACCTAATTCAATACATATAGACATATATAGAGGAGCAGATTTTGTTTCAGAAATAGAAAAGCTTGATAAAAGTAAAAGCTATTATGTTTATTGTAGATCAGGAAATAGAAGCGGTCAAGCCTGTAAAATTATGGAACAAATAGGTTTTGAAAACACCTATAACCTTATTGGAGGTATGCTGCAATGGGAAGGGGAAATAGAGTAATTATAATCAATTATGAAAAATCTATTGATATTATTAAGTATACTAACTTCTTTTGTTTTTTTTAGTTGTAAAGGACAGACAGATTCTGGTATAAAAAATATTTCTGTTCAAGAAATGCAAGAACTTTTAAAAAAAGATAATGTTCAGTTGATTGATGTAAGAACACCTGAAGAATATCATTCAGGATTTATAGCAAATGCAGAAAATATAGATTATTTTTCATCCTCTTTTGATGAAGAGATTAAAAAATTAGATAAAGAAAAACCTGTAATTTTATATTGTAAGTCTGGTAACAGAAGTTATAAGTCTTCCGAAAAGCTTTTAAAGTTTGGGTTTCATGAAATATATAACCTAGATGAAGGTATTATAAAATGGCAGCAAGAAGGGTTAGGTGTTAAAAAAGAATAAAAAAAAGCTTCTCAATTTTGAGAGGCTTTTTTATTTACAACATTAAAAGTATTCATTTTCAGTTATATATAAATTAATTTGTTATATTTGGGTTACTCCCAATGATGAGCTTTCATCTTAATTGATTTAGTAGCATTTTCTATTTATTATATAATTAAAAGCCCCTATTTTTTAAAAGTAAACTATGCAATAGTTGTATAGTCATTAACCAACCAAACTTTTTAATTATAATTAAAAACCAATTTCGTTAGTATGTATGGTTGCCATGGTATTTGGCAACATATTTATTTCAAATGCCCAAGATGACTCTAAAGATTACAAATGAAGGAAGATGTTATGTTAACTCCTGATAGTGAAAAGTTAAAAGTTTTGCAAGATTAGAGGAAAAAAGCATAATGAAACCTACTATAAAGACAGACCCACTAAGGCGGTGGTTTATAATATTGTTTTAGGACCAAATGCAAGAAACCTTGGTCGTCATATTGCTACTTTTTCTTTTAGCCCAAATTGGTCTGATTTTGATAGAGATGTGATTTAATAAAGTTAATGGTGAAAACCCTTGGCAAAATCAGCTAGGTCTATATCAAGTAACATTTAAAAACACTTGGGATGAGATTTGGATGTATAACGCTCAAATGAGTGGGGATTAAACAGTTTTAAGAGTTTTTTTAATAATTTAATCAATATTAAAACCTCTGTTTTTATTTTAAAAAGGAGGTTTTATGTTTTATATTCTTTATTTTAACTACTTTTTTAGTTGTTTAACTATTAATTTATTTTCGCAAAATCAATTTATATATTTTTGTTTTAAAATTAATAGATTCGTAATAATTGTATTAAAATTTTGATAATATTAATTTGTAAGGTAGATTTTTAATTATTCAATTTAATTAACATATGGAAAACGGTTACGTAATTTTAGGTATTATTGCTTTGTTGTTTCTAAGTATGTATGGGTATGCTTATGCCTCTGTTGCTTTAGAAAAAATGCGTGATAAAAAAATAGAAAAAATTGAACTCAAAAAAGAGCAATTAAGGCTTGAAGAAATGGCTTTAAAGCAAAAGGCACGAGAAGATAAAATGAGTCAGTTAAATAAACGTAGCGAAGAAATAAGGCTTGAACTTGAAAAGCTTGAGAAAAAGAAGCAACAACAAGAAGTAAAAAAGCTTAAAATAAGCTAAAGCTAGTTTCTCTAATTAGATATTTTTTAAATTAGAATCTAATTATATCAACTACAAAAGTCCTTAGCGGTTTAATTTCCGTTAAGGACTTTTTGTTTATTATTTAAACATGATAACAATCACAAAATATTTAAATATATATCTTTAATATTGTGCAAGAATATAATCTTTTATTAATTTTAGAATAATCATATAATTTAAAAACCTCATATAATGAAGCATATTAATCTAATTTCTGTACTTATAATTTTTTTGCTTTTTGGCTGCAAAGACAACTATAAAACTGTTCCATCTGTAGTTGTTAATAATGATTCTTCTGTTAATCCACAAGTATTAAATCCTGAGTCTGAAAAATTGCATACAGTAGTTGTTAAGGAAGCTATTCAAACACCAACCTACACTTATTTAAATGTGTCAGAAGGCGATAAAAACTTTTGGATTGCTGTAAATAGTAAAGAAGTTAAAGTAGGAGAAACTTATTTTTATGTGGGAGGTCTTTTAAAAGAAAACTTTGAAAGTAAAGAATTAAACAAAACATTTGATGAATTATATCTTATAGGAAATTTAGTTTCGGCAAACCATGGAAATCAATTGAGTTCAAATGATGCTAAGAATGAAGATCTTGGTACAGTTAAAGAATCTGTTTCTAATTCAGTTAAAACAAATATTGTTAGACAGAATGGTTCTGTTAAAATCTCTGAAATTGTTAATAATCCAAAAAAACATGAAGGACAAACTGTTCAAATTGATGGAGAGTGTACTAAAATTAACATTGGAATAATGGGTAAAAACTGGATTCATTTAAAAGATGGAAGCAAAGATGATTATGATTTAGTAATAACTTCAAATGATATTGTTTCTGTTGGTTCCGTAGTTACAATTAAAGGAGATGTAGTTTTAAATAAAGATTTTGGTGCAGGTTATAAATATGATTTAATTTTGGAGAATGGTGTCATTGTAAAAAAATGATAACTAGTAAGTAATCTTAAAATAATTAGCCAATATTATTATTTTTTAAACATAAAATAAACAGCTAAAATTAAAAAAACAAAAGAGATAATATGATTAAACCTTAAAGTCTCTGTTTTAAACACTACTAACGTAAACACTGCAAAAACAAGTAACGTAATAACTTCTTGAATAACTTTTAACTGAATAAGTGAAAATGGTCCACCATTTTCTTTAAAGCCTATTCTGTTGGCAGGAACTTGAAAAACATATTCAAATAAAGCAATACCCCAGCTTATAAGAATAATTGATACCAATCCTAATTTATTAAACCATTTCCATTCAGAAAATTTTAAGTGGCCATACCATGCCATAACCATAAAGCTGTTGCTTATTATAAGGAGGCAAATTGTTAAAATTGCTTTCATAGTTTTTATGTTGAATATTTATTTAAATATATATTCAATTATTATATAAAGCAATTACTTGATTTATTTTTAAAAGGAAAGTTCTAAAAATAGAAAAAGGAAACACATCGCAATGTACTTCCTTTTTCCTCCATAATATTGGGTTACTATTCCTTTGTAGGAACCCTCAATATTACAACACTAATATACAAAAAAAATTGATAAATAAAAAATGACTTTTGTCATGAAATGATTCTTAATTTTTGAGTAAATTAATAAATTAAATAATCATGTTTACTATGACTAAGCTTAACAGTACTTTTCTTAATAAATTAAATAGTCTTAAAAAATCTGAAGATTTTAAACAAAGTGTAAATCAAGAAAATAATCCATATTCTTTGTATTCAAATCAATATTTAAAAGCAAGTGAAGAACAAAAAAAATGGATGGATAAAAACTCTGATTATATTTTAAATAAAATCAAAACCTTAGAAAAAAAGTATTGGTAAAATTACACACTATTTGACTTTAAAAATCCATAACCTAAGCAATGTAGATTATGGATTTTTTATTCCATAACTCTAAAGTTCGGTTTAAGCTGTAATTTTTTCCAATTTAACCGTAAAGTGTCTCATAATAGGAGCTTCCTCAATTATCCTATAACCTCTTTTGGCTTCGCTTCTAGTAGCATAAATTTCCTTAATAACAGAAGCAATATATTTCATATGATTTAAAGAATAGGTTCTGCGAGGAATTGCTAAACGAACCAATTCTAATTCAGGATATCTGTTTTTATGAGTAAATGGGTCTCTGTCTGCCAGAATAGTGCCAATTTCTACACCTCTAATGCCGCCAACAATATAAAGTTCTATAGCTAAAGCTTGTGCTCTATATTCATCTCTTGGTATGGTTGGAACAAATTTATTGGCATCTAAAAATATAGCGTGACCTCCAAAAGGTTGTTGAACAGGTACTCCAAATTCTACTAATTGTGTTCCTAAATAAGCTACTTGCTTTATTCTTGTTTCCAGATAATCAAACTCTGTGGCTTCATCTAAACCTACTGCCAATGCGCCCATATCTCTTCCGTTTAAACCGCCATAGGTTATAAAACCTTCAAACATGATATTATAAACGGTAGCTTTTTTGTAAACATCTTCATCGTTAAGCGCAATAAATCCACCCATATTTACTAAGCCGTCTTTTTTAGCACTCATGGTCATACCGTCTGCATATGAGAAAAATTCTTTTACTATTTCCTTAATGGTTGCCTCTTTATAGCCTTCTTCCCTTATTTTAATGAAGTAAGCATTTTCAGCAAACCTTGCGGCATCAATTATTAATGGAATGTGGTATTTTTTACAAATTTTAGAAACCTCTTTTATGTTGTTCATTGAAACGGGTTGCCCACCTGCCGAGTTACAGGTTACCGTAACAATGACAAAAGGAATGTTATTCTTTGGATTGTTTTTTAAAGCCGTTTCTAATTTTTCTATATTAACATTGCCTTTAAAAGGATGATATACAGTAGTATTAAAAGCTTCATCAATGGTGCAGTCTAAGGTTGATGCTTTTCTAAATTCAATATGCCCTTTGGTAGTATCAAAATGGGAATTACCAGGAATTATATCACCTTCTTTTACCAAAACTGAAAACAATACATTTTCGGCCGCTCTTCCTTGATGGGTTGGTAAAAAATAGTTGAATCCAGTGAGACGTTTTACAGTATCTTTTAATTTTAAAAAGGATTGAGATCCTGCATAACTTTCATCGCCAACCATCATTTCTGCCCATTGCTTATCGCTCATGGCTCCTGTACCGGAATCGGTTAAAAGATCAATAAATACCTTTTCTGAAGTTAAGTTGAATAAATTATAATCGGCTTCCTTTATCCATTGTTTGCGTTCTTCAATAGTTGATGGTTTTATATATTCAACCATTTTGGTTTTATAGGGTTCAGCGTAAGGAAGATTCATGGTTTTTGTTTATTACAAAATTAGCAATAGTACACTTCTACCATATGACAATTGTCATTAAGGCAATTTTAATAAGTTGACTTAGAAATTTGTTTATGATATTTTGGAGATTGAAACCTTAATGTCAAAAAATAGAATATCAAAGTAGGATTTAAATCTTTTTGACAAGTAAATATTAAGTCTTTATTTTTCATTTTTTTTACATCTGATTAAAACCAGTTGCAAAAGTTGATAACCTACGTGTCACATTTTTGACACGCTTTTTATTTAAACCCCTCAAAACACTATTGTTTTGAGGGGTTTAAAAAGTGGAGTCGGAGAGAATCGAACTCTCGTCCAAACAAGTAACCAAAAGGCTTTCTACACGCTTAGTTTTTTCATGATTTTTGTTTGTAAGCTGATTAAAAACACTCTACTTACAACTTAGCTTTTTAGTTTCAAAAGGGCATCAAAGCACTACCCAATCTATGTTAACTTTTACGATGCCTCTATACAGACCGCCGCTAACCAAGGCTTTCTAGAGACATTTAGCTCTCCTACCTAGTAGGACGAGGCTCATCTTACTTTATTCAGATTAAGCAGCTAAAGCGTA
>DJWL01000179.1:0-45595 GCA_002441545.1 Flavobacteriaceae bacterium UBA6231 | reverse complement strand
TTTTTTTGTAAAAAACAAAAAAGAGCTCCAACAATGCCTTAATCCTTAACGCGGATTGCAAAGGTATCAAAAAGTTTGTATAACCATTCAAAACCTTTTACATTAGTGCAAAATTTATACCAATTAATAAGTTGGCATTTAATTAAAAATTCATTACATATGGGCATTAAATTTGCAATCATTAAAGAACGCAAAACTCCACCAGACAGGCGTGTTGTTTTATCACCATCAAAATTATTACAAGCAAAGCAACAATTTCCAGAAGCTGTTTTTAAAGTCGAGTCAAGCGATATTCGAGTATTTAAAGACAGAGCATATCAAAAGGCAAATTTTGAGGTGGTTACTAACGTAAGTGATTGTGATGTAATGATTGGAGTAAAAGAAGTTCCACTTGATTATCTTATCCCAAATAAAAAATACTTTTTCTTTTCACATACTATAAAAAAGCAACTTTACAATAGAAAGTTGTTACAAGCTATTTTAAATAAAAACATAGAGCTTTATGATCATGAGACTATAGTTAACCAAAAAGGGTTTCGATTAATTGGCTTTGGTAGGTATGCCGGTATTGTTGGCACATATAATGGTTTTAGAACGTGGGGTTTAAAATTTGATTCTTGGTCATTGCCAAAAGCAGAAACATTACATGATCAAAAGGCTTTAATAGATGAATTAAATAAAATTTCTATTCCTAATATTAAAATACTACTTACAGGTAATGGTAAAGTGGCACATGGTGCTCAGGAAATGCTTGATGCTATGCACATTAAAAAAGTAAAAGTTAATGATTATTTGAATACTACTTTTAATGAACCTGTATATTGCATCATTGATGTGTTGGATTACAATAAAAGAAAAGACGGTCAAGTGATTGATATGTTTGATTTCTTTGATAATCCTCAAGACTATGAATCAGATTTTATACGTTTTACCAAAGTAACCGATTATTATATAGCTGGTCATTTTTACGGAAATGGAGCGCCAAAATTTTTCACAAAAGAAGATGTAAAATCGCCAGATTTTAACATTAAAGTTGTTGCCGATATCAGTTGTGATGTTGATGGTCCAATAGCAACAACTATTAGAGCTTCAACTATTGCTGAACCAATTTATGGATATGATCCTAAAACTGAAAGCGAAGTAGATTACAAAAATAAAAATGCTATTGCTGTCATGGCAGTTGATAACTTACCTTGCGAACTACCAAAAGATGCCAGTGAAGGCTTTGGAGAGCAGTTTTTACAACATGTAATTCCTGCTTTTTTTAATAATGATGCAGATGGAATTTTGCAACGAGCCAAGATAACCGAAAACGGAAAACTTACAGAGCGTTTTGCTTATTTGCAAGAATACGTGGATGGGTTATAAGTTTTTTAGATAATAAAAAAATTATTATGAAACCCGTAGAGCAATATTTTCTTAATCAAAAAGAACCATTTCAATCAATCATGCTTTATGTACGAAGCATTATTTTGAATACATTGCCAGAAGTAGAGGAGCGTTACAGTTATAAAATTCCGTTTTATAATTGCCACAAAAAGCCCATGCTTTACTTAAATATTTTAAAGGGTAAAGATTATGTAGATGTAGTTTTTGTTCAAGGTATTTTTTTGGAAAAACAATTTTCTATTTTAAAAAACAACAATAACCGAAAGCAGGTTAGGTCAATTCAATTAAAAACATTAGAAGATTTAGACCATGCCAATTTTGTTGCATTGCTTCATGAATCTTCAGATTTACTTAATAAAAGTAAAAGAGCCTGATTTGTTTAGATTAATTATTTGTAGTCTTTAAATATTTTTATAAAAAAAATCTTACAGATGTTTTTTGTATTCTATTTTTATATAAATTGGAACTATGAAATAAGCATTTCAACGATAATCGGTTTGCTTTTTTAAATTTTGTTAACAATACTTTAACTTAAATCCAAATTGTACATGAAAACAAACAAACATTTATTTTTTTTAACAATTGTGCTGTATGTTGGTATTCCCAATTGTTTTGCGCAACAGTCATTTTCCGCCTCGGGAGGAGATATAATCAGTCCAAGTGGTTCTGTTTCCTATAGTGTAGGTCAAGTGGCTTATACTACTAATATAGGGTCTAATGGCTCTGTAGCTCAAGGGGTGGAACAGCCTTATGAAATATCTGAGGTTTTATCTTCAATAGATTTTTTAGATATTACAAAAGATCTTCAGGTGAGCCCTAACCCAAGCACAGATATATTAATATTGAATATTAATAATAACAAAGACTTAAAGCTTAATTACCAAATTATAGACATTAATGGTAAAGTTGTAAAAGGGGAATCTATTACTTCAAATAAGACAGACATTATAGTTGATTATTTGCCTTCATCAATTTATTTCCTAAAAGTATTAAGCCTAAACAAAGAAGTGAAAGTATTTAAAATCATTAAAAAATAACTAACAAAGAATTATAAACCAATAAATAATCAAAATTAATTATGAAAAAATTATACATAATTGTTATAGCATTGCTTTTATCGTTGAGTATGTATGCTCAAGCACCTGAAAAAATGAGTTATCAAGCAGTGATTAGAGATGGCGCCGATGCTCTAATTATTTCAACAACTGTTGGAATGCAAATTAGTATCTTGGAAGGGTCTCCTGCTGGAACAGCTGTTTATGTAGAAACTCAAACCCCTACAACAAATATAAATGGTCTCATCAGCATAGAAATAGGTGCTGGAACTGTGGTATCTGGGGATTTTACAGCTATTGATTGGTCTACAGGTTCTTATTTTATTAAAACAGAAATGGACCCTGAAGGAGGGACTTCCTATACTATAACTGGCGAAAGTCAACTATTAAGTGTACCTTATGCTTTGTTTTCTAAAAATTCAGGCGGAGTTGCTGGTGCAGAATGGACTACAAATGGTACTAATATAAATAATACAAATACAGGTAGTGTTGTTGTAGGACCAAATGTAACAAATTCTAACTTAAACTTTCTTGTTACAAACAATACATCACCAAAAGCAGCAATAGGTAATCAAGGAGCATTTAACAATATCAATTCGGGAGAATTACATTTTGCAGAAGACACAAATTATGCAGGTTCAGAATGTGGTCTCAAATTCCAACATAACGGAGCTTTAAACAATCTTTATATAATGGGAGGCTGTCCTACACCAGATACTATTGCAAGATTTAACAGAAGTGGATTTTCTAATTTAAGACAATTAAGAATTGGTACAAGTTACAATTCAAATGCAATTAATAGATTATCTGTAGATGGTGATTCAGATTTCACTGGAGCAGCTGCTTTTACAGGAAATGTTACAATTACAGGAGATTTAAATGTAACAGGTAACATTGCAAAAGCTGGTGGTACATTCAAAATTGATCATCCATTAGACCCAAAAAATAAATATTTAATTCACAGTTTTGTGGAATCACCTGATATGATGAATATTTATTCTGGGAATGCTACAACAGATGCAAATGGTTATGTAACTGTTACTTTACCTAAATATTTTGAAGCAGCTAATAAAGATTTTAGATATCAATTAACTACAATAGGAACTTTCTCTCAGGCAATCATTAAGGAAAAAGTTTCTGGAAATAAATTTGTAATTCAAACGAATATTCCTAATGTAGAAGTAAGCTGGCAAATTACAGCTGTAAGAGCTGATAAATATGCAACAGAAAATAGAATTGTTCCTGAAAAAGAAAAGGAAAAGGAAATGAAAGGTACTTATTTGCACCCTGAATTATACGGAGAATCAAATGATGTTTCTGAGTCATATAAAAGAAAAGCTCAGGAAATAAAAAAGGCTACAAACAATGTAAAGACTAATAATGCAGATGGGCAATAAAATTTTTATTGACTAAAATATAAATATGTTGGACTAAAGGTTTATATGTTTATAATATAGAATTAAAATAATAAAGCAAACCGTTGAAATTCTTCAACGGTTTTTTGTTGTTTAAAAAGTTAGTTTTTCCTATTTTAAGAATGGTAATAAACGCAAACAAGTACACGCTCTATTCAACTAAAAACTTTAGAAAATTTAGACCATGTCAATTTTGTTGCATTGCTTCATGAAGCTTCAAAGTTACTTAGTAAAAGCAAAAAAGCTTGGTCTTTTTAAGAATTATATTCTAAAAATACCTCCAATAGACAAAATTCGTTGTAAATAAAAGAAATGTTGCGATGCGCTTTCTGCAGTATTACTAGTTGTTCTTATATCTGGCATATTAATATAACCACCTTTTAAATCGGTTTCAATAAAGAAATGTTTTAAAAAGGTAAAATTAAGCCCGGCATTGATTGAAATTCCGTAACCTGCTAAATGAAATTCATCATATCTGTCCTTTTGAAGTAATGTTGTATTAGTTTTTGGGTATAAAATTCCGCCACCTAAACCTTCGGTAAAATTAACTTGAAATTTATCTGTGTTTTGAATATGGAAAATCGAAGAAATATCATCTACTCGTGCAAACTCTAGGTAAGCATAATTTAAACCATTAGTGTGCTCAAATTTTAAAAAATCTTCAGAAACAAGAAATTGTTCATTGTTGTAAACACCATTATATACTGATCCTGGTTCTGTATCTGGTAAATCTATATAGCCTTCTAATTTTCTTGATTCATTTCGATACATAACATATTTCATATGATCTATACCAAAAGAAATAGCATAGTTGTCAGAAATGTAATAACCCATTTTTATATTGGTTTGAGGTATGGTAATTCTTGTTGGATTTATATAATCAACGTGCCATCCTTTAGGTTTATCATGTGCTGTAGCATCATGAATGGTGAAGTTATAATCTTCACCCTTGAAAGTAATGTCTGATTTTGAATAGGATTCTCTATTGCCTCCCCAACTTATAAAAAACTGCCCTTTTTTATTTTCTGTGTATTTTGACTGTGTTGATTTTTGTGCCGAAATGTTACAAGAAAACAAAAGGGATGCTATACCCAAAATAGGTCTAAAGTAGAAATTGTTCATGTGTTTAATGAATTAAAGGGTGGTAATGGTTTTTCTGATGGTCACCAAATTGGTTAATAACTTTTCTAAATAATCTAAATGAAGCATGTTAGCTCCATCACTTTTGGCATGTGCTGGGTCAAAATGAGTTTCAATAAATAAACCATCAACGTTATTTACTACACCAGCTCTAGCTATGGTTTCTATCATATCTGGTCTTCCACCAGTAACTCCACTTGTTTGGTTAGGTTGTTGAAGAGAGTGAGTTACATCAAGAATAGTCGGGGCAAAAGCTCTCATGGTTGGAATTCCCCTAAAGTCAACAATCATATCCTGATAGCCAAACATGGTACCTCTATCGGTTATCCAAGCTTTATCATTGCCAGCATCTTTAACTTTTTGTACAGCATGTTTCATGCTTTCAGGACTCATAAATTGTCCTTTTTTCAAGTTAACGACTTTTCCAGTTTCAGCAGCGGCAACAACTAAATCGGTTTGACGCACTAAAAAGGCAGGAATTTGCAATACATCAACATACTGTGCGGCCAATTCTGCATCAGATATTTCATGAATATCAGTCACGGTAGGAATATCAAAAGTTTCAGATACTTTTTTAAGTATTTTTAATGCTTTCTCATCACCAATACCTGTAAAACTATCTATTCTACTGCGATTTGCTTTTTTGAAACTACCTTTAAAAACGTAAGGAATTTGAAGAGAATCAGTAATCTTAACAACTTTTTCAGCTATTCTTAATGCCATGTCTTCTCCTTCAATTGCACATGGACCACATAACAAGAAAAAATTGTTTGAATTTGTATATTTTAATTTAGGAATATCATTAAGAGTCATAACTTCACATTTAAAATGCAAAGTTACATATTTAAAAGCTTCTATGTATACTATTTCTTAATATCCATAGTGCCATGATGAAATTTAATAAAGCAAAAATTCCTCCATATATGATGAAATCATTGAAAGTTAAACTAAAAGAAGAAATTTTTAGGATATCAAAAAGGTAGGCTAAAATTAAATAAGAAGATAGGCATACAAACGTAATACCTAAGATAAAATTTAGTCTTTTATTTGGCTTAACAATTTGCCATAAAAAAGGAGTGCCTAATAAAAGGATTGGATACGCAGTTATACCATTACTTTTGTTAATATCTGCAAACCAATAAGCTACAATACTAATGAAGTATAGGTAAGGAATAAATTTTGTATATTGATTGATAAATTTCATTACAACCTTTTTAATATAAACGAAATTGAAAAACCTATATTATTTTTTGTTTTTAATTATAACATAAGTTTAACTTATTTACAAAATATAACGTACCTTTGCGCGCTTAAAAATAGGGCACCATTATGGCTAATATAAAAAATATTGCAATCATTGCACACGTAGATCACGGAAAAACAACCTTAGTTGATAAAATCATGTACCACTGTCATTTATTTCGTGACAATGAAAATACTGGGGATTTAATTCTTGATAATAATGATCTAGAACGTGAGCGTGGTATTACAATTACATCCAAAAATGTGTCTGTAATTTATAAGGACACAAAAATTAATATCATTGATACTCCTGGACATGCTGACTTTGGTGGAGAAGTAGAACGAGTATTAAATATGGCTGATGGTGTTTTACTATTAGTTGATGCTTTTGAAGGTCCTATGCCACAAACTCGTTTTGTTTTGCAAAAAGCTATTGATTTAGGTTTGAAACCATGTGTTGTTATTAATAAAGTTGACAAAGAAAATTGTACACCTGAAGAAGTACATGAATCTGTTTTCGATTTAATGTTTGAATTAGGTGCAGAAGAATGGCAGTTGGATTTTCCAACAGTTTATGGTTCAGCCAAACAAAACTGGATGAGTGATGATTGGAAAAATCCAACCACAACTATTGAACCATTATTAGATATGGTTATTGATCATATTCCTTCTCCAAAAATCTCAGAAGGAACAACACAAATGTTGATTACTTCATTAGATTACTCATCTTTTACAGGTAGAATAGCTATTGGTCGTTTACAACGTGGTGAACTAAAAACAGGAATGAACATTTCTTTAGTAAAAAGAGATGGTAAAATAACTAAATCTAAAATTAAAGAGCTTCATATTTTTGAAGGTATAGGTCGTAAAAAAGTTGAAAGTGTACAAGCTGGAGATATTTGTGCATTAGTAGGTTTAGAAGGATTTGAAATTGGAGATACAGTTGCTGATTTTGAAAACCCTGAAGCTTTAAAAACTATAGCTATAGATGAGCCAACAATGAGCATGTTATTTACCATTAATGATTCTCCATTTTTTGGTAAAGATGGAAGATTTGTAACATCTCGCCATATAAAAGATAGATTAAATAAAGAACTTGAAAAAAACTTAGCATTACGTTTAAGTGAAACTGATAGTGCTGATAAATTTTTAGTTTTTGGTAGAGGTGTATTGCATTTGTCAGTATTAATTGAAACAATGCGTAGAGAAGGTTATGAGCTTCAAATTGGTCAACCTCAAGTAATTATAAAGGAAGTTGATGGTGTAAAGTGTGAGCCAATTGAAGAAATGACTATTGATTTACCCGAAGAAGTATCTGGTAAAGCTATTGAAATGGTATCTATGCGTAAAGGTGAAATGATAAGCATGGAAGCTAAGGGAGATCGCATGATTTGTAAGTTTATGATACCATCAAGAGGGATTATTGGGTTACGTAATCAACTATTAACAGCTACTGCTGGTGAAGCTATTATGGCTCACCGTTTTAAAGAATATCAACCATTAAAAGGAGGTATTCCTGAACGTCAAAATGGAAGTTTGGTTTCTATGGAGAAAGGTCAGGCTATCCCTTATTCAATTGATAAATTACAAGATAGAGGTAAGTTTTTTGTTGATCCGGGTGAAGATATTTACGAAGGTCAGGTTATTGGAGAAAACTCTCGTGGTGATGATATGACTGTGAATGTTACCAAAACAAAAAAATTAAGTAACGTACGTTCTTCAGGAGCAGATGATAAAGCCAGAATTGTACCAGCTATTAAATTTTCATTAGAGGAAGCTTTAGAATATATTCAAAAGGATGAGTATGTTGAAGTAACTCCAAAGTACTTACGTTTACGTAAAATTTACTTAACAGAAGTTGACAGAAAGCGTAATAAAGTTATTTAGAATTTTAATTTGCAAAAAACTGAAAATGTTCTTTTAAGAAGCATTGTTCACTCAAAATATATTGATATTGTGGGTGTTATTTTGGTTTTAAGTATATGTATTTATAATGGCTTTTTAGAAACGATCTATTATCAAGGAGGAATTCAATTTGGAGTTCCTCTTACTAATTTCACAGAATACATCTCAAAAGGAGCATTTCCTATCGGGTTTCTTTCAACAATTGGAGCTATTGTATCTTTATTAGCAGCTAGAATGATAGTAAAGCAACAAAATTTAGGAAATTTAATAGGTGTTTTTACAACAATCAACTCTGGAATTATTGATTATTTATTTGGAAATCGTTCTGCAATAATAACATATCCGTTAACTTTTATAATAGCTATAATAGCAACTAAGAAATGGCATTATGGTGAACGTATAAAAAAAGCAGATGCTACTTATTTTTTGTTGATAATAGCAGCTTTTATTGTTTCTTATAGTCTTGTATATTTTGGATTCTATCTATTTGGAACAACAATTAAAAATGAATTTTTCAAACATACAGTAGCAATTATTTTTGGAATTTCGTTAGTTGGAAATATTAGTACCGCTTTTAAATATGAGCAAACATTTTTAACATGGTCTTTTTATAATATTGCTCAAATTTTAAAAAATGTAATTCAAGGAAATTTAGCAAATGTTATAAAGCATTTGTTTTATCTTGTAAATGCTATTTTAACGTTTTTTGATTGGAAGTTGAATGGCGATTTAAAACTAGAAAAAGTAACAGTTTAAGTATGGAAATATTAGGGATCTCTATTTCAGAATGGGTTGGTTATTTAGCAATGGCCACTGTGTTAATATCATTTTTAATGAAATCAGTTATCAAATTACGTATAGTGAATTCTATTGGTTGCTTGTTTTTTGTAATTTATGGGTTTATGCTTCAACCATTTTCTAAGCCAATTATTATAACCAACAGTATTATTTTTGCTATTAACATTTATTACTTATTTTTTAAGAAAAATTAGATTGCTTTATTTTTCAAAATCTACCACCTAATCCTTTTTTCAGGATAGTAGCTTTAAATGATTTTGTATATTTGAGCTAATTGAAATGGCTGGAAATTTGATAAAGCTTTACAATTTTTATTATAAATTTCTGTTATTTCATACACTAACAAATACTTTATATTAATTGAAGAAATTAATAGACTACATAAATAATAATGTTTTAGTTAAAGTAACCTCTTTACAAACAGCCTCTTTATTAACCAAAATCATTGCTGGAATTTTAACTTCAAAGGCTATTGCTATTTTTATTGGAGCAGAAGGATTAGCATTAATTGGAAATTTAAGAAATTTTGTAAGTTCAGTTCAAACCATTTCAATTCTTGGTTTTTATAATGGAATGGTTAAATATGTTGCTGAGTTTAAGAATAATACTATAAAGTTAAGTAAAGCCTTATCTACCGTTTTTTATGTTGGTTTTATCTCTACTATTTTAGTATCAGCCATGTGTTATTTTTATGCAGATAATATTAATGACATCATTTTTCCAACCTATAATGATTATCCATATGTTATAAAGATTTTTTCAATTGTTTTGCCTTTTTATGCATTGAACATGTTTTCTTTTTCAATAATGAATGGTTTTTCAAACTATAAAATGCTCATTATTATAAATATTATTGGGCAAATTTTAGGACTTTCAATTACTTTATTACTGATTTATCAAAATAAAATTGAAGGCGCTTTAATATCAGTTGCCATTGCTGAAGCTTTAATATGTTTGATAACATTAGTTGGCATTATTAACCGTAGAAGTTTAGTGTCTCTAATTAAAGTAAAGCAAATAAGCTTTAATTTTTTAAAGAGAATGAGTTCTTATAGCATTATGGCTTTATTTTCCGCAGTGGTTTTGCCATTGGTTTTATTGGCTATCCGTAATTATATTATTGATAATGTTGGTTATAAAGATGCGGGTTTTTGGGAAGCCATGACCAGAATTTCCAAATATTATTTAATGCTGATTAATTCATTGATGGCATTGTATATTTTGCCAAGATTTAGTGAAATAGATGGTATTAAAGAGTTTAGAAAAGAAGTGTTTGGTTTTTATAAAACTGTAATACCCATGTTTGGTTTAGGTTTAATAATCATATATTTTTTAAGACCTTTTATTGTTACAGGTATATTTTCAGATAAATTTCAACCTGTGGAAAATTTGTTTTTCTGGCAATTATTAGGCGATTTTGTAAAGGTGTTATCAATAGTTATTGCATATCAGTTTTTAGCTAAAAAAATGTTTTGGCATTATATAATTACAGAAGTTTTTTTAGTAATTATGTTATATATTACAAGTGTATATTTTATTAAAAATTATGGTGTAAAAGGAGCTGTTATAGGTCATTTTGTTAGCTATTTTATATATTATTTAGTTGTTTTATTAATATTTGGTAGCTCACTTTTTGGAGTGGATAGTCTTAAGAAATAAAGTGAAAATTCAATTATTTTTGTTATGAATATTTAATTAACTAAAATATATTTTAATGGATAATTATGAGGTTGTAAGGTATTCGTCAAATTTATATGATGAGTGGAATAACTTTGTTTTGACTTCAAAAAATGCAACATTTCTTTTTCATAGAGATTTTATGGAATATCATCAAGAAAGATTTGAAGATTTTTCTTTGATGGTTTATCACAAAAATAAATTAGTAAGTGCTTTCCCCGCAAATATAAATTCAAATAAATTACATTCACATCAAGGATTAAGTTATGGTGGACTGATACTTCCTAGTAAAAGTTCTTTTAATTCAGTTTTAGAGTCTTTATATAGTATTTTAAAATTTAGTTATAACCAAAATATAAAATCTATCATTTTAAAGCAACTTCCAAAAATATATCATTTAAGACCATCGGATGAATTAGATTATCTGTTATTTATTTTAAAGGCCAAATTATATAGAAAGGATATCTCAATGACTATTTCATTGAATAAAGCTTTAGAATTTTCTGCTTTACGAAAGCGCCAATTAAAAACCGCATTACAAAATGATTTGAAAATTAAGTTAGAAGTTGATTTTACAGCTTTTTGGAATGATGTTTTAGTACCTAATTTAAAATTAAAATTTGGTGTCAAACCAGTACATTCATTATTTGAAATAAATGCTTTGCATGAAAAATTCCCAAATAATATCAAACAATATAATGTATATTTAAAAGATGAAATATTAGCTGGATGTACAGTTTTTGAAACAGAAAACGTTGCTCATTTGCAGTATATTTCTACAAAAAAAGATAAGAACGTTGGGGCTTTGGATTTCCTTATAAATAAATTGATTTCTGAAGTGTATAAGGATAAAGAATATTTTGATTTTGGTATCTCCAACGAAAATAAAGGAAAAAATATAAACTTAGGATTGCTTAATTGGAAACAAAGTTTTGGTGCTTCTGCAATTGTTCATGATTTTTATGAAGTAGAAACCAAAAATCATCAATTATTAAAGGATATATTTATATGATTAAGTTTTTAGATTTAAAATTGATAAATAAGCCTTTTGAAAATGAATTTAGAAAGGAATTTAACAGTTTTTTAAATTCAGGTAATTACATTTTAGGTGATGGAGTTTTAAAGTTTGAAGAAGAATTTTATTCATATTGTGACACAAAATATTGTATAGGAACTGGTAATGGGCTTGATGCACTTCATTTAATTTTTGAAGGGTACAAAGTTTTAGGAAAACTTAAAGAAGGAGACGAAGTTATTGTGCCGGCTAATACTTATATAGCTTCTGTTTTAGCCATTAGTAATTCAGGATTAAAACCTATTTTGGTTGAGCCAGATTTAAGCACTTATAATATTGATGTTTCAAAAATTGAGCAAGCAATAACATCAAAAACTAAAGCCGTTTTAGGAGTTCATTTATATGGTCAGTTATATAATGTACAAGGATTGGAAAGGATTTGTAAGCAAAATAATTTATTATTAATAGAAGATGCAGCCCAAGCACATGGAGCTCAATTTACAGACTCAAGGAAATCAGGAAATTTGTCAGATGCAGCAGCTTTTAGTTTTTACCCAACAAAAAATTTGGGAGCTTTAGGTGATGCTGGAGCCATAACTACCAATAATGAAGAGTTGGCAGAGATTATTTTTAAGTTAAGAAATTACGGAAGAGTTTCTACTTATAGTAATGAGCTAAAAGGTTACAATTCTAGATTAGATGAACTACAAGCAACTTTTTTAAGAATAAAACTAAAACATCTCGATGCACTTAACCAAAAAAGAAGGGAAATTGCTCAATATTATATAGAGAATATAACTTCAAAAGATATTATATTACCATCATTTAACAATATTAAGCAACATGTATTTCATCAATTTGTTATAAGAAGTAAGAGGCGAGATGAGTTAAAAAAGTATTTATATAATAATGGAGTAGAAACTTTAATTCATTATCCTATACCAATTCATAAGCAAATGGCTTATAAAGAGTTTAAAGACTGCAAATTACCTGTTACTGAAATAATTCATAATGAAGTTTTGAGTTTGCCTTTATATTTGGGATTAACTAAAAATGAAATTTCAAAAATAGTTTCTATAGTAAATCTCTTTAAGTGGAACCGATAAAAAAAAATAAAGATTTTTTTTTAGTAAAATTGTTTTCAGTAAATTCTGCTGGAGTAATTTTGAGGGCTTTTTTAGGTTTTGTTTCACAAAAATTAATAGCAGTTTATTTAGGGCCAAATGGTATGGCTTTAGTTGGAAATTTAAGAAATGCCTTGAATTTGTTTAGTCTTTCTTCAACTTTAGGGATAGATCAAGGTGTTTTAAAATATCAATCTGAATTTGAATCTAAACCTAATGAGTTAAAAAAGCTTTACGAAAGCTCATTGGCATATAGTTTAATTGGGAGTAGTATTATTTTCTTGATCTTATTTTTTGGATCAACCTATTGGAGCAACTACTTATTTAAGACACCAGAATATAATTACTTGTTTGTTGTTCTTGCTTTTACTTTGCCTTTTACAGCATTGTTCAATTTATGCTTTGCAATTATTAATGGTCAGTTAAATTATAAAAAGGCCACTCTTGTTTCCTTTACAGCATATGCGTTAGTTACTGTGCTTATCTTTTTTATGGTTACAAACTATGATTTATCAGGTACATTATTAGCCGTTATTTTAACTCCAATTGCTCAAATATTGTCTTTACTGGTTTTTGCAAGAAATGAAATGTATTTGTTTTATGGTTTGAAAATAAGATTCCATAAATTTTTTAGAAATAAACTAGTTGCATTTATTGTCATGTCTTTTGCTGCAGTTGTTCTAAATAATATTGTTGAAATTCAATTAAGAAATTATTTGATCAATAAACTATCCATACAAGAGGCGGGTTATTGGACTTCTATGTTAAGTCTTTCAAATTATTATTTGTCTTTTATGACAGGAGTCTATTCATTGTATATTTTACCGAAATATTCAAAAATGAATAATATAAATGAATTTAAAAAGGAACTTTTGAACATTTATAAAATAATTATCCCAATTTTTGTTATTATGTTTATTGGGATTTATGTGTTTAGAGAATTAATTATACAAATTCTATACAGTAAAGAATTTATACCCATGCAAAACTTGTTTAAATGGCAATTAATAGGTGATTTGGTTAAGATTGTTGCCGTCATAATGGCTTATCAATTTATAGCGCAAAAGGCATGGAAAATTTTTATAATAACAGAAATCGCTTCTTATGTTTTACTATATGTTTTTGGTGTTTTTTTTGTTTCAAGAATGGGTGTTGAAGGCATCGTTTTTGCGCATTTTTTAAGATATGTAGTATATTTAATAATGATTATATTTTTAGTTCAATACATTTTTAAAAAAGATAAAACTATTGATGAGAGCAAGCATTCATAATTTAAAAATTCTAGATATACCAAAGATTAAAGATCCTCGAGGCAACCTTGCAGTTATTGAGAACGATGTCATTCCATTTAAAATGCAACGTGTTTACTATTTGTTTGATGTTCCAAGTGGTTCAAAAAGAGGAGGTCATGCTCATAAAACACTTAGCCAATTTTTAATAGCCCTTAGCGGTAGCTTTGATGTTATTGTAAAAGACGGAATTGATGAAAACAGAATAACACTTAACAATCCTTCAAAAGGATTATTAATTACACCTGGAATTTGGCGTGAATTAGAGAATTTTTCATCTGGCGCAGTTTGTTTAGTATTAGCTTCAGATGTTTATAACGAAAAAGATTATATAAGGAGTTATAAAAAATTTACCAGTGAAAAAAAATGATGCTAAAGTATTGAGACTAAATTTCTTATTAGTTTATTTTGACTAGCAGCAAAATGAATATAATCTTTTATACTTTTCGATTTTAATTTTTTAAAAGATTCTACACCAATTTCTTTTTTTTCAAAATAACCTGCTAAAAACAATAATTCTTTATAGTAATCATTATTAAATTTTTCATTAATACTAGAATCATAATTGTACTTTTTATTAAAAAAGTCAAACAAATTTTTCATTTGATTTTTTAAAAAAAAATGACTTTCAAAACTTTTTATATGTGAGTAAGAATAATCATGAACTCTATATATATGCAATGATTCATTTATAGTTGTGAAATTTGTATTCATTGCTAAATCTACAAGAATAGGGTAATCTTCAATAGTAAGATTCATATTTAAGTAGGTGTCAAAATCAACAAATTTATTTAGATGTTTTTTGCTAAAACAAATGCCAATTGGTGTTAATTTTCCTAGAAACAGATGTTTTTTGTATTCCTCTTTGTTAGCTTGAATGACCTCTTTATTTTTAAAAGGTTTTATAATGTTATTTTTTTCATATAGAAAATCAACACCGCTATCAACAAAACCAAGGCTAGCATCGCTTTTTAAAACATCTACCATTTTTTGTAAAGAATTTTCTTTTTTTAGCAGATCATCGCCTGCAATATCGAAAATGAATTCACCTTGACATCTTTCAAGGGTCGCTTTAAAGTTCCCCAAAATCCCAAGCTTTTGTTTGTTTTTTTCAACTTTGAAAAGATGTGGGAACCTTGATTGATAGGTGTTAACAATTTTTAACGTATCATCTGTAGAACAGTCATCTCCAACTACAATTTCATAATTAAAATCAACTTTTTGTTTGAGAATGGATTGTAGAGTATCCTCAATATACTTTTCGTTATTGTATGTAATTAGATGAACCGATAAGTCTATCATATTGATGAGATAAAAACTATTTAAATTTACTTAATATTATTAAAATTTAATTGAAATAGAGGTAAAATAGAAAAATTAATCACTTATTTTTGGTAAGTGCCATGTTGAAAAAAAAATGATAAATAAAAAGATTGCTTTAGTAGGATTTAGATTAAATACAGGTGGCAGTGAAAGAGTCATGGCAAATTTATCTAATTTTTTTCATGATAAAGGGCTTGAAGTGCACATTATTATATTTCATGATGATTTGGGATATAACTTTTCTGGAACTGTATTTAATCTTGGGAAATATAAAAGCCAATCCAATACTATTTTTAATAAAATTAAACGTTTTTATTATTTAAATAATTATATAAAAAAACATCAATTTGATTTTATTATAGATTTTCGCTTTAGGATAAATATAATACAAGAATTGCTAATTAATAAATGGATATATAAAGCAAAAACCATTTATACAGTGCATAGTTCACAATTATATTATTATATGCCTAATTATACACCGTTAACAAAATTAATTTATGGATTAAGTTATAGTATAGTTTCTATTACAAAGGAAATGCAAAGAATGATAGAAGCAAAACATGATTTAAAAAATGTGATAACAATTTATAATCCTATTGACTTAATCGAAGTCAAGAAAAAGGCAACTGAAAAAATTTCTTTGGATTTTGAATTCATAATAGGTGTTGGTCAATTTGATACTGATGTTAAACAATTTGATAAGCTTATTAAAGCTTATTCAAAATCTATTCTTCCTCAAAATAATATTGAATTAGTTATTTTGGGAGATGGTAGTAAAAAACAAGAATTTATAAAACTAACCAAAGAAAGAGGAGTGGCTAAAAAAGTACATTTTTTAGGATATAAAAATAACCCTTATAAATATATTAAAAGTGCAAAGTTTTATGTGTTATCTAGTTCATATGAAGGCATGCCAATGGTATTATTAGAAGCTTTAGCTTGTGGAACTCCAATTGTTTCATTTGATTGTCCAACAGGACCAAGCGAAATTATTCAACATAAAATAAATGGTCTCCTAATTGAAGATCAAAATTTTGAAGCTTTTACTAATGCTATGAATACGATGTTAACAGATAAAGATTTATATTCAATATGCAAAAAGAATGCTAAAGAAAGTGCGGAAAAATTTTCTTTAGAAACTATTGGGATGCAATGGTTGGAATTAATGAAATACAATTAATTTTTTGAAGCAACTATTATACATAACAACTAATTTACAAGGGTCAGGTGGTGTAGCTAGGATACTTTCTGTTAAATTAAATTATCTCATTGAGAAGTATCATTACAAGATAGCTGTAATTAATTCTAATCAAATTAAAGATGATTTTTTCTTTGATTTTGATTCAAGAATAATTTTTTATGCTGTTAAGTCTAAATCAATATCAACCTATAAAACGCAAATTAGATCATGCATAAAAAAAGTTAATCCAGATATTATTATTAATTGTGATAATGGCTTAAAGGGTTCTTTGATACCTTATCTAATAAAGAATAAGATTCCTCTAATTTATGAAAGACATTGTAGTAGAAACATTAGCGTTGCAACGATATTGGAGAAGGTCAAATTGATTATTTCTAATTTATTTTTGAGAATAAATAGTGATTCCTATAATTATTTTGTCGTTTTAAATGAAGAGGAAAAAAATGATTGGAACATTAAAAATATTAAAGTATTGCCAAACCCATTGTGGTTTAGTCCACAAAAACTAGGAAATGTCAGAGATACTAAAATTGCTGTTGCTGTTGGGCGTCATTCCTATGAAAAAAGGTATGACAAATTAATTAAAATTTGGAAAAAAGTTGTTGAAAAACATCCTGATTGGATTCTTAAAATTTATGGCTCTAAGGATGAAAATCTATCATTAGAAAAAATAGTTTTAGACAAAAAATTAGAAAGCAATATTAAATTTTACAATCCTGTAAAGGATATATCTAAAATATTTTCTGAAGCATCAATGCTTTTATCAACATCTGAGTCAGAATCTTTTGGTTTGGTTTTAATAGAAGCAATGGCCTTTGGTAAACCTGTCGTGGCTTTTGATGGAACTTCAGGAACAAAAACCATTATTGAAAATGGGAAAAATGGGTTTCTTGTGAAAGAAAATGATATTGATGCTTTTGTAGAAAAAGTAAATCTACTTATTGGAGATGCGAAATTGAGAGGTTTAATGGGGGAGAATGCCAGGAAAAGTATTGAAACATATGATTTAAATAAAATAATGAAACGTTGGGATACTTTGTTTAAATCTCTTAATTAGGTGTTTTTAAAGTACAGAGATACCCTATTTTATATATTTTAAATAAAACTAAAGATGGATTTTTAGATAATAGTTGACTCCTTAGAATCTGTTTTATTATTTCAAATAAAAAGGCTACAAATCCCTTTAGTTTTAAAACTTCAATAACATTATAAAGTAATAGAAGCCTTACAAATTTATGAGAAATTTTATGAGTGTTGTATAAGAGAAAAATATTTTCTAATGCAGTTTCAGTTTTTTTTAAAAAGAACTCATTAGTGTCAATATCTCCATGCATTACAGCATTGTCAATGTGATCTACTTTCAAATTTAATAAGCTTGCTTTGTACGCAAATAAAGTATCATCATGACCGTATTTATTTGTGATTGGGTCGAACTTAATGAGATTGAAAGCTTTTTTTTTAATAAGGGTGTTATTAAACATTAAACAAATATACTTTTTCTTAGATCGGACATTTGCTATTTTGTCTTCTATGAACTTGCCATATTTCCAACGTAACCTTTTATTTGTATCTGTAACAGAATTTGGATGAATTCTTCCTCCATATATAACATCTATGTTTTCAGATATTGACTTTATATATTTTTGAATATAGTTTGCATCAATAACAATAGAATCACCATCTAAAAACAATAAGTTTTTATATTTTGATTTTGACACTAAACGATTTCTGTTACTGCTAAAACCTAAATTTTTTTCATTGGACAAAAATGTACAATTTTTCAATAAATTGATTTTTTCATTTTCTATGTTGAAGCTAGATTTTGAGGCATCATCATAAACTAATATTTCAAATAAAACATTGCAATTTAATGCTTGCTTATAAAGTTCCTTAACTAGAGGATGAGCATTATAATTATAGACAGGAATTAGAATTGATAGCATAATTAATTTCGTCTCTGCACGACTTCAAAAACCTGGTTTTCGTCACATTTAAGTGTCTTGCTTGGGTATTTTAAAAGCAAAGCATAATCGTGTGTAGCCATTAAAATGGTGTTACCATTTTTATTTATGTCTTGTAAAACTTCCATGACTTCAACACTTGTTTGTGGATCCAAGTTTCCGGTAGGTTCATCTGCCAAAATAAGTTCTGGGTTATTAAGTAAAGCTCTGGCAATAGCAACACGTTGCTGTTCACCACCAGAAAGTTCATGAGGATATTTAAATCCTTTGGTTTTCATGCCTACTTTATTTAAAACTTCCTCAACTCTGGTATTCATCTCTGTTTTATCTTTCCAGCCAGTAGCTTTTAAAACAAACAATAAATTGTCATTTATAGTTCTGTCTGTAAGTAATTTAAAATCTTGAAAAACAATGCCTAATTTTCGTCTTAAAAAAGGAATATCTTTATCTTTCAGGTCTTTTAAATTATGCCCTACAATATGTCCTTCACCTTCAGTTAAAATTAAATCTCCGTAGAGAATTTTCATAAAACTACTTTTTCCTGACCCTGTTTTTCCTATCAAATAAACAAATTCACCTTTATTGATTTCAACGTTCACATTAGATAGGACAAGATTGTCGCCTTGAGAAATAGAAGCGTCTTTTAACTGTAAAATAGGATTAGACATAAGATTCAAAAAATATTTAAGAACTGTAAAGGTATTACTAAAATATCAAAAGTCAAAGGTCATAATAAAGGAGTGAAAATTAGTCTATAAAGAAGTCAAATTTACTTAAAATTTAATTTTAATAACTCGGTTTATAATTATAGCACGATTGTTGCGTTATAAGATTTAGATTAAATTATCTTTGATTTTTAAATTAAAACCTTAAATTTTAATGACTCTGAAAAAACTAGTTTTCTTTTGGATTGCCATAAGTTTTAGCTTCCACTTAAGAGCCCAACAATCTGCAGCTTACACCAACGATTTAGTAGATTATCAAAAAGCATTATCACTATACAATAATCAACAATATTTAGCCTCTCAATCGATGTTTGGTGCTATTCAAAAAACAGCAAAAGAAGAAGTTTTGCAATCTGATTGTGCTTATTATATTGCCAATTGTGCTGTGAGATTGAATCAGCAAAATGCCGACAAATTGGTTGAAGATTTTGTAAAGAAATATCCAACAAGCACAAAGCGCAACACTGCTTTTGTAGATGTAGCCGATTATTACTTTGAAAACTCAAAATATGCTTATGCCAGAAAATGGTATGATAAAGTAAATGAAGATGCTTTATCTAGCAAAGAAACCGAAAAATTCAATTTTAATAATGGCTATTCTGCTTTTGCATCAAAGCAATATAAAGAAGCAAAGAAATATTTAAGTAAAGTTGAAAACTCAAAAGAATATGGTTCGCAAGCCAAATATTATATTGGTTTTATGGCTTATGAAGGAGATGATTATAATAAAGCAAATGAATATTTTGAGCAAGTAAGTGACCAAGAAAAATACAGAGAGAAACTATCTTATTATCAAGCTGATTTAAATTTCAAATTAGGAAATTTTGAAAAAGCTATTGAATTGGCAAAGGAAAGACTTGTAACAAGCGATGCAACTGAAGTTTCAGAGCTTTCAAAAATTATAGGTGAAAGCTATTTTAATTTAGAAAAATACGATGAAGCAATTCCGTATTTAAATGCTTATAAAGGTAAAAATGGTAAATGGAATAATACAGATTTTTACCAGTTAGGTTATGCTCATTATAAGCAAAAAGATTATGAAAATGCCGTTTCGGAATTCAATAAAATAATTGGGGGTAATGATGCAACGGCTCAAAACGCTTATTATCATTTAGGCGAAAGCTACATCAATCTCAACAAAAAACAGGAAGCTTTAAACGCTTTTAGAAATGCATCTCAAATGAGTTACGATTTAAAAATTCAAGAAGATGCCTGGTTAAATTATGCTAAGATTAGTTACGAAATAGGAAATCCGTATCAATCTGCACCTCAAGTTTTAGCTAGTTATTTAGAAAAATATCCAAAATCAAGTTATAAAGAAGAACTAGAAACTCTTTTAATTGACTCATATATTACTTCAAAAAATTATAAAGAAGCTCTAAAATTACTTGAAGGTAAAAAAAGTTTTGAAAATAAAGTAGCGTATCAAAAAGTAGCATTTTACAGAGGTATTGAACTTTATAATGAAAATCAATTTCTTGAAGCAGGAACACTTTTTAGTCAATCTTTAAAAGAGCCAAGAGATGATAAGTATACTGCCAGAACAACTTTTTGGAAAGCAGAAACGGACTATAATTTGGCTAATTATGAAGATGCTTTAATAGGTTTCAAGCAGTTTGAGCAACAAGCTATTTCAAAATCAACGCCAGAGTTTGAAAATATTGATTACAATTTGGGTTATACCTATTTCAAACTTAAAAACTATGAACCAGCTACTCGTTATTTCAATCAGTTTACTTCTAATAAAAAGGAGGATAAAGTAAGATTGAATGATGCATATTTACGTTTAGGAGATGCTTACTTTGTAAGTAGTGACTATAACAATGCTATTAAAGCTTACAATAACGCTAATAAATTAAGTGAAGTTGATTCTGATTATGCCTTTTTTCAAAAAGCCATTAGTGCTGGTTATATTGGGCAAGCTTCCAAAAAAATCTCTGAATTAGAACAGTTTATTTCAGATTATCCTAAGTCAAAATTGCGTGATGATGCCATGTATGAATTAGGAAATTCATACGTAAAAGCAAATGAAACTGAGAAAGCAATGCAAATGTATAATCGGTTGAATACTGAATATAAAATGAGTTCGTTTGTGCCAAAATCATTATTACGTCAAGGACTAGTGTATTATAATTCAAGTAAAAATGATCAAGCTTTAACTAAGTTCAAAAAAGTTGCTTCAGATTATCCAAATACGCCAGAAGCGGTTCAAGCTGTTTCAACTGCGCGTTTAATTTACATTGATTTAGGTAAAGTAGATGAGTATGCATCTTGGGTAAGAACACTTGATTATGTAGAAGTGTCTGATTCCGATTTGGATAATGCGACTTATGAAGCTGCTGAAAAACAATATTTAGATAATAATATCGATAAAGCCATTGCTCAATTTAATGGGTATATCAATAAATTTTCAAATGGATTACACGCATTGCAAGCTCATTTTTATGTGGCTCAATTGTATTATAAAAAAGATTTAGCTTCTAATGCAGCACCACATTATAAATATGTAGTTGATGCATCACAAAATGAATTTACTGAAGAAGCTTTATTGCATTTATCACAGTTTTATTTAGAAGCCAAAAACTATAATCTGGCAATGCCATTATTGCATAGATTGGAAGAAGAAGCTAATTTTCCACAGAATGTCATATTTGCTCAATCTAATTTAATGAAAGCCAATTATCAATTAGAAAAATATAAAGAAGCAGTTTCGTACGCAGAAAAGGTATTGTCTAATTCTAAAATCGATACTAAAATTGAAGCTGATGCTCATATCATAATAGCCCGTTCAGCTATGAAAACAGGTGACGAGGCCAAGGCAAAAACCAATTATGCTAAAGTTGAAAACGTAGCAACTGGAGAAACTGCAGCGGAAGCTTTGTATTTTAATGCCTACTTTAAAAATAAAGAAGGCAAGTATGAAGCCTCAAATACCACAATTCAAAGATTGGCTAAAGATTTTTCAGGATATAAATATTACAGTGCGAAAGGATTGGTGCTAATGGCTAAGAATTTTTATGCGCTTAATGATGCTTACCAAGCAACCTATATTTTAGAAAGTGTTATTGAAAACTTTAAGGAATTTGATGACCTTGTTTCTGAAGCTAAAGCAGAATTAACTATTATAAAATCTGAAGAAGCTAAAACCAATTCATCTATTAAAACCGAAGATTAATTTTGGGATAAAGTTATAAAGTTAAAGAGTTATAAAGTTGAATGTCAGGTCGAGCGCAGTCGAGACCTTTATATTGTAAATCATCAATAATAAATCATCAATAGATATTATGCGAAAGCACATAAATAAAATCATATTAGCCGTTATCACATTAAGTACTTCAATAGTATTTTCTCAGGAAAAAGATACCTTAAGTACAGGTGTTATTAATGTAGTGAAACCTTACACGCCAACAATTGCAGATGCTTTTAAAGTAAAAGAAACACCATCAATTGATGATGAAGAAACTGCAACAAAAAAAGAAATAAAATATAATATTTTCTCCTTTCCGGTAGCCTCTACTTTTACACCGGCTAAAGGGAAAGCCGCTGTTGTAGACAAAGCAAAACCTGTTAAACTATATGATAACTATGCTACTTTGGGTGTTGGAACTTATACAACAGTTTTAGGCGAAGTGTACTTAAATCATGCCATTAGCAGAACAGAAAGTATTGGTGGTTATGTAAGCCATCATTCTTCTCAAGGAGGCATTCAAGACTTGCTTTTAGATGATAATTTTTCAGACTCAAAAATTAATGTGAATTATGCAACTAGACTAAGAGATTTATCTTGGAATGTAGAAGCAGGTTTTCAACAACAAAGGTATAATTGGTACGGTTTGCCACTAGCAATGGTTGATGATGCTGAAGCTAACAATATCAAAGGAGGTCATTCATTTTTTGGAGTGCATTTTGGTAGTGATGTCACTTTTGAAAACACGTATATCAATTCAGGAAGTTTCTTGTTCAGGCGATTTGGCGATAATCAAGGGTCAGGAGAAAACAGGTTTATTGTTAAATCATCAATAGATATACCAATTGATAGAGAAGAGATTTCAACAGATATTGTGTTTGATTATTTGGGAGGTTCTTTTGATAGAAATTATTATACCGATGAAGAGTTGAAGTATGGTAATTTTCAAATTGGAGTTTCACCAACTTACGAATTAAAACAAGATGATTTAACGGTTAATTTAGGTATTTCTGCCTTTTATTTAAAAGATACTGAAGCCAGTGAAAGTAAATTTTATATTTACCCAAATGTTACGGCTTCTTATAGACTGGTAAATGATATTTTAATAGCTTACGGCGGAATACAAGGAGGTTTAATTCAAAACTCATATCATGATTTTGCTTCTGATAATTCGTTTGTGTCACCAACATTATACATCATGCCAACCGATCAGTTATATAACGCTTCAATTGGATTAAAGGGAAAAGTGTCAAGTAATATGAGTTATAATATTAGCGGACATTATTTAGCTGATAGAAATAAAGCACTTTTTATAAATAATGATATTACAGCAACCTCTCAAAACTATTCTTATGGAAACTCCTTCGGAATTGTGTATGATGATGTTGATACTTTTAGTCTTGCAGGAGAAATAAATGTAGATGTTAATAGAAATTTCAAATTAGGAATAAAAGCAGAATATTTTAGTTACTCTACCGATGGTCAGGCAGAAGCTTGGAATTTACCAGATGTAAAAGGCTCTTTATTTTTAGATTATCAAATAAGTAAACAATGGTTTGCAGGTGCTAATTTATTTTATATTGGAGAAAGAAAAGACCAATTCTTTTTAAATGATGGTTCAACAACTACACCATTTACAGTTGTTTTAGATAGTTATTTTGATGCCAATGTTCATTTGGGTTATCATGTGAACGAGCAACTTTCGTTATTTGCTAAAGCTAATAATCTAGGAAATGAAGGTTATCAACGTTGGCAAAATTTTCCAGTACAAAGCATACAGTTTTTAGCAGGAGCCACTTATAAGTTTGATTTTTAACATGTTCTTTTTTCAAAACACCATAAAAAGCGTTCCTTTTTGAACGCTTTTTGTATTTTTACTTGATCCTGAAAACAATCAAAATGAAAAAGATAATTTTATTGCTATTGGTAACGGCAATAGTTTCTTGTCAAAAGAAAATTCAAGTAGACTCAATTATAATAAATGCCAAGGTCTATACTGTTAATTCAAATTTTGAAGAAGCTGAAGCATTTGCTATAAAAAGCGGAAAATTTGTTGGAGTAGGTACGTTTGAGGATATTCAAAAAAAATATACTTCAGAAGAAATTATTGACGCAAAAGGTAAAACCATTGTGCCCGGATTCATCGATGCCCATTGTCATTTTTTAAGCTTAGGGTTTAATTCACAACAAGTAGATTTAGTTGGGACCTCAAGTTTTGATGAGGTAGTTAATAGAGTTGTTGATTTTTCAAATGCAAATCCAACAAAGAAATATATAGTTGGAAGAGGTTGGGATCAAAATGATTGGGAAAATAAAGAATTCCCTGATAATAATTTGCTCAATAAATTATTTCCAGAAAAACCAATTATTTTAACACGTATTGATGGTCATGCCGTTTTATGCAACCAAGCCGCTTTAGATTTAGGGAAAGTAACCATAGACAGTAAAATTGATGGAGGGGAAGTAGTGACTAAAAATGGAGCATTAACAGGGGTTTTAATTGATAATGCAGAGAGTTTAGTGATGGATTTTTGGCCTGAGCCAACATTGGAAGACACTGTAAAAGCTTTAATGAAAGCACAAAAAATATGTTTTGAAAATGGTTTGACAACAGTAAATGATGCCGGATTGGACAGAAGTGCAATTGAAATCATTGATAGTTTGCAACAATCAGGAGCTTTAAAAATTAGAGTATATGCCATGGCTTCCGGTACGCCCGAAAATGTAGATTATTATTTAAACAAGGGTATTGTTAAAACAGAGAAACTTAATGTAAGGTCTTTTAAATTTTATGCCGATGGCGCCTTGGGATCAAGAGGGGCCTTATTGAGAGCACCTTACAGCGACCAGCCAAATCATTTTGGGTTATTATTAACCAATTTGGAGACTTTTGGAAACTATGCCAAGCGTATTGCCAATTCAGAATTCCAGATGAATACCCATGCCATAGGGGATTCTGCAAACCATACGGTTTTAAATATATATAAAAATGTGTTGGCAGGTAAAAAAGACAGACGATGGAAAATTGAACATGCACAAGTTATTTCTCCAGAAGATTTTGATTTGTTTGATGGCATCATTCCGTCAGTGCAACCCACACATGCTACCAGTGATATGTATTGGGCCGAAGACCGTTTAGGACACGAGCGCATTAAAGGAGCGTATGCCTATAAAGATTTGTTGAATAATTACGGTAAAGTTGCTTTAGGAACCGATTTTCCTGTGGAGCAGGTGAGTCCGTTTTTAACGTTCTATGCGGCTGTGGCAAGACAGGATTTAAAGCAATTCCCCGAAGGCGGCTTTCAAAAGGAGAATGCATTGAGCAGGGAAGAAACCTTGAAGGGTATGACTATATGGGCTGCACATTCCAATTTTGAAGAGGACGAGAAAGGTAGTATTGAAGCTGGTAAATTTGCCGATTTTATTATCCTTGATAACAATATCATGGAGGCACATTTGGCCGATATCCCCAATATAAAAGTGGTCAAATCTTTTGTTGGGGGAGAACCGGTAATGGACTAAGATAGCCTAGCCAGATAATCAAAATGTTCTCCTTCCAAAACCAAATCGCATTGTAAACCGACAGTTTCGCACGCTAATTTTAGGGTGTCAAAATCTAAGTATAGCCATTTCATAGGATCCTCTTGTTCTCCTTTATAGCTTAAATAATAATCGAGCTCTCCATAGTAATTGGAGTGGGCATCCATCCAAAAACCACCATCCTCATCTTCATACATATATTTAATATCTGAGGAATCCATTAAAATCTGTCCGTTTGGTTTCAACAATGATTTTAAATGATTTAAGTATTTTGAAAGTTTAGACAACTTTTGAAACACACCGGTACCATTCATCATCAGTAAGATTGTGTTAAAAGTTTCGGTTTCATTTAAAAGCGACTTGACTTCAGCCTGTTTAACACCTCTGAGCTTACAAACCTCAATGGCATTTTTTGAGATATCGATGGCTTTAACCTGAAACCCCTTATTCTGTAAATACAAACTATGGCTACCGGCGCCACAACCCACATCCAAAACTGACCCTTTTGCCAGTCTTAAAGCCTTTTGCTCTAATTTGGGCATATCTTTAAACGTTCTAAATAGATAGGAAACGGGCAATATATCTTCGTCCGAAATACTGGTTGAGGTGATAATATCCTCAGTAAATAGTCCTTTTTGATAATCCAATAATGCTTGACCAAATAAATCTTTCATATAGTTAGTTGTCTGTTCGAATGATTTTGATTTATAGAAAATGTATCGAGAACTTTAGTTATTTTTACAGCATGCAAGACTTTATAAAAAATCTTCCAAAGCTCGCCAAAGATAAGCATAACGAAAACAAGAAGTTCTTTGACAGGCTAAAAAAGAAACCACCAAAAAATTTAGATTATATCATGCAGGATCTGCATGAACAGGAATTTGAACGTACAGATTGCTTGCAATGTGCTAATTGTTGTAAAACCACGGGACCACTTTTTACAGATAAGGATATAGAGCGCATTTCAAAACACTTTAAATTAAAACCACAACAATTTATAAATCAGTATTTGCGTATTGATGAAGACAATGATTATGTACTGCAAAACCTGCCTTGTACGTTTTTGGGAGAAGATAATTATTGTTCCATTTATGATGTAAGGCCTAAGGCATGTAGTGAGTTTCCGCACACCGACCGCAAGAGGTTTCAACAAATATCACATCTTACGTTGAAAAATGTAGCTATTTGTCCTGCGGCTTTTAACATTGTTGAGGAGATGAAAAAATGTATAAAATAAAATATTTTTAAAAAAATATAGTATCTTTCTTACCTAAATTTTAAGGATGAAAAAAATATCATTTGTTTTAGTAGCTGTATTGTTAGCTTTTCAAAATATAAATGCGGATAATTGGATAACATCCTTTGAAGAAGCTCAAAAGATAGCCTTAGCGACAGATAAACTTTTGTTGGTTGATTTTTGGGCAACATGGTGTGGACCTTGTAAAAGAATGGATTTTGAATCTTGGAGTAAAGATGAAGTCAAATTGCTGATGCAGAATTTTGTGCCTGTTAAAATTGACATTGATTCAAATAAAAGTCTTGCTTCAAACTATGGTGTAAGAGGTATTCCTTTTATTTTTTTAATGGATGGAAATGGCAAGGTTTTATATAAAGAAATGAGTTATAAATCTAAAGATCAAGTTTTAAATTTACTTACCAAATATTCTATTAGTACAAGTCTTTTTAAGCAAAATTTAATTAATTATTATAAGAACCCAAATTTTGCAACAGCGTTTCAATTGGCTTCAAGATATAACGATTTCAGTATTTATTTTAACGAAGATGTTAGAATGGATATTTTGAATGTATCAAAAGATTATTTTAGTGATTCCCAAAAACTCTTAAAAAAGAGCGATATAGAAAATAAGGATGAATTTGAACAAAAGATTGAAATGTATGAAATTCAAGAAGCTATAATTTTAAATAATACCAAAAAAGCAAATAAGCTATTGGATAAGATTAAAGAAGAGAGCTTAAGTTCCATTAATAAAAGTTTTTTTTATTTCTTAAAATATTTGACTTGTAAAAAAATGGAAGATGAAACCCAAGCAATATTTTATGATAAAAAATTAAGCGAAAAAGATAAATTAAAGGTAATAACATTCTTAAAAGCTATTTAAAATGGAGGAACTTCTTAACTACTTCAAAAGCATTCCTTCATCCCACCGAAGTATCTTTTTGGTAGGGGGCCTAACCTTTTTCTGGTTATTGGAAAGCGCGGTTCCGTTATTTAAATTTAAATACAGGAAATGGAAACATGCCATTCCTAATTTGTTTTTTACCGTAACGACTATCGTTATCAATTTTGCTTTGGCTTTTTTATTGCTCAAGTCGGCCGATTGGGTCATGGCCAATAATTTTGGTATTCTTAATTGGTTGCCACAAACATCTCTTGCAGTTTACATCGTTTCCGGGGTTTTGTTAATGGACTTTTTTGGGGCCTATCTGCCTCATTTTGTTGAGCATAAAGTGAAACCTTTATGGATGGTGCATTTGGTGCATCATACAGACCACCATGTTGATACCACAACGGCCAACAGGCATCATCCTTTAGAAAGTGTTATCAGGTTTGTCTTTACACTTTTTGGCGTCTTTGTTATTGGCGCCCCAATGGGAATAGTTATGTTATATCAATCGTTATCATTGGTGGCTACACAATTCACTCATGCCAATATTAAATTGCCTAAAAAGGTGGATGCGGTTTTAAGCTATGTATTGGTGTCTCCCGATATGCACAAAATACACCATCATTACGTATTGCCCTATACCGATTCCAATTATGGAAATATTTTTTCTATTTGGGACAGATTACTAGGAACCTACATGTATTTAGATAGAGAAAAACTGGTTTTTGGTGTTGATGTATTTCCTGATGAAATTGAAAACGGACAAATTGATAACTTATTAAAACAGCCTTTTCAAAAATATAAAAGACCTACTATTATTAATCAATAAAGAATGACTCTAATTGATTGCCAAATTCAACCATATTTACACCTGTTAAATTGGTTAAAACTGTAATGACCAATTCTTCATCTGGGTAAATCAATAAGATTGTAGAAGCACCAACGCCACCGCCAGTATGATAATATTTAGGTGTTCCTTTTTGAGAATGACCAACAGAGAATCCAATGCCATAACCAGTTTTATTTTCTGATTTTAAACGTTGCGAAGTAATTATTTCAGATAAGGCTTTTTTTGATACAATTTTAGGGTAAATAATTTCATTTCCAAATTTCACAATATCTTCTGAAGTTGATAAAAAACCACCACTACCTACTTTATATTCATTTGAAACAGGTTTTGCTAAAACCGGCCCTTTTAATGATGAGTATTTATAAAACAGAGTTTCATATGGAACCGTGACATCTGAATTATCTGTTGATGAATGATTCATGCCTAGAGGAGTGAAAATAGAATCATTTACAAATTTGCTAAAAGGAATGTTGGAAGTTTTTTCAATAATTTTACTTAATAATACATAGCCCATTGAACTGTAATGGTATTGTGTGCCAGGTTTAAATAACAAATCATCATCTTTGAAGAGCGATAATCCTTCACTAATGCTCATCTTTTTATTGAGAGCATATTCATCATTATCTTTATAATGCCTAAAGCCTGCAAGGTTTCCACCAAGTTGACGCACATTAAAATCATATGTTTTCTTTGGGAAATCGGGCAAATAATAATAAATACTTTTATCTATATCAATCAATTTATCATCAATTAATTTGGCTAAAGCCAAACCAGTTATTGATTTTGAAATACTGGCAATTCTAAAAATCGTTTTCTTAGGTTTTACTCTAACTTTATGTTTTAAACTAGCATATCCAAATCCTTTTGACCAAATTAGTTTTCCCTTTTTTGAAACAGAAATTGACATTCCAGGAATATGGTTGGTTTTTATAAAATCTTTGGATAATTTTTTAGCAGTTTTTGGTTTTACTTGTATTGTTTTATCAGTTGTTTGGCTAAAACCAAATGAACTTAATGTTAGCATTATAAATGCAATAATCTTTTTCATTAAAGTAGGTAACGTTAAGATTAGTTATAAATTAAATAGTTTGCTCTGGTTTTTTTAAAAGCATCTATGCCTTCTTTCCAAGTAGATTTTATTTCGTTTTCTGATAATCCAGCTTCAATCTGTTCTTGTAATTTAGCAGTTCCAGCATGCTTCGTAAAATTTGCTTTATTAAATACTAAAGATTTATCAGTTGCATTTTCATAAGCACTGATAACCCATTTCAAAGTCATATATCGAATATGAGGTTCATTACTTAAATCTTCACCATAACAAATTTCTCCTTTGTGTTTTGGATTTTTTGCTCCAATGTTTTCTTTTGGAGTATAACTAAAATTAAACACTTTTTTATTTAGAAAAGGAGCGCCATATCGTTGAAACTGAAAATCTGTACCTCTTCCAGCATTAATATTGGTGCCTTCAAATAACCCCATGCTTGGATATAAATTTATAGCCTGGTCATTAGGAAGGTTTGGAGAAGGTTTAATAGGTAAACTATATTCAGTTTGATGCGAATAATTTTTAACAGGAATAATAATTAGCTCACATGTAACGCCATTTTTCAACCATTTTTCACCATTAATCATTTGTGCATATTCAGCAATGGTCATACCATGAACCAAAGGAATGGTGTGCATGCCTAAAAAACTTTTATTTTCAATCTCCAAAGTTGGTCCGTCAACATATTGTCCATTTGGGTTTGGTCTATCTAAAATTAATAACGGAATTTTTGCTTCAGCACAAGCTTCCATAACATAATGCAACGAAGAAATATAGGTGTAAAAACGAACACCAACATCTTGAATGTCAAAAATCATGACATCAATATTTTTAAGTTGTTCAGGTTTTGGTTTTCTGTTATCACCATGAAGCGATAAAATTGGAATGCCGGTTTTAACATCAATACTATCATTTACGTGTTCACCAGCATCAGCTATTCCTCTAAAACCATGTTCTGGAGCAAATACCGTTTTAATATCTACTTTTAAAGTTAATAATGAATCAACAAGATGAGTAAACTCATTTTTTGCTTTAAAAATAACACTGGTTTGATTGGCAACAATACCAACTCTTTTATTTTTTAAAAAAGGTAAATAAGCTTCAATTTGATTGGCACCTACAATTGGAACTGGTTTTTGGTTGTAGTTAACTTCTTTTCCTATTTCATTATTAGTAAAGTTTCCATTAGGAATCGTTACTAAAACAAATAATAAAACTGTATTTTTGAAAATATTAAATATCATATAAAATTTGAATTACGAGTATTTTATAGCTAAACGTATTATTGGTAGTAAAGCGTATAAAAGTAGCATTTCGGCACCAATAATAAAAATTGGTATTTCGGCTATTGCTATAGGTATTGTAGTTATGATGATTGCCATTGCAACTGGTATTGGTTTGCAACAAAAAATACGCGATAAAGTAGTGGCATTTAACGGACACGTTATTATCTCTAATTTTGATAGTAACAATTCTCAAGAAAGCATTTTCCCAATTTCAACTAAACAAGATTTTTATCCAGAATTTAAATCGGTTGATGGTATAAGGCATATTCAAGCAATAGCAACAAGGTTTGGAGTTATTAGAACGGAAACAGATTTTGAAGGCGTGGTTTTAAAAGGGGTTGGGGCAGATTATAGCTGGGATTATTTTAAAGATTTTCTGGTTGAAGGACGTTTGCCTGATTATACCAAAAAGAGAAACCAAGAGGTTTTAATGTCTCAATATATTGCAAACAGATTAAAATTTAAAGTAGGCGACACGTTTCAAATGATTTTTGCAAAAGATGACCCTAATAAATTGCCAAACATCATTACTTATAACATTGTAGGAATTTATAATTCGGGTTTTCAAGATTTTGACGCAACTTACGTTATTGGCGATATTCGTCATTTACAACGCATCAATAACTGGGAAGATGACCAAGTGGGCAGTTTTGAAGTATTCATTAATGACTTCAAGCAATTGCAACAAAAAGGTGTTGAAATTTATAAAAACACCCCTTCTACTTTAAATACTCAAACTATTAGTGAAAAGTATTTTTCAATTTTTGAATGGATAAAAATATTTGATAAAAACATTTATGGCATCATTGCTATTATGATTCTGGTAGCAGGCATCAATATGATAACAGCTTTGTTGGTTTTAATCCTTGAACGCACACAAATGATAGGAATTTTAAAAGCTTTAGGAAGCAATAACTGGAGTATAAGAAAACTATTTTTATATAATGCATCTTATTTAATTCTTTTAGGATTGTTCTGGGGAAATCTTATAGGTTTAGGTTTACTGTTTACTCAAAAATATTTCAAATTATTTCCGTTAGACCCAACTATCTATTACGTAAGCGAAGCACCAGTTTATATTAATTTTGGGTATATAATCGCATTAAATATATGTACGCTCATACTTTGTTTAATCATGCTTCTAGTGCCATCATATATTATCACAAAAATATCGCCAGTAAAGGCAATCAGATTTGAATAGTTTGGGGATTCCCATGCTTTTAAGCACGGTCGTGCTTTTCGTTATATCTTTTTTTTTGTGTCATTGCGAAGGTGATTTTTGGTTACCTGTGGCAATCTCTTAAATTTATAGAGATTACTTCGTCACTTTGTTCCTCGTAATGACGATTATTTGTAATCAAAAAAAGGATGACACTATAATCACTAACGCAACTTATCATGCTTTTAACAATTTACAATTTGCTTTTTGTTATTTTTGAAAATCACAAACTAACTCATGGATTACAAAAAAAACATACTCGAAACTATAGGTAACACGCCTTTAGTAAAAATAAATACACTTACAAAAGACTTGCCTTGTTTAGTTTTAGCAAAATATGAAACCTTTAACCCAGGCAACTCTACAAAAGATAGAATGGCTTTAAAAATGATTGAAGATGCTGAAAAAGCAGGTCTTTTAAAACCTGGAGGAATAATCATAGAAGGCACATCTGGTAACACAGGTATGGGTTTAGCATTAGCAGCCATTGTAAAAGGCTATAAATGTATTTTTGTTATTGGAGACAAGCAGTCTAAAGAAAAAATGGATGTCCTTCGTGCAATGGGAGCACAAGTAGTAGTGTGCCCAAATAATGTTGAGTCATCCGATCCAAGGTCTTATTATTCTGTATCTAAAAGATTGGCTGAAGAAACACCAAATTCATGGTATGTTAATCAGTACGATAATCCTAGTAATTCATTAGCACATTATGAATCAACAGGCCCTGAAATTTGGAAACAAACCGATGGTAAAATAACGCATTTTGTTGTAGGTGTGGGTACAGGTGGAACCATTTCTGGAGTGGGAAAATATTTAAAAGAACAGAATCCTAATATCAAAGTTTGGGGAATTGACACCTATGGTTCTGTATTTAAAAAATATCATGAAACTGGTATTTTTGATGAAAACGAAATTTATCCATATGTTACAGAAGGCATAGGTGAAGATATTCTTCCAAAAAATGTAGATTTTTCAGTGATTGATGGTTTTACTAAGGTTACAGATAAAGATGCTGCCATTTATACGCAACGTTTAGCAAAAGAAGAAGCCATGTTTTTGGGTAATTCTGCCGGAGCTGCCATTAAGGGGTTACTTCAATTAAAAGAACATTTTACAAAAGACGATGTGGTAGTGGTCCTTTTCCATGACCACGGAAGCCGTTATGTCGCCAAAATGTATAATGACGACTGGATGCGAAAAATGGGGTATATAGATTAAGAATGAATCGTCATTGCGAGAAGTGAAGTGACGAAGCAATTTGTCTATTTTAATTCAATACTTTCGATTTCAAGTTTAAAAGCTTCTGCTTTTTTATTGCCTATTAAAAAGGCAATCATTTCCATTTGTTGTCCGGAGTAGTTTTCTGAAGTTAATTTTCTGCCGCGAAATACTGGATACATACTTGAAAAAGGAATTATAATTGTTTGTCAATCGTTTGAGGTTTGATGGAGCAACATAAGAATAATCATCATTAGTATTAGTTTTAATTCTAAATTGATAAGGTTTATCATCACCTTTTAATTTGATGCAAAATTTTGTAAAACCTTCTGTTTGTTTGGTTTTAAAATTATATTGTACCATAGAGAATTCTCCATTGTTTTCTAAAGATGCCTTTCCGTGAAATATACCTGTTCCATCATCACTTAAATTAAAACTTCCGCTTGAGTGTCCACCCATTACCACATCATCAACTAGAAATATCACTATTTTTTTTAAATTCAAGATACAGTCATTAAGTTTTGAAATAGGGTGAAGGTTAAAAGTAATGAAAAAAGTTTTATTGTATGTTGAAGGAGTTCGTTTAACGTGATTGTTTAAGGAAGTTGCATGTTTAAGTAACTAATTTATCAAAAAAAACAGAGATCCGTGAGGATTTTCAGAAGTAGGCGAGAACAAGCAATTAATTTTATATAGTGCTAGTAATTGTTTTTTCATCTTTATTATTATCCATTAAATATTTTATTAAAAAGGGAATGCAGAAAATAAAATAAGAAATATCTATTTTGCTATTAATGTATGATGCTTCATACCCATAATTAAATAAATGATAAATGGCATAAATTAATATTGCAATAAAAAGGCTTAAGCCACTATAGAAAAACTTATCAGTTTTATTTTTGACCAAAAAAGCTAACAATATTGAAATTAAAATAAAAATTAAAGTGTAGAATTTTGGAATCAAAAATGAGGATTGAATAATAAAAGGATTCATTGTAAAAAAATCACTATAGAAAAAATATATAAAAGGGATAAAAGTAGAAATAAATGCTATTAATGCAATTGATAGAAAAAGGAATAATTTTTTAAAAGTAATTTCTTTATTAATTAGGCTAGATAAAAAGAAGATTAAGTAAGGTAAAATATAGACACTTCTTGTTGATAACATTAAACCAGTTAATATTGCTAATCCATAAAACTTTAATGTATTCTTATTATTCAGGTTTGTAAATTCATTTAGAACTAATAAAACTAGTATAGTAAAAGTAAACAAATTACTTCTTGTTGTGATTTCCCATATTAAATAAAGCGACGTAAACATATAAAAAAGCAAGAAATTTATATTTTCAGTTGCTTTATTTTTTTTTATTAAAAAGACTGTTAGTATGCAATAACCTAAACAACTAAGTGTACTTAATTCACCGACCAAATGAAATGGTAATGCAATTAAGAAATATATTGGCATAGGACCTGGATAATTGCCCAAATGAGATTTTGCGTAATATGGGTAATTTCCATTGTGAAACTCTGTCAAAAAAGATGAAATAACACTCCACCTATCCGAATTTAATAATTCAATAGGGATTGTAAAATAGCTTATGATTACTATGGAAATTATAAAGCTAAGAAGGACATAACAAATTATTTTTTTTAGACTATTTGTTAAAATAATTTTATTGCCAAATTTAAAAATCAGCAATTGAATAATTAATAGAATTGATGATAGATGAAATGCAAACTCGGTATATCTTGAAGAATATTTATAAAAAAAAATAAAATTTATAAATAATAAGATTACAATAGAAGTATTAATTTTTAAACTTTTCATTTTTTAAATATTTTAGAAGAAATATTAAATTTCTTCGCTAAAAAATATTGAATTGAAGTTTTTAGAACGCCTAAACCATAAATGCAACTTCTTTTTAAATTAATTGAAGAAGCATCTTTAAAGTACTTTGTTGGACAAGTTATTTCGGCAATTTCATAACCTTTAAAACATATTTGAGCTAAGAGTTGGTTATCAAAAATAAAATCATTAGAGTTTTTATTGAAATCAATATCTTTTAAAACTTTTGAAGAAAAAGCTCTGTAACCAGTATGATATTCTGAAAGTTTTTGACGCATTAGTATGTTTTGAAATAGAGTTAGGAATCTATTTGCCACATATTTATATGTTGGCATTCCTCCTTTAAGTGCACCACGACCTAAAATACGAGAACCTAAAACAACTGGATAAGCATCGTTTGCAATTAAGTAGCACATAGAATGTATTAACTTAGGAGTGTATTGATAATCAGGGTGTAACATTAATATAATATCTGCATTTAATTCTAATGCTTTGTTGTAACATGTTTTTTGATTGCCTCCATACCCCTCGTTTTTTTGATGTTGAATTATATTATTTATGCCTATTTTTTTTGCTAATTCGAACGTTTTATCAATACTAAAATCATCGACTAATATAATATCATCGATTATCTCAAAAGGTATTTCATTATAGGTTTTTTCTAGTGTTTTTTCAGCATTGTAAGCTGGTAATACAATAACAATTTTTTTATTATATATCATTTGTTTTTATAAATGCCAATACTCCAATATGATTTGTTTTAATTGATTATATCAGACGATAAACGAAGTTAATTAAAATTCTTACAGAGTCTCTTAATTATTTTCAATATCACTTATATGATGCTCTAATGCTTTTACCGAAATTTGAATTTCTTTAATTAATAAAGCTAAAGAAATTATTAATAAAATTAATGCCAAACCAAAAACCCAAACCGCAATGGTTTGTTGTTGTATGTAAATTAAAAACATGGTTAGTACACATAGTAATAAACTGGTTATACCAAATATTTGCATGGATCTGGTAAGGTACAAGCGTTGTTTTATGTTTTTAATTTGGTCAATATATACTTGTTCTTTTTTTTGAAGATATTTATCATGCAAACCTCTTATAACCGAAGCATAAGCCAAAAACCTGTTTGTATAAGCTAACATGATTAACGAAATTGCCGAAAACAGTAATGCAGGTGTGGTAAGGGTTAATTGTTCCATAGGTTTAAAGTGTTAATAGTTTTTCGCCAAAGGCATGCACTCTATCCCATTTGGTGTATTCTATTTCGGCGTCTCTGTTGGTTGGTCCGTGTGTCATCCACATAATAAGTTGAATCATAATTCTATCAAAAAACGTGTATTTTTTATAATCTATTTTTCCAGCAAACACTTCAACATAAGTTGGTTTCCAGCCAATAGTTTTAAAAAACTTCACTACATAAGGGTTGGTGTCTGGAGCACTTTTTTCTGCTTTACGTGCCACTAAATTTACCGAAAAGAAAATAGAAGTTTTGGCTTCAAGTTCATCTTTATGAGAATTTATAAATTCAATAATTTTTTTGTTGTGAACTCCATAACGTATGCTAGCTCCAATAACTATTTTGTTATAAGGACTTATGTTTCCATCAAAATCATCAATAGAGAATAAATCTACGGGTTGGTTGTGTTCTTTTAATTGTTTTGTAAGTGCATTACAAATTTTTAGGGTTTGTCCATCAACTGATGAATAGATGATTGCCAGTTTTTGTTGCATGGTTTTTTTTATTAGTTAAAGTTACTCATTTATTGTATTTATAGCAAAAAGTTATACCTAGTAATGTTTTAGTTTTATAAAAATTCTTTTACTATTTTTAGAACCATGCAAGAAGATTTTTTACATTATATATGGCGATATAAAAAGTTTGAGTTATCAAATTTAAAAACTACAGATAATGAAACCATATCAATTGTTTCTTTTGGTAGTTATAATCAAAATTCTGGCCCCGATTTTTTTAATGCGCAACTTAAAATTGCTAATCAGCTTTGGGCTGGTAATGTAGAAGTGCATGTAAAATCATCAGATTGGTTTTTGCATAATCATGAAGTTGATTCGAATTATGATAATGTAATTCTTCATGTTGTTTGGGAACATGATACCAATGTGTTTAGAAAAGATAATTCTAGTATTCCAACTTTGGAATTGAAGAATTATGTTTTTAAAGATGCATTGAACAATTATGAAAAGCTTTTTTTAAAGTCAGAAAAATGGATTAATTGTGAGCAAGACTTTTCAAAGGTTGATGATTTTATTGTAAATAATTGGTTAGAGCGTTTGTACTTTGAACGCCTTGAAAGGAAATCAGAAAACATAAAGCAACTTTTGGTTGATTCTAAAAACGATTGGGAAGCTGTATTGTTTAAAATGCTGTTTAAAAATTTTGGTTTGAAAGTTAATGGTGAAGCTTTTTTGAGTGTTACTAATTCTTTCGATTTTTCAATAGTTAGAAAACTGCAATCTAATCAAACAACTTTGGAAGCTTTATTTTTTGGCCAATCAGGCTTATTAGAAGACGACATACAAGATGCTTACTATTTGAAATTAGTAAGTGAATATGAATTTTTAAAACAAAAATTTAAATTATCAAATCAGAATGTATTACCTATTCAGTTTTTCAGATTAAGGCCACCAAATTTCCCAACTATTAGACTATCTCAATTAGCTAGTTTGTACAACAAAAATCAAAACCTGTTTTCAAAAATTATCGACATAAAAACAATTAAAGACTTTTATAATCTTTTTTCGGTAGAAACTTCATTGTTTTGGGAATCGCATTACACATTTAATAAAGTGTCAAAATCTTCCAAGAAACAGATTTCTAAATCATTTATAGATTTGTTGCTGATTAACACCATCATACCAATTAAATTTAGTTATGCACTTCATTTAGGAAAACAAATTGATGATGATATTGTAAAATTGGTTCAAGAAATTGCTGCAGAAAAGAACGGTATAATAGAAAAATTTGAGTCTTTAAAACCAATTTCCAGTACAGCTTTACAATCTCAGGCTTTAATTCAACTTAAAAATGAATATTGTAATAAAAACAAATGTTTACAATGTGCTATTGGCAGTGCAATATTAAAGGGAAATTGTTAATTTGCGGTTTGAAATGTGCCATAGTATAAAGTTTGTGTTTGAAAAAAATATATTGGCAAATTACATCTGACAAATTGATAAAATAAATTAACAGATGAATATTTTTTATAAAATCTTATTGTATTTTCAAAAACGTGGCTATTACGTTTGCCAGCGTATTGCAGACAGATTAGGTATTAGAGCTAAAATAATTAGAACAACTTTTATGTACTTAACTTTTGTAACATTAGGTTTTGGGTTTGCACTTTACTTATTTATTGCCTTTTGGATGCGTATTAAAGATTTGTTGCATACTAAACGCTCGTCGGTTTTTGATTTATGAATCCACTTTTAATTTTTTTTTAAGAAAAAAGTTTATACAGCAATATTTTTATTGCTACTTGTTTTAGTTTCTGGTATTATTGGATTTCGGTTAATTTCGAATTATTCTTGGATTGATGCCCTTTACATGACAGTAATTACCATTACAACCGTTGGTTTTGGAGAAGTTGTTCCGCTTGATAACCAATCTAAAGTCTTTACAATTTTTTTAATTTTAATAAGTATTGTAGTCGTTGGATATGCCTTATCGATTATTACCGAATATATTTTGAGCAAAAATAATGTTGAAGACTTAAAACAAAAAAAGATGCAAAAATTGATAGATAGTTTTAAAAACCATATTGTTATTTGTGGGTATGGTAGAAACGGAAAACAAGCAGCAAGAAAATTAGCGGCTCATAAAAGATCGTTTGTTGTTATAGAAAGGGATAGAGACGTTATAGAAAAACTACAGCTTGATAATGTGCCTTATATTATTGGTGATGCCAATGAAGATTGTGTGTTAATGCAAGCAGGTGTTAACAGGGCATCTTGTTTTATTTCTGCCCTACCTAGTGATGCCGATAACCTTTTTGTGGTGCTTTCTACTAGGCAGATAAATAAAACCATAAATATTATTAGTCGTGCATCTCAAGAATCCTCCTATGAAAAATTAAAATTTGCAGGCGCTAATAATGTTATCTTACCCGATAAAATTGGAGGCGATCATATGGCATCATTGGTTGTGGTTCCAGGCTTAATGGAGTTTCTTGATAATCTCTCAATTGTTGGTAAGTCAAATATAAATATTGAAGAGATTGCTGTCGAAAAACTGTATGACACCAAAAAAGCTAGAACCATTAAAGATTTAGATTTAAGACGAAAAACGGGCTGTACAGTTATTGGTTATAAGGATGAAAACGGAGAATATATTGTAAATCCTGAAGCAGATCTTGAATTAGCACCAAATTCAAAAATAATTGTTTTAGGTAGACCAGAACAGATTGAAGGATTAAACAACGAATACAATATAGATTAATATAATCTATGATTTTAACAACAGATTTTTTAAAAAACCAATTTTTTTTAGCATCTTGCTGCCTTTTAATAAGAATTTTTCAATAAAACACTAAATTAACTCCAACCTTATGAAGAAATATCTTCTTTCAATTGTCACTTTAATAATACCTTTTTTAAATTTTGCTCAGCAATCTGCTGAAAAAGGAATTGATGAAAAAGTTAATGATGCCTTTATGCCATTTGCTACTTGGTGGGAAGGATTTATTTTAACAAGAGTTCCTATTGGAGACTATCAAATTCCTTTTGTTGTGCTTCTTTTAGTATGCGGAGCAACATTTTTCACTATTTATTTTAAGTTTCCAAGTATTACTAAGTTTTGGACTGCCGTAAGTACAGTTCGTGGAAAATACGTTGATATTGAAAAACATGGTGTTGATAAGCTTTATAATAACGATGAGGCTTTAGCCATTGAGGATATCCCTGATACCATAAGGGATGAAAGTGCGCATGGTGAAGTGAGCCATTTTCAGGCTTTAGCAACAGCAGTATCTGGTACAGTGGGATTAGGGAATATTGCAGGAGTTGCTGTGGCCATAGGTCTTGGTGGTCCAGGTGCTACTTTTTGGATGGTAGTTTGTGGATTATTAGGGATGTCAACAAAATTTGTTGAATGTACCCTTGGTGTAGCATATAGAGATATAGGTAAAGATGGTACTGTTTATGGAGGCCCTATGTATTATCTTTCAAAAGGATTGAAAGAAAAAGGTTTTGCAACATTTGGTAAAATTCTAGCTTTTATTTTCGCATTACTTTGTGTAGGAGCTTCTTTTGGAGGAGGTAATGCTTTTCAATCTAATCAGGCAGCTGTTCAAATTTCTTCTTTACTTGGTTTAACTGGAGGTTCTTCTGGTTTTATAATTGGAATTATTCTTGCTTTAATTGTAGGGATTGTTATCATTGGAGGTATTAAGCGTATTGCTAGTATTACAGAAAAAATTGTACCATTTATGGCAGGCTTATATATTTTAGCTTCGTTGGTGATAATTTTCGCTAATTTCAGTGATATTGGTTTAGCATTCACATTGATTTTTGATGGCGCATTTTCTCCAATGGCTGGGCTAGGTGGTCTTGTAGGAGTTTTAATTGTTGGTTTTCAAAGAGCAGCGTTCTCGAATGAAGCAGGAGCAGGTTCAGCAGCAATTGCACATTCAGCAGTAAGAACCAAGTACCCAGCCTCAGAAGGAGTTGTTGCGTTATTGGAACCATTTATAGATACGGTTGTGATTTGTACCATGACTGCTTTGGTAATTATTTTCTTCAATATTAATGGCACCGATCCACAATCAGTTTTTGACTATACGGCAGAGCATGGAAGCAGTGTTATTTTAAAATCTACTGAAATGCCTATTAGTGGTGTTGATTTAACCTCAATGGCATTTGATTCTGTAATACCACATTTCTCTTATGTGTTAACTATTGCAATTGTTTTGTTTGCATTTTCAACAATGATTTCTTGGTCATATTATGGTCTTCAATCTTGGAAATATTTATTTGGAAAAGGAAAAACAGCAGACTTAGTTTATAAAGTTTTATTTTTATTATTTGTAGTTATTGGTGCTGCTGCTACCTTGGATGCAGTAATTAAATTCTCTGATGCTATGATTTTGGCATTAGTATTCCCAAATATGATAGGTTTATTATTCTTATTTCCTAAAGTGAGAAGAGAGATGAAAAGATATCTGGATGCTATTTCAATTAAAAAAGAAGCTATTCAAGATGGTGCAGTGGATATTACGAAACATATGTAACTAATTAATACGCCTAAATATGAAATCCCATTTCAAGTTTTCTAAAAGTCAACGAAATGGGATTTTTTTATTACTAGTTATCATTGTTGTACTGCAATGTGTTTATTTTTTTGTTGACTTTTCAGGCCCTAAATATTCAGTTAATTATGATGAATTAAATAAGTATCAGAAAGAAATAGATTCATTAAAGCAAGTTGAATTATTAGAAAAAGCCCCTAAAATATATCCGTTTAATCCAAATTATTTAACTGATTATAAAGGATATACTTTAGGAATGAGTAATGAAGAAATTGATAGACTTTTAAAATTCAGAAATAAAGGAGAGTGGATTAATTCTGTAAAACAATTTCAGGAAGTTACCAAGGTTTCAGATTCACTTTTAAACGTAATCTCACCTTTTTTTAAATTTCCAGAATGGGTTACAAACCCAAAATCAAGCTCATTTCCATATAGTGAAAAACCAAAATCTTTTGAACAAAAAAGAGATTTAAATACTGCGACAGCAAAACAACTTCAGGAGATAAATGGTATTGGAGAATATTATTCTGAGCGTATTATAAAACTAAGAAATACATTTATTGGAGGTTTTATTGCAGATGTTCAATTGCTAGATGTTAATGGATTAACACCAGAAGTCATTGAAAAAATAACCAATGAGTTTACGGTTAAAACCCCCAGGCAATTTCAAAAAATTAATTTAAATACTGCTACTGTTAATCAACTTGTAACAGTTCAACATATAGATTATGATGTTGCTCATCATATTATCGAACAACGACAATTACGCGAAGGATTTAAGACTTTGGACGAATTAACAAAAGTAAAAGACTTTCCAATTAATAAAATCGAGATAATTAAATTATATTTGTCGCTCGATTAAAAAAACAATAAAATAGCGTGTATGAATAGTATGTACTTCACAGAAGAACATAAGCTTTTTAGAGAGAGTATTCAAGATTTTTTAAAAAAAGAAGTAGTTCCGCACATTGAGAAGTGGGAAAAATCCGGAACCATAGAAAGATTTATTTGGAAGAAGTTTGGAGACATGGGCTTTTTCGGAATTTCTTATCCTGAAGCCTACGGAGGGTTAAACCTAGATCTTTTTTATGCAGTTATTCTGTTAGAGGAACTCCAAAAAATCAACTCAGGAGGGTTTGCTGCGGCCATATGGGCACACATGTATTTAGCAATGACACATTTAAATAAAGAAGGCAGTCATGAGATAAAGCAAGAGTATTTAGTGCCAAGTATTTCAGGAGATAAAATAGGCTGTTTATGTATTTCTGAACCCTTTGGAGGAAGTGATGTTGCAGGTATGAGAACCACGGCTGTTAAAGATGGAGACTATTACATAATCAATGGGTCAAAAACATTTATTACCAATGGAGTTTATAGTGATTATTTAGTAGTTGCTGCAAAAACGAGTCCCGAATTAGGAAATAAAGGAATTAGCATTTTTGTTGTAGATAGAGATTCAAAAGGTTTATCTGCAACCAAATTAGATAAATTAGGTTGGAATGCTTCAGATACTGGTGAAATAGCATTTGATAATGTTAAAATTCCAGCTGCTAAACTTTTAGGAAAAGAAAATGCTGGCTTTGGCTATATCATGCAACATTTTGCTTTAGAAAGACTAATCATGGGAATTAATGCGCATGCCAGGGCAGAATATGCTTTAGAGTATGTGTTAGAATATATGTCACACAGAGAAGCCTTTGGAAAAACTATTGATAAATTTCAAGCTTTAAGACATAGCATTGCCGATTTATATTCAGACATGGAAATATGCAAAGAGTTTAATTACTCTGTTGCTTACAGGTTGAATAATAATGAATATATGGTTAAAGAAGCTTCCATGTCTAAACTAAAATCAACTAAAATGGCTGATGAGGTTATCTATCAATGTCTTCAATTTATGGGTGGTTACGGATACATGGAAAATTATCCAATGGCACGACTTTTAAGAGATAGTAGATTAGGGCCAATAGGCGGAGGAACTTCAGAAATACTCAGAGAGATATTGGCTAGAATTATTATTGATAAAAAAGAATACAAACCGGTAACATAATTTTTTAAATATTAATTGTTAATTATCAATTAGTTTATATATTTGCAAACCGAAATTTAAAAGAGAGGAGGTTAAGACACTATGTTAATAATACCAATAAAAGAAGGAGAAAATATAGATAGAGCGCTAAAGCGTTTTAAAAGAAAGTTCGATAAAACTGGCATTAAACGTCAGTTACAAACACGTAAACAATTTACAAAGCCTTCAGTAGAACGTAGAGCTCAAGTACAAAAAGCTCAATATATTCAAGGTTTAAGAGATGCAGAAGACAATATTTAATTGTTTTTAATCTCATATAATTTAATTCCCACTTTATGTGGGAATTTTTTTTTGCCCAAAACTTAAAAACAAATAACAATCAAATAAAACTTTGTACATTTAGCAGAAGCCTTAATTATAAACATGTCATTCAAAGCATTTACAGATTATTTACTGTTAGAAAAAAACTATTCTAAATTAACAGTTATTGCTTACCAAAATGATTTAGAAAATTTTGAAGAATTCATAAAGACCGAATATGATTCTGAAGACGTTAAATCAGTTAATTATCCTCAAATAAGAAATTGGATAGTTTCTTTAGTTGAAAGTAATATTTCAAATAGAAGCATAAACAGAAAAGTATCTTCATTAAATACATACTATAAGTTTCTTCTAAAAATAGGTGAAACTCATAAAAATCCGTTAGCAAAACACAAAGCATTAAAAACAAGTAAAAAAATTCAAGTGCCTTTTTCTGAAAATGAAATAAATATGGTGCTAGATGAATTACATTTTGAAGATGATTTTGAAGGGATAAGAAATAAATTGATAATTGAACTTTTTTATTCAACAGGAATTAGACGCATAGAATTAGTAGAATTAAAACTAACAAGTGTTGATTTTGATGCTAAAACTCTAAAAGTATTAGGAAAGAGAAATAAAGAACGAATTGTTCCATTAATAAAACCAGTATTGGAGACAATGGTTAAGTATCTAAAGGTCAGAAGTGAATTAAAATGTGTAGATATTAATAACTTATTTTTAACAAAAAAAGGAGTTAAAATATATGAAACACTTGTTTACAGAATAATAAATGAGTATTTTAGTATTGCATCTACTAAGTTAAAAAAGAGTCCTCATATATTAAGGCATTCTTTTGCAACTCATTTACTTAATCAAGGTGCCGATTTAAATGCTGTTAAAGAACTTTTAGGACATTCAAGTTTAGCTGCCACACAAGTTTATACTCATAATAGTATAAGTGAGTTAAAAAAAGTGCATGTAAATTCACATCCTAGAAGCAAAAAATAGCAGTATTAGTTATTGTCTAACCTAAAAATTAAAAGTATGAAAGTTAACACGCAGTCAGTCAATTTCACAGCAGATAAAAAACTGATAGATTTTATTCAAAAGCGTATGGATAAGTTGGATTTATTTTATGATAAAGTCATTTCTTCCGATGTTTATTTAAAAGTAGAAAACACCAGTGATAAGGAAAATAAAATATTTGAAGCCAGAGTAAGCGTGCCAGGTGATAGCTTTGTTGTAAAAAAGCAATGTAAAACCTTTGAAGAAGGAGTAGATATGGCAGCAGCTTCTTTAGAAAGACAATTAAAAAAGAGAAAAGAAAAATTAAGAACACATTTGCAATAAAATTTATTGAAAAATGTTTTGATTAAAAAAATAATTCTATACATTTGCAGTCCGTTAGAAAT
>DJWL01000001.1 GCA_002441545.1 Flavobacteriaceae bacterium UBA6231 | reverse complement strand
TCTAGCAAGGGTTACAATTTCTTTGTTCCAACATAAAGCAGAACGAACACCTTGATGTTTATTGGCTGTCATATTTGCTCCATTGCCACTTCCACAAACTATAATACCAAAATCTGCTTTTTTATTTCCAACATCATTAGCAACAGGATGTATAAAATCTGGGTAATCCACACTTTTTAAAGCATCGGTACCATAATTTTTAACGATATAACCCTTTGATTCTAAATGTTTTAAAATAGAAAACTTATATTCTACACCTGCGTGATCATTACCAATTGAAATAGTCATTATACATACGTTTTAAAAATGTAAAGGTAATAAAAAGACTTATTATTTTAGTTTATAATAGTATTGATTACTTGTTGATAACTAGTTGTTATTTTTTATAAATAAAATATTGAGGATCCAATCATTTTTATAATCAAAAATACAATCTTACCCACCAAATTTTTAAGTAAATTTTTATATGTTTTTTATGAGTTAAAATTTAACAGATACAAACATTAAAAATAAAAATAATTATAACCAAAATACTGTGAATTTTAGTTGTTAACAACTGTTTACATAAAATATAGAATCATTAAAAATGAAGCTTTTAAAAAAATTTACATTGTTAATTAATTATTAATAGAAAGTAAATAAATTGTAATCAAAATAAATTATGAAAAAGTTATAAGACTTATTAACACACTATAATAAGCATCATGATTTTTTAAAATTTTAAAAAGAAATATTTAATATAATGATTATGGTTAATAACATCATTTTGAAGTCATCTTGACTTTTTGTTTTAACCGAAAATGAGATAAAATTTGTACAGATGAGGCACTTTTTGAAAGGCATAGCAGAGCTATGCATAAAAAAAAAACGAAATATGGGCGAATTTTAGCCATTTTTTAGGAAATAGAAAAAGGCAAGATGAGTTCTTTAACTTAATATAACATTAAAAAAGTATGTATTAATTTTTAAAACGTAACTTTGTAAAAAATAAATAGCAAATCTTCTCCTTAAATAACGCTATTTAATAACACAATTTCCTGTATCTTAGGAAAGGAATATGATTACAATAAATAAATGACAAGAAAGAAAAAAAGGAAATCCAGTAAAGGTATTTCCAACCTTACAAGCACAATTCTTAGTGTTTTAAAAAAAGAAAGAAATCAAAGTTTAAATTATAAACAAATTGCAGCCAAATTAGGTGTAAATGATGCTAGTAGCAGAAATCAAATTATAAAAAAGTTACATGCTTTAACTGCTCAAAAAGAAATAGAAGAAGTTGAAAGAGGTAAGTTTAAAGCTATCGTAACAACAGAATATCATACTGGTATTTTAGATATCTCTGTTAAAGGATCGGGTTATGTAATTAGTGAAGATTTCGATGAAGATGTATTTATAGCATCAAATAATATAAATAAAGCCTTAAATGGTGATGAAGTAGAATTTTACGTTTACAAACGACGTAAACGTGGAAACATGGAAGGAGAAATTACACAAATAATAAAGCGTACAAAAAAAGAGTATGTTGGTGTTATTCAGTTACATGAAAAATATGCATTTGTTATAGTTGATAATACAAAAATGTATAAAGATATATTTATACCAATAAATAAAACCAATAAAGCAGAAGATGGAGATAAGGTTTTGGTACAATTAGAAGATTGGCCAGAAAATGCAGATTCCCCTTATGGAAAAGTTTTAAAAGTACTTGGAAAACCAGGAGAGCATAACACAGAAATACATTCCATTTTAGCAGAATATGGTTTACCTTATGAATTTCCACACGAAGTCGAAGAATTTGCCAATACATTAGATACATCAATAACTAAAGAGGAAATAGAAAAGCGCCGAGACATGCGAGATGTATTAACGTTTACTATCGACCCAAAAGATGCTAAAGATTTTGATGACGCTTTATCTTTTCAAATTTTAAATAATGGTTTGTATGAAATAGGAATTCATATAGCAGATGTATCCCATTATGTACAAGAAGGAACTGTTTTAGATGATGAAGCTTACGAACGGGCAACCTCAGTCTATTTAGTTGACAGAGTAGTGCCAATGCTTCCGGAAGTATTATCAAACAATGCTTGTTCATTAAGACCTAATGAAGAAAAATATACCTTTTCTGCAATTTTTCAAATCAATGAAAAAACTGAAGTAAAAAACCAATGGTTTGGAAGAACAGTAACGTACAGTGATGCACGTTTTGCGTATGAAGAAGCACAAGCTATTATAGAATCAAATTCCAATAACATCCCTCAAGAAGTATCTTTAACAGGAAAAACTTATCAAACTAAACCAGAAATAGCCCAAGCTGTTTTAAAGTTAGATGGATTAGCAAAAATAATGCGCCGAAAACGCATGAAAGATGGCGCTATTTCATTTGATAAAGTAGAGGTGAAATTTAATTTAGATGAACATGCTAATCCAATAGGTGTTTATTTTAAAACCAGTAAAGATGCTAATCACTTAATTGAAGAATTTATGCTGTTGGCAAATAAAAAAGTAGCTGAATTTATAGGGAAGCAATCACCTAAAAAAACATTTATATATCGTGTACATGACGAACCCGATGTAAGTAAACTGGCTGCTTTACAAGGAATTGTATCAAAATTTGGTTATAAATTAAATTTTAAGGACAAAAAAACAACTACCGCTTCATTAAATAATTTATTACAAAGTGTGGTAGGGACAAAAGAACAAAATCTAGTTGATACCTTAACCATTCGTAGTATGAGTAAAGCAGAATATACGACTCATAATATTGGACACTACGGTTTAGCTTTTGATTATTATAGTCATTTTACATCGCCTATTCGTCGTTATCCAGATGTGATGGCACATCGTTTACTTCAACTATATCTCGATGGTGGAAAATCAGTTAATGAAGATATTTATGAAGATAAATGCAATCATTCCAGTAATATGGAAAATCTGGCAACTAAAGCAGAAAGAGATTCTATAAAATATATGCAGATTCGTTTTATGGAAGATCATAAAGACGAAGCTTTTTTAGGAGTTATTTCTGGAGTAACAGATTGGGGTATTTATGTAGAAATAATCTCCAATAAATGTGAGGGTATGGTTAGTGTAAGAGATATGAAAGATGATCATTATGCATTTGATGAAACACAATATGCTTTAGTAGGAAGAAATACAAAAAACATGTATCAACTTGGCGATGAGGTTATTGTGAAGGTAAAAAACACCGATTTGGTTAAAAAACATTTAGATTTTAATTTAATCGGTAAAAAAGAGGAATAATTATTGATAACTTTACGTTATAAAAACAAAAAAATATCCTTTAAATTTAATTTGGATGCTATATCTGAACTTTAAAAAAAATAAAAACAGATGAAAAACTTAATTACACTCATTACCTTAATTTGTACGTTAACTTTAACAGCTCAAAATTCCGTAGAAAAAACAATAGGAGAATTTACAGAGCTTAAAGTGTATGATTTAATAGAAGTTGAATTAATTAAATCAAACGAAAATAAAGTGATTATTTCTGGGAAAAATACCTCGGAAGTTCTTGTCAATAATAAAAATGGAAAGCTTAAAATAAAAATGAATCTAGAAAAAATTTTTAATGGAAGCGAAACCAAAGTAACTTTATACTATACAAACGTTGATGTTCTTGATGTTAATGAAGGAGCTAAAATTTATTCCAAAGATGTTATTAAGCAATTTGAAATCGATTTAAGAGCTCAAGAAGGAGGAAAGGTTGATGTTTTATGTGATGTATCATATTTAAATGCTAAAGCTGTTTCTGGAGGAATTATAGAAGTTTCGGGTACATCTAAAAATCAAAACATTTCTTTACTTACTGGTGGTATTTTTAAAGGTGAAAAAAATGAAACAGAAAAAACAGATGTTTCTATTAACGCAGCTGGAGAAGCTTATATAAATGCTACTAAAACTGTTGATGTAAAAATTAGAGCAGGAGGTGATGTGTTTATTTATGGAAATCCAGAAACCGTAAACGAAAGCAGAGTTCTTGGTGGTAGAGTTAAACGTATGAATTAAAAATTTAGTTTAAATATTTTAAAAGCCATGATTTTTTCATGGCTTTTTTTTTAATAGATAAATACTAATAACAAAACTTAAATATTTTAATGTCTTATTTTTATTAAATTAGTATCATAACAATTTTTTGTTTTGAAGCCAGTTAAGCAACTTACTTTTTTATTAATATTTAACATATTTTTTTGTGTAAATTCACAAGAACGTCCTCCAATTCAGGTTTACACACCTACAGATTATGGTTCAGAAAATCAGAATTGGGCCATCTCTCAGACTAAGAATAAATATATATATGTAGCAAATAATAATGGGCTTTTAGAATTTAATGGTGCAAAATGGACACTTTACACTTCATTAAACCAAACTACCATTAGATCTGTTAGAGTTATTGACGATCTTATTTACACAGGAAGTTACAGAGAATTTGGCTTTTGGGAACAAAACATTTATGGTACATTAAAATATACCTCACTTTCACAAAAAATTGGAATTTCTTTTTTAGACGATGAAGAAATTTGGAACATCATACCTATCGACGATTTTATTTTATTTCAATCTTTAAGCAGAATATATATTTATAATAGTATTACTCAAGAGTATTCAATTATTGAATCGGATACTACCATTTATAAAATGTTTAAGGTTAACGAAAATATTTATTTTCAACAAGTTAAGAAAGGAATTTATGAAATAGAAAATGGGAAGCCTAAATTAGTTTCAGACGATACTATTTTAAAAGAAAATTTACTAACCAATATTTTCTATCATAATGATACTCTTTTATTTGAAACAGAAGATTTAGGTTTTTATATATTAATTGATAATAATCTTGAAAAGTGGAATATACCTGCTAATGAAACACTTTCAAAAATTAGAATTTATAACAGTAAACAATTAAAAGATAAAAGTTTCCTCTTAGGAAGTGTTTCAAACGGGATTATTCATCTAACACCAGATGGTTATATTAACTATCAAATAGATCAAACCAACGGGTTAAGTAACAATACAGTTTTATCGGTTTTTGAAGATATAGAAAACAATATTTGGTTGGGTTTAGAAAACGGAATTAACTGTATCAACATAAAGTCGCCATTTTCTATTTATAAAGATCAAAAAGGAAATATAGGATCAGTAAATACATCAATAAATTTTAATGGATACCTGTATATTGGAACTAATCAAGGATTGTTTTATAAAGAAGAAAACACTAATAATTTTAAATTTATTGAAGGTACACAAGGCGCTGTATGGTGTTTAACAAATATTGATAATACCCTTTTTTGTGGGCATAATTCTGGAACTTTTGTTGTTAATGGCACACAAGCTAAATTAATTTCAGATGTTTTAGGAACATGGCAAATTAAAAAAATTAATCATGTTAACAATCTGCTGCTTCAAGGTAATTATAATGGCTTGAATATTCTTGAAAATATTAATGGAAATTGGAAGTTTAAAAATAAAATTGAAGGGTTCAATATTTCCAGCAGATATTTTGAAATACTTAATGATAATGAAATATTAATTAGTCATGAGTATAAGGGTGTTTATAAAGTAATACTAGACGATAGTTTAGCCAAAGTCAATTCTGTTTTTCAATATTCTTCTGTATCTAAAGGATTAAAATCAAGCCTTATTAAATACCAAAACAATATCCTATATAGCTATAACGAAGGTGTTTTTAAATACAATGAAATAGAAGACAAGTTTATTAAAGATACAGTTTTTAGTAAGCTATTCGATAAAGAAAATTACACATCTGGAAAATTGGTGGTCGATACTGAATCTAATAAATTATGGAGTTTTTCAAAATACAATTTAACTTATATATCACCCAGAAAGTTAAGTTATATTCCAAAAATCAATAAAATTTCATTTCCAAATAATCTAAGGAATGATGTTTCTGGTTACGAAAACATCACTTTTATTAAAGATAATGTTTATCTATATGGAACATCTCAAGGTTATATTTTGATAAACTTAGATAAAATGATTAATACAACTTTTAAAGTTAATATTAATTCAATTTCTATAAGTTCCTATAAGCATGATTACAAATCTGATTTAATTAACAAGAATGAAATAGGAACTTTAAAAAATAAAGAAAATAATATTGAATTTGAATTTAGTATTCCTGAATATAAAAAATATGTAGTTGCAGAATATCAATTTAAATTAAAAGGGATTTATAACGAATGGAGTAAGTGGTCAACAAATTCAATCGCTTTATTTGAAAATTTACCTTATGGTAATTATACTTTTTATGTTAGAGGTAGATTAGGAAATCAATTTTCAACAAATACAGAATCATACTCTTTTAAAATTGAAAGACCTTGGTATTTTTCAAATAAAGCTATAATTGTATATATTCTTTTGTTATTTCTTTTATCATTTTTAATACACACTATTTATAAACGTTATTATAAAAAACAAAGAGAAAAATTACTTAAAAAAACACAGCAAGAATTAGCGTTAAAGGAACTTGAAAACAAACAGCAACTAATGCGCTTTAATAATGATAAGCTGAGACAGGACATTGAAAGTAAGAATAGAGAGTTGGGCATTTCAACCATGAGTTTAATTAAGAAAAATGAGTTTTTAAACAGTTTAAAAAAAGAACTCAATAAAGCTCAAGACAGAAATAAATTAAATCACGTTATTAAAATTATTGATAGAAATTTAAATAACACTGATGATTGGAATACATTTCAAGAAGCTTTTAATAATGCAGATAAAGATTTCCTTAAAAAAATTAAATCACAGCATCCTTCTTTAACCTCAAACGATTTAAGATTGTGTGCGTATTTAAGACTAAATTTATCTTCTAAAGAAATAGCACCTCTACTAAACATATCCACAAGAAGCGTAGAGGTAAAGCGATATAGATTACGCAAAAAGTTGAATTTAAAGCACGATTCTAACTTAATGGATTATATTTTAGAAATATAAGCACACAACAATTTCTTTTTTTACCTATACATAACCACAACATTGTTATAATCTTATACACAAAGGTGCAATATCTTAAAATGCATTATTATTAATATTTCGCTTTAATAATAGGTTTTTATCAAAAAAAACATAAAATTTTTGATATGTATGTTTTTTGTCGAGGTTAGAAATTTTAATTCCTCTATTTTAAAAATTAAGTTTATATAAACTAAAAAACTAATTCATATGAGACACACTCTCTTTAAAATTCTAGCTTTATTTTTCATAGCATACTCAAGTGCGCAAAATGTTAATGTGAGCGGAACAATTCAGGATGGCAGTGGAATGCCTATCCCTGGAGTTAATATTTTAGTAAAAAATACCATTAAAGGAACTGTTTCTGATTTTGATGGTAATTTTACTATTAATGATGTTGAAATTGGTTCAACATTATCATTTAGTTATATAGGTTATATAACAAAGGAAATTGTTGTAAACAACGATTCAAATCTAACGGTTACTTTAGAAGAAGACATAGCCAAACTTGATGAGGTTGTAGTAATAGGTTACGGAACCCAAACAAAGAAAGAAATTACAGGTGCGGTTAGCGTGGTTTCTAGCGAAACTATTGAGGCTTTAAAACCAACAAGGGTTGAGCAAGCTTTACAAGGACAGGTAGCAGGTGTTAATATTACATCGCAATCTGGAACGCCTGGAGGAGGCTCAACTATTAGCATTAGAGGTGTTTCTACAAATGGAGACAGCAGGCCTTTAATTTTAGTTGATGGAAATGTTATTGAAGATTTAAGTGTTTTAAACCCAAACGACATTGAAAGTATGAACATACTTAAAGATGCCACCGCAGGTATTTATGGTGTTAGGGCAGCCAATGGGGTGATACTTATTACTACCAAAAAAGGGCGTAGAGAAACGCCGCTTACAGTAGAGTATAGTGCTTATGGAGGTTTTCAACAAACTACAAGAAAAATCCCTGTTTTAAATGCCACAGAATATGCTGCTATTGTAAATGAAGCTTTTGCCGCTGGTGGCAATACACCTCCTTATACAGATTTATCAAACTTAGGAGTTGGTACAGATTGGCAAGATTTGGTGTTTGAAAGCGCTCCAATTCAAAGCCACAGTATTCTTTTTAAAGGAGGTGGAAAAAAATCATCATATTCTTATAGTGGTTCTTTTTTAACTCAAGATGGTATTGTTGGCGGAAACAAATCAAATTTTACACGTTTCACAAATAATGCTAACTATAGTTTAGATTTTTTAGAGAATTTTAAGTTTACTTCAGGTCTTACATTAATGAGGACCAACAAAAGGAATCTTCCTGAAAACTCAAATTCTTCAGTTCTTTTTAATGCTATTAATATGGCGCCAACATTTACGGTTTATGATGAAAATGGCGATTATACCTTAGCGGAAGGCTTAGGTGGCGAGGTTATAAACCCATTGGCACAAATAGACGATACACATGATAGAGGAAAAGTTATGAAGTTGAGTGGAAACGCAGGGTTATCTTATAATTTTCTTAATCATTTTACTGCACAATCAAATATTCAATTTAATTACGCAGAAGTAACTTCAAAAGTTTTTAATCCAATAGCTTACTTTGGAAGTGGAAAAAACAGTAATGTTCTTAGAAGTAGTGTTTATGAAGGATTAACATATTATAAAGATTATACGTTTGATGCTTTTGTTAAGTATGAAAACAAGTTTAATGATATTCATAACCTTAATGTAATTTTTGGAACATCTATATTAAAATCAACTGGAGAATTTACAGGAGCTACAGGGTTTGATATTAGAAATAATGCCATTGAAAATGCTAGTATAGAAGAGTCTCAAGACGTAGAAAACATCAATAGGTTTACAGGTAGAAACCCAACTTTTGATTCAAGATTGTTGTCTTATTTTGCTAGATTGCAGTATGATTATAAAGGAAAATATTTATTCTCAGCGGTAGTAAGACGAGATGGTTCTACAAGTTTTGGTCCTAAAAACAAATTTGGTTATTTCCCTTCAGGTTCTATTGGATGGGTAGCTTCAGATGAAGACTTTCTTAAAAACAGTAATTTCCTTAATTTCTTAAAAATTAGAGCTTCATATGGTATTTTAGGTAATGACAGAATTGGCTCTTATAGATTCGTATCATTATTAAACGGAGAAGGAACTTATATTTTTGACAATCAAGAATTTATTGGTAAAGCGAGTGGTGCTATTGCAAACCCAGAAATTAAGTGGGAGAAGCAAAAAACATTTGACGTAGGTGTAGATATGAGAATTTTAAATAATAAAGTTGATATAACAGCTGATTATTTTAAAAAGAGAACAGAAGATTTATTGGTTGCACCCGAAGTTTCAGGCTTACTTGGTACAGGAGGATCACCTTTTGTTAATGGAGGTACTGTAGATAATGAAGGAATTGAATTTGCAATTGGCTATTCAGATAACTTTAACGATAACTTTAAATTTAGTATCAAATACAATGTTACATATTTAAAAAACGAAGTAATATATGTAAACACGAACACAGGTGTTTTAACAGGTGGAGGTTTTGGTATAAGTCAACCTGCTCCTTCTAGAATGGAAGCTGGGTTCCCAATGGGTTACTTTTATGGATACCAAACTGATGGAATTTTTCAAAATCAAGCAGAAATTGATGCTTCTGCTATAGGGGATATTGTTCCTCAACCAGGTGATATAAAATATGTGGATCAAAACGGAGACGGAGCTATTACTTTAGACGATAGAGTAGACATAGGTAATCCGTTACCAGACGCCACAATGGGTCTTAATTTATCTTTAGATTATAAAAACTTCGACTTTTCAGCTTATGCATTTGCATCTGTGGGAAATGAAATAGTTCGTAATTATGAACGTGGTCAACAACTTACTAATAGAACAATTTCTTATTTAAACCGTTGGACAGGAGAAGGAACAAGTAATTCGTTTCCAAGAGTATCTAATGGTGCAACTCCAAATGGATTGTTTTCTGATTTTTATGTAGAAGACGGCTCGTTTGTTCGTTTACAAAATGTACAATTAGGTTATACATTTTCTGATAAAGTATTTGAAGATTCTAAAATCAGCAAATTACGCCTTTATATTTCAGCAAATAACTTATTTACTTTAACTGAATATAAAGGATACGATCCTACTGCTTCTAGTGGAGCGCCATTAGGAGGTGGTATAGACCAAGGATTCTATCCTAGTGCTAAAACATTTTTATTGGGAATTAACTTAAAATTTTAATAAGCATTATGAAAAATTTAAAAACTTATTATATCCTCATTGTATTTGCTTTTTTAGCAATGTTTTCTTGTGCTGATGATTTTGTTGATGTTGCTTCACCAGATGAAAACTCAGAGGATTTTTTCAATACAGAACAAGATTATCAAGACGCATTAATTGCAGCATACGATTATTTGCAAGCAACAGCTCAACAATTTCAAATTGCTGAAATAGCTTCAGACAATACACTTGCTGGCGGAGAAAGTGCTACAGATACTCCTGGTATACAGGAAATTGATGATATGATTCATACTCCAACAAACAATATTTTAAGAAATATTTGGACATGGAACTATACTGGCGTTAATCGTACTAATTACATTATGGAATTTAAAGATAAAATTGACTTTCCAAATAAAACTAGTGTTATAGCACAAACCAGATTTTTAAGAGCATTTTATTATTTCGAATTAGTAAAATGGTTTGGAGATGTGCCTTTATCAATAGATAAACGCATTCAATTTGGTGATCAATTTACAATAGACAGAACACCAAAATCAGAAGTTTATGCATTAATTGAGCAAGATTTAATTTTTGCCTCAGCTAACCTTCCTTATATTCAAAGTCAAACAGGAAGAATTACAAAGGGAACAGCCCAAGCTTTATTAGGTAAAGCTTACTTATATCAAGATAAATTTACTGAAGCAGCTAGTGTTTTCGAAGATTTAATAGCTAATGGCCCTTATGAATTACTTCCATCAAACATTGCTCCTTTAATGTGGGAGAACGAATATGAAAACAATATAGAATCTGTTTTCGAAATACAATACTCCGATGTAGATGGTGGATCTTACGATTGTTTTCAGTGTCTAGAAGGAAACTATGCTGTTGGGTTTAATGGTGTGAGAGGTTATGTAGGCCCTGTGTTCGATTTTGGATATAGTTTTAACGTTCCTACTCAGGATGTGGTTGATGCCTTTGAAGATGGAGATATTCGTTTAGAGTATTCCATATTAGATATTGAACAATGGATAGCAAATCATCCTGGTGCAAGTTATGATGAAACTGCTGGTTATGAGCAAACAGGATATTTTAACAGAAAGTATATTGCAAGATTAGGAGACGCAAACAGACCTGACGCTGCTCTTACAAACCCAAACAACACAAGAGTAATTCGTTTTGCCGATGTATTATTAATGGCCGCCGAGGCTTTAAATAGAGGCGGTATTAGTGATACAAGAGCTCAAGGGTATTTAAACCAAGTACGAAACAGAGCCATGTTAGGAAATGTAAGTACTACAGGAACTAATTTAACAAATGATATCTATAAAGAACGTCGTGTAGAATTAGTAGGAGAAGGTCATCGTTTCTTTGATTTAGTAAGAACAGGAAAGGCAGTTGGAACTATTCCAGATTTCCAAGCTAACAAAAACGAACTTTTCCCTATTCCAATTCAAGAAATAGAATTGTCTGGAAATAGATGGCAACAAAACCCAGGGTATCAAAATTAAAAAAAGAACTATGAGAACATTAAAATATTTATTAAGCTATAGTCTAGCGTTATTGATGGCTTTTAGTTGTACAGATGACAATAATTTAGATTATTTAGATAATGTAGTAGCACCATCAAATATATCGGCGCTATTTCAAGTAACACAAGATAATACTGGTCTTGTAACCATTATACCAAATTCTACAGGGGCAGTAAAGTATAATATTACATTAGGTGATGATACTACAGAACCAGAAGTAGTAAATCAAGGACAAAGTGTAGAGCACATTTATAGTGAAGGCACGTACTCTGTAACTATAGAAGCTATTGGTATTACAGGATTAAAAAGCCAAACAACCCAAGAGTTGGTAGTTTCCTTTAAGGCTCCAGAAAATTTAGTTGTAGAGATTTCTAATGACCAAGCAGTATCAAAAAAAGTAAACGTTACTGCAACAGCAGATTTTGCTGTTTCTTTCGACGTGTATTTTGGTGAGTCCAATAATGACAACCCATTGAGCGCTAATAATGGAGATGTTGTTTCCTATACCTATCAAAGTCCAGGGACTTATACTATTAGAGTAGTTTCTAAAAGTGCTGCCATTGCCACTACAGAATATATTGAAGAATTTTTGGTAACAGAAATTTTGCAGCCCATTGCTTCTGCACCCGCTCAACCAGGAAGATTGGAAGGCGATGTGATTTCTATTTTTTCAAGCAAATATACTGATGTTGCTGGTACAAATTACTTCCCAGATTGGGGACAAGGCGGACAAGGCAGTAGCTGGGCTATGTTTGATTTAAACGGAGATGAAATGTTGCAATACATTAATTTGAGTTATCAAGGAATAGCTCTTGCTGACGGAACATCAGTTGATGTTTCAGGAATGGAATTCTTACATATGGATGTTTGGACGTCTGGAGATGCTACCAGAATTGAAACATCACTAATAAATAATGCTGGCGGTACTGTTACAGAGAAACCAGTTTGGAGAGATTTAACAGCTGGAGAATGGACAACTATAGACATTCCTATTTCTGATTATACTGATCAAGGACTTACAGTTTCCGAAATTTTTCAAATGAAATTTGTAGGTGATCCATGGGCTGCTGGAACTGTCTTTATTGATAATATATATTTTTATAGGGCTGCTTCAGGTATTGTAACTTCTATGATTGAAGATTTTGAAGGAACTGCACCAACATTTACAAATTTTGGAAATGCAGCAGCACAAGTAATAAGCAACCCCGATTCATCTGGAATTAATACATCATCAAATGTAGCTGAGTTTACAAAGCCTTCTGGGGCTGAAGTATGGGCAGGTAGCTTTTTGGAAGTACCAAGTGCATTAGATTTTGTCACTTATTCAAAGATAAAGGTTAAAACATGGTCGCCAAAAACGGGTGCTGTTGTCAAGATAAAATTAGAAAACGCTGATGCTACCATTACATATGAGGTTGATGCAAACACAACAAAATCAAATACTTGGGAAACATTAGTTTATGATTTTAGTGCTGCACCAGTAGCCGATTATGTTAGAATTGTAATTTTCTTCGATTTCGGTAACGCAGGAGATGGTTCGGTATACTATTATGATGAATTTCAATTAGAAAGTGAAGGGGGTATTGCTCCACTTGTTTTAGAATCATTAGAAGGAACTGCACCAACGTTTACAAATTTTGGAAACGCATCAGTGCAAGTAATAAGTAACCCCGATGCATCTGGAATTAATACATCATCAAATGTAGCAGAGTTTACAAAGCCTTCTGGGGCAGAAGTATGGGCTGGAAGTTACTTTGAAATGTCTACTCCATTAGATTTTTTAACGTATTCTAAAATAAGCGTTAAAACATGGTCTCCAAAAACGGGTGCTGTTGTAAAAGTTAAATTAGAAAATGCAGACGCAAGTATAACAACTGAAGTGGATGTAAATACAACAACCGCAAATGCCTGGGAAACTTTAGTTTATGATTTTAGTGCTGCACCAACAGCAGATTATGTTAGAATTGTAATATTCTTCGATTTCGGTAATTCGGGAGATGGTTCGGTATATTATTATGATGATTTCACGTTAACTAATTAAAAAATACAAAGATGAAAAACTTAAAATATATACTCGGTGTTTTTATAACACTGTTAGTGTTTGCTTGTCAAGATGACGACATTCAGCTTGGTGAGCTTATAGCTCCATCCAACATACAAATTTCAGTTGATATTGTTGGTGCGGATGCTGCCAACCCAAACGGAGATGGTTCTGGCTCTGTAAGTTTTACTGCAACGGCAGATAATGTTACTGCTATTCATTTCGTGATTCAAAATGTAACGAAACTGGCTAAAGGAGGTTCTGTTTCTCATGACTTTACCGAACTAGGGCTTAATACATATCCTGTTACTGTAATTGCTTATGGTACGGGAGGTGTTTCAACGACTAAAACTATTGAGGTTGAGGTATTATCCCTTTATTCTCCTCCGGCAGATTTATTAACTATGCTTACTTCTAATTCTTCAAGAGTATGGAGAATAAAAGCAGAAGCTAAACCTCACTTTGGTTTAGGACCAGCCAATGGAACAACACCGTTTGAATGGTATAGTGCTGGTGCAAATGATAAAGATGGATTTGGGATGTACGACGACAGATATACCTTTAATATTGATGGAACATTTACACATGTTACTAACGGAGACGTTTTTGGTAGAGATCCCCTAATTAACGAATTAGGAGGTTCTGGAGGAACTGTTGATGGAGCTGATATTTTGAATTATAGTTTTAACGACTATAGTGCTCAATGGTCTTTAACTGCCCCGGGAGGTGTTGAAACTCTTAGCTTAACTGGTTTGGCTTTCGTTGGATATTATACAGGTGGAAATCATCAATATATAATATTTAGTAGATCTGCAGATGAAATGGTTTTAACAACTACTGATGGAAATAATGAATTTAATTGGTGGTTTACATTAATACCTGAATAATGAATACTATCAGTGTTAAAATAGGAAGATTTTTGGTCTTCCTATTTTAACATATAAATTAAAAAAAATGCTTAAAAAAATATATTATTTATTGCAAGTAAGCTTCATACTTTTACTGTCCTGTTCTGGAGGAGGAGATCCTATAGAAAATCCACAACCACAACAGATAACACCTAAAAACTTAGTTTTCAACATAGCCATTTCAGGAACCGATGTTAATAATCCAAACGGAGATGGTACAGGACTAATAAGTTGTACTGCTAGCGCTACAGACGCAACAACTTATGGTTTTAAAGTTGGTAGTGATGCTGAGGTGAAGAATTCAAGCGGAGAATTTCAATATACTTTCACCGCCGAAGGAACAAATGAATATTTAGTCTCTGTTTTTGCCTATTCAAGTACCGGTAACATGATTAGCAGTTTCAAAAAGGTAATAGTTTATGTTGCACCAAAAAGCCCTCAATTAGTTTGGTTTGATGAGTTTAATACAGATGGAACACCAGATGGTTCAAAATGGGGATATGAAATTGGAAATGGTTGCCCCAGTAATTGCGGATGGGGAAATGGAGAGAAAGAATATTACACTAATAGATCAGATAATGTTAAGGTTGAAAATGGTGTTTTGAAAATAATTGCAAAAAAGGAAAATTATGAAGGGTTTGAATACACTTCTGCTAGGCTAATAACAAAAGGAAAATACGATTTTACTTATGGACGCGTAGAAGTAAGAGCAAAATTACCAATAGGTTCAGGCACATGGCCAGCAATTTGGATGTTAGGATCCAATATAGATCAGGTGGGTTGGCCTGCATGTGGAGAAGTAGATATTATGGAACATTGGGGTTATAATCCCGCTATTATTTCTAGTGCCACACATACACCTTCGTGTTCAGGTGGCTGTTCGAGTGCCAAAGTAGGAGAAACCACCGTTAGCGATTATTCAACAGAATTTCATGTATATACTTTAGAATGGACAGAAACTGAACTTAAATTTTTGATAGATGATACCTATTTGTATAGCTATAATCCAGTAGTAAAAAATAGTAGTAATTGGCCCTTCAACATGCCTCAGTTCTTTATTTTAAATGTTGCTATGGGAGGAAGTTGGTTTACTATTGACCCAAATTTTACAGAGTCTGTAATGGAAATTGATTATATAAGAGTATTTCAAAAATTATGAAAACAAACAAACTATTTATTTTACTTATAACCTTATTAGTTTTAAATGTTTCTTGTAAAGAGCAAGGAGAAAATAAGTTAATGGTTAACACAAATGATTTGGTCGAAAAAAAGATTGCTGATTTACTTTTAAAAATGACTTTAGAAGAAAAAATCGGTCAAATGAATCAATACAACGGTTTTTGGGATGTTACTGGTCCAAAACCTTCTGATGGTGATGCCGCTAAGAAATATGAGCATTTAAGAAAGGGATACGTGGGTTCCATGCTTAACGTAAGAGGCGTTAAAGAGGTTAAAGCCGTTCAAAAAATAGCTGTTGAAGAAACCAGACTCGGCATTCCATTGATAATAGGTTTTGATGTGATTCATGGTTACAAAACACTTAGTCCAATACCTTTGGCAGAAGCAGCTAGTTGGGATTTAGAAGCCATTAAAAGGTCAGCTCAAGTGGCTGCAAAAGAATCAGCTGCTGCAGGTATTAACTGGACATTCGCACCAATGGTTGATATTTCAAGGGACGCTAGGTGGGGTCGTGTTATGGAGGGATCGGGAGAAGACCCATATTTAGGTTCAAAAATTGCTGAAGTTAGGGTTCAAGGTTTTCAAGGAGACGATTTATCATCTCCAGAAACCATTGCTGCTTGTGCTAAACATTGGGCAGGCTATGGTTTTGCTGAAGCTGGTAGAGATTACAATACTGTTGATGTTGGAACTTCAACACTTTATAACATTATTTTTCCTCCTTTTCAAGCTGCTGCTAATGCAGATGTAAAAACATTTATGAATTCATTTAATGAATTAAATGGTATTCCAGCGACTGGAAATAGTTTTTTACAAAGAGATATTTTAAAGGGTAAGTGGGGTTATAAAGGTTTTGTAGTTTCAGATTGGGGTTCAATAAATGAAATGATTAGTCATAAATATGCTGAAGACAAAAAGCAAGCCGTTAAATTAGCTGTTATTGCAGGTTCAGATATGGATATGGAGTCTTATGCATATGTAGATGAATTAGCTAATTTGGTAAGAGAAGGTGTTGTTGATGAATCTTTGATAGATGATGCTGTAAAACGAATATTAAGAGTAAAGTTTGAACTTGGACTATTTGACGATCCTTACAAATATTGTAATGAAGCAAGAGAGGCCGAAGTTATTGAAAGCAAAGAAATTCAAGAGGCTGTTTTAGATGTTGCAAAAAAATCCATTGTACTTCTTAAAAATGAAAATCAACTACTTCCTTTAAAAAAGAAAGGCTTAAATATCGCTTTAATTGGAGCTTTAGCATCAGATAAAACGAGTCCTTTAGGTAGTTGGAGAATCGCAGCAGAAGACAATTCTGCTATTTCAGTTCTTGAAGGCATGCAAAGTTATACGGGAAATATATTAAATTATGCAAAAGGAGCAGATTTAACCATTGGGGAAACGGAGTTTTCTAAAGAATTAAACATTAACACAGAAGATAAAAGTGAGTTCGCAAAAGCTATTGAAACAGCAAAAAAGTGTGATGTTGTAGTTATGGTTTTGGGAGAACATGGATTTCAAACTGGAGAAGCAAGAAGTAGGGTGGATTTAAATTTGCCAGGTGTTCAACAAGAACTTTTAGAGGCTGTTTATAAAGCTAATAAAAATATTGTTTTGGTATTAAATAATGGGCGTCCACTTACTATTCCATGGGCTGATGAGCATATTCCAGCCATTGTAGAGGCATGGCAATTAGGTACTCAAAGCGGAAATGCAATTGCACAGGTGTTGTATGGAGATTATAACCCAAGCGGAAAGTTACCAATGTCGTTTCCTAGAAGTGTTGGGCAAGTACCTATTTACTACAATCATAAAAATACTGGAAGACCTGTTATTCCGGCTCCAAATGAAGTATTTTGGTCCCATTATACCGATGAAAATAATGATCCTTTATATTCATTTGGACACGGTTTAAGTTATACATCTTTTACATATTCTAATTTAACTGTCAATAAGATTTCTAATGAAGATTTTAAAGTTTCTGTGGATATAAAAAACACAGGAAAAATATCTGGAAAAGAGGTGGCTCAACTATATATTCAAGACTTGTTTGCAAGTATTACTAGGCCAGTTAAAGAGTTGAAAGGATTTCAATTGGTTGAATTAGAGCCAAATAAAACAAGAACAATCACTTTTGATTTAACTAATAAGGAGTTAGGATTCTACGATAATAATGGAGAATTCATTTTAGAGTCAGGTGAATTTAAAATATTTGTTGGTGGTAGTTCAAAAACAGTATTAGAATCAAAATTAGAAGTAGAATAATAATGAAAAAGCATTTTGCTTTACTCTTAGTTTGTTCATTTTATTTTAATACCCATGCATAAGAGCTTGTTTGGGAAGAACAATTTGAAAGAGACAATCTAAATGAGGAATTTTGGAATTTTGAATTAGGAAATGGTTGCCCTAACTTATGTGGTTGAGGCAATAATGAAAAACGGTATATACAAAAACGAATCATGCCATTAAAGATGGCTTATAGACAATAAAGGCTGTTTTAAAAGATTCTGTTTATACATTACAAGAATAACAACTAAAAATAAATTTGAATTTAGATACGGTAAAGTACAAGTGAAAGCTAAAGTTCCTAAAGGAAAAGGCATGTGGTCTGCTTTTTGGATGTTGGGATCAAACATTGATAGTGTGGGTTGGCCAAAATGAATAGATATTTTAGAGTATATCTGTAAAGAGCTAAACGTTATATTTACATCGTTGCACACCGAAAATAGTCACGGTAATACAATCAATACTCAAAAAACAGGCATTGATAATATTGATGAAGGATTCCATATTTATGAAGCTAATTGGCCAGTGATAAAATAGAGTTTTTTGTTGACGATAATCTTGTTTATACGTTTAGCCCAGGCATAAATAATGAAAATATTTGGCCATTTAAACAACCTTTCTATTTAATATTGAATTTATCTGTTGGTGGTGATTTTGGAGGTCAACAGGTTGATGACTCTATGCTTCCACAAGAATTTGTTATAGACTACATTAAGGTTTATCAATAAAATAGTTTCTTAAATTACTATTGCAAAAGAGAATTATTAGATAAAGCATTTCTATGCTAAATGTCTTTTGGTATAACACGCCTTTTTTCTTTACTTTGTAGAAACCCTCTTAATAGTTATGTTCGACGACATTTTAGCGGCAATTCCTTTTGGTGTAATTCTTGCATTTACCATAGGGCCTGTGTTTTTTGTGCTTCTAGAAACAAGTGCCACTAAAGGGTTTAAAAGCGCTTTAATATTTGATTGTGGGGTGATGTTGGCCGACATTTTTTTTATTCTTGTTGCTTTTTTCAGTACCAATAAACTCTTGGAAAAAATTAAAGACGATCCAAATTTTTTAGTTTTTGGAGGTGTTTTATTGGTGGTCTATGGTATAATTTCATTTATTAAAACGTCTAAGTCTTTTAGAGAAATTGTAAAAGAGTACCATAAAGTTGAAATAAGAAAAGGCTATGGAAAACTTTTTTTAAAAGGTTTTTTACTAAACTTTATTAATATTGGTGTGTTATTGGGTTGGGTTGCTTTTATTGTTCTTGGTAACAGTTTAACAAAAACAAAAGACGGAGTAGTTGTATTTTTAAGTACTATTTTAATAACTTATTTTTTAGTAGATCTTGTTAAAATGGTAGTTGCTAAAAAATTAAGGAGCAGATTAACTCCTAAGCGTATTTTTAAGACAAAAAAAGTTATTGCTCTAGTTATACTTGGATTTGGTGTTTTACTTCTTGTTCAAGGATTTTTTCCAAAAGAAAAGAAAATGATAAAAGAAAAATTTGAACAAATAAATATTATAAAAGAAAAACCTTCAGCTTAAACTGAAGGTTTTTTTGAGGCGTCGAGCGGATTCGAACCGCTGTAGAAGGTTTTGCAGACCTCTGCCTAGCCACTCGGCCACAACGCCATTACGAGAGTGCAAATGTAAAAAAAATTTAGAGTTTTTCTTACTATAAAATTTTTTTTCGCTTATCAGTCATTATAATCGTTACTTTTTCTACATCTCCGCCTATGGGAGGATTTAACTTACTAACCCAAACAGTTGCCTTTTTTACGAGTTTGTCTTCATTAAAAATTCTATTTAATATACGTTTTCCAACAGTTTCTAATAAATAAGAAGGAATACTCATTTCTTCTCTTACTATTCTGTTTAAAAAAACATAATCAACAGTGTCAGAGAGTTTATCAGATTTTGCCGAAGTTTGCAAATCTGCTTCAACTTCTAAATCTACACGATAATCACTACCAATTTTTGTTTCTTCTTTTAAACAACCATGATGCGCAAAAACGCGTATATTTTCAACTTTTATAATTCCCATATTATGGTATTTTAAGTCATCAAAATTACCTAATTTTGCACAATATTTTTGATTAATGTTATTGCTTTTAAATCTCAACTAGCGAATAGCTGTTTTTTTATGTCTGAAGAAAAAAAATCGCTCAATTTTATAGAGCAAATTATTGAAGAAGATTTGGCTAATGGAATCGGTAAAAACAACCTGCGTTTTCGTTTTCCACCAGAACCCAATGGATATTTACATATAGGCCACACAAAAGCCATTGGTATTAGTTTTGGTTTGGGAGAAAAATATAACGCTCCTGTTAACCTCCGTTTTGATGATACCAACCCTGCTAAAGAAGAACAAGAATATGTTGACGCAATAAAAGAAGACATAACTTGGTTGGGTTATAAGTGGGATAAAGAATTATATTCTTCAGATTATTTTCAACAGCTTTACGATTGGAGTATTCAATTTATTAAAGAAGGAAAAGCCTATGTAGATTCTCAGTCTTCAGAAGCAATGGCAGAACAAAAAGGAACACCAACTCAACCTGGTGTTGATAGTCCATATAGAAATAGAAGCGTTGAAGAAAATCTAGATTTGTTCAATAGAATGAAAAATGGCGAATTTGATGAAGGTGCACACATACTTAGGGCCAAAATAGACATGAAGCATCCTAATATGTTAATGCGTGACCCTATTATGTATCGTATTTTAAAAAAGCACCATCATAGAACAGGTGATGCATGGTGTATTTACCCAATGTATGATTGGACACATGGTGAAAGCGACTATATAGAACAAATATCACATTCGTTATGCTCTTTAGAATTTAAACCTCACAGAGAACTTTATAATTGGTTTAAAAATCAAGTTTACGACTATAGTAAGAATGATTACCCAATGTTGCCTAAGCAACGTGAATTTGCACGACTAAATCTTAGCTATACCATAATGAGTAAACGTAAATTGCTTCAATTAGTTGAAGAAGGTATTGTAAAAGGTTGGGACGATCCAAGAATGCCCACCATTTCTGGTTTGCGAAGAAGAGGCTATACACCAGCAGCCATAAGAAAGTTTGTTGAAACTGTTGGAGTAGCAAAAAGAGATAACGTAATCGATGTATCGCTTTTAGAATTTTGTATTCGTGAAGATTTAAATAAAACAGCCCCACGAGTTATGGCTGTTTTAGACCCTGTTAAACTTGTAATTACAAATTATCCTGAAGGAAAAGAGGAGTGGTTGGAAGCGGAAAATAACCAAGAAGATGAGGATGCTGGTTTTAGAAAAGTGCCTTTTTCAAAAGAACTTTATATTGAAAGAGATGATTTTAAAGAAGAAGCCAACAGCAAGTATTTTAGATTGTCTTTAGGAAAGGAAGTACGTCTTAAAAATGCATACATCATAAAAGGGGAAAGTGTTGTAAAAGATGTTAATGGCAATATATCAGAAATACATTGTACTTATGATGCAGACAGCTTAAGTGGAACAGGAACTGAAGCAAGTTTGCGTAAAGTAAAAGGAACCCTACACTGGGTGTCTATAAAACACGCTAAAAAAGCTGAAGTTAGAGAGTATGATCGTTTATTTATGGATGAAGCTCCAGATAGTCATCAGGATATAGATTTCATGGAATTTATCAACCCAAATTCTTTAAAAATTGTTGATGCTTTTGTGGAGCCTAGCTTATTGGATGCTAAAATAGGAGACAGGTTTCAGTTTCAACGTTTAGGTTATTTTAGTGTTGATAAAGATACTACTTCAAACCATTTAATATTCAATAAAATTGTTGGACTAAGAGATACTTGGTCTAAACAAGAAGCTATTCAGGAGACAAATAAACCTTCTGCGAAGGTAAATCAAAGCCAACAAAATCTGCCACAGAGAAAAGCAATAGACATCATTCAGCAATTAGGAAAAAAATACACTAATTTGCCAGAAGATAAACAATTAAAAACAAAGACTGAAATTCAAGAACTGGCAGAAAATGTGACTTATGAAGAGTTAAGCCCTTTATTTGCTATAGCCACTAAAAAGGTTGGAACTCGAATTGCTGCAATGATAACCTTAGGTGTTTTGTTAAATAAAGGATTACAAAAAACCCCTGAAATTAATGAGTTTATTCAAAAGGCTTTAGATGATTCCGATCCACTTTTAAGAGCAGAAGCAGAGGCTATTAAATAATTTGTTAACGTTTCTTTTCCAAGCCAAAAATATCCTGATATTATAATTTTATTTATATTTAATATCTAACTAAAACTATAACATTATGGAAATGAATTTTTTAGCAATACTGGTTGCGGCAGTTTCTGCTCTGGTTGTCGGGTTTATTTGGTATAACCCTAAAGTATTTGGTAATGCTTGGATGAAATCCTCAGGGATGACTGAAGAGCAAATAAAAGGAGGAAACATGGCTAAGATTTTTGGTTTAGCCTTATTATTTGCTTTTATGTTAGCATTTATGCTGCAACCAATCGTGATCCATCAATATGGAGCCATAAGTTTAGTTGGCGGAGATCCAACAAATGCGCTTCCGTCTTATGCTGCTTTTATGGCTGATTATTCAGATGTTTTTAGATCTTTTAAACACGGTGCTTTACATGGTTTTATATCAGGATTGTTTATCGCACTACCAATTATTGGCACTAATGCTTTATTTGAGCGTAAAAGCGCTAAATATATTTTTATAAATAGTGGTTATTGGATTGTGACTTTAACCATTATGGGAGCAATAATTTGTGGGTGGAAATAATTTTTGTAAACTTTTAATATTATTAAAGACTGATTGCACATGTTTTCAGTCTTTATTTTTTTGCCTTGATAGAATTTAAAATATACAATTCGGTTAACAAGCTTCCAAAAAAGCAATGGAATGACTTAACGAAGCACGACCTTTTCTTGCAAACACTATATTTAGAAGCTTTTGAAAAAGCCTGTCCTAATACTATTTGTATGTATTATGTTGGCATTTTTAAAGCGGATGAATTAATTGGAATTGCTATTATTCAACGCGTTCAATTATATCTAAAAGATATGTTTAGACATGAAAGAGCTTCCTGTTTTAAAGAGTTTGCACAAAACACATTATCTAAGGTTTTAAAGGGGAATATTTTAGTAGTTGGTAATTTAACCCACACGGGTCAACACGGCGTTTTTTTTAAACAATCTGAGATTGAACAATCTGTCTTTCTAAATTATATTTTTGATGCTTGCAATGTTTTAATCAAACAAATAAAGAACGAAAAGAAAAAAAACATTCGGTTAATTCTTTTTAAAGATTATTTTGAAAACGATGCCATCCATTTAGAAAAGGCTGTTTTTGAGTCAAAAAGGTTTTATAAAATGAAGGTGCAACCAAATATGATTATGAGGACTAGAAAAGAATGGTTAAAAGAGAGTGATTATGTATCAAACATGACAACTAAATATAGAACACGTTTTAAACGAGCCAGACAAAAAAGAAACAACATTTTAGTTAAAGAATTGGATTTAGATACTTTAAAGAAGGAATCGGAAAAAATTTATAAATTATACTTGAATGTTTCTAATAATGCTGAATTTAACACGTTTATTTTGCCAGAAAATCACTTTTCAACCTTAAAAGAACATCTAATAGAGAATTTTAAAGTTTTTGGTTATTACATAGACAGTCAGTTAATTGGTTTTTACTCTTTAATTCTTAACGATAAGTCTTTAGAAACCTATTTTTTAGGCTATGATTCTGAACACCAGCATACCAATCAATTATATTTAAATATGCTTTATGATATGGCTTTTTTTGCTATAGAAAATAAGTTTAATACTGTTGTTTATGCTAGAACTGCCATGGAAATTAAAAGTTCTGTTGGTGCTATACCAGAAACCATGTATATGTATTTAAAATTGACGAATGGCTTTGCTAACGCTGCATTAAAACAAGTGTTTTTCTTTATGAATCCATCCCAAGAATGGGAGGAAAGACATCCTTTTAAAACATGAGACTGTCTAAAAAAGTAGATAATAACCGTCATTACGAACAACGTGAAGTAATCTTTTTATTGATTACTAATAACATAAAGATTGCTTCGTTCCTCGCAATGACATAAAAAATCATTTTTTAGACAGCCTCATTCATATAATATTAATTATTCTTTCTTTTTGGTTTTTGCATTTTTCATCGCTTCACCAATTTGATTACTTGCCGTAAAACTAGCAACCATATCGTTTAACATATTACTTCCTGCTTGTGGTGAATTTGGTAGCAAAATTAAGTTACTATTAGTTTCACTGCCTATTGCTTGTAACGTGTCATAATGTTGGGTCACCACAATTAAAGCTGATGCTTCTTGGGAATTAATTCCAACTCTGTTTAACACATCAACAGATTCTTCTAAACCACGAGCAATCTCTCTACGTTGATCAGCAATACCTTGACCTTGTAAACGTTTGCTTTCAGCTTCGGCTTTTGCTTTTTCAACAATTAAAATTCGGGCAGCATCACCTTCATATTGTGCTGCGGTTTTTTCTCTGTCGGCTGCATTAATTCTGTTCATTGCTAATTTTACTTGAGCATCTGGGTCAATATCGGTAACTAGGGTTCTAATAATATCATAGCCATATTCCATCATAGCATCGTTTAACTCGGCTTTTACTGCTATAGCTATGTCATCTTTTTTCACAAATACATCATCTAATTTCATTTTAGGAACTTCAGCTCTGACTACATCAAATACATAGGATGTAATTTGTTCATGAGGATAATCTAACTTATAAAAAGCGTCATACACTTTTTCAGGAAGCACTTTATATTGTACAGAGACTTTAAGTTTTACAAACACATCGTCTAATGTTTTGGTTTCTATAATGACGTCTAATTGTTGAATTTTTAAACTTAATCGTCCAGAAACTCTATCAACTAAAGGAATTTTTAATTGCAGACCAGATTTACGGATACTTTGGAATTTTCCAAAACGCTCAATAATAGCTGCGGTTTGTTGCTTTACAGTAAAAAATGACGAAATTAAGATAACTGCTGCTACGAACAGAATGGCGGGAAAAAATAGTTGACTCATGACTTTTACATTAAAAATTTAAGAATGTTTAAGATACAAAATTTATGTTATATTTGGTTGATATAAGCAATACTTATGAAACAAAAACTTCATTACTTATTTGTAGTCTTAAGCATTACTTTTGTTACAAAAAGTTTTAGCCAAAAAGGAAATTATCATATTACCAACGGCATTAGTGTCAATGGCGCAATTACTAAATATAATATTTTAACAGATAATTTTGAAACAGAACAAGTTACAGGGTATTTAGGAGGCTTTTTGGCAACTGTTGATATCCCTAATAGATGGTATAATGTGAGTTTTGGAATGCAACTTTCAGAAAATCACATCAACATTTTAGGAAGACCAACTTTTATTAGCTCAGAAGACGCATTTATTGAATATAAATTATTCACTGCTCAAGTGGCTTTATTGGGGCATATTAAGATTATTGAAAAATACTTTACTATTGATGTTGGACCTATGCTTCAATATAACGGAAAACTGGAATTAAAAAATAAATCACAAGAAGCTTATTATATAAATAACTACAATAATTTATCGGCTTCTGATATTACAGATATTTCTAAATTTAATATCAATGGCGCTATTGGAGCATCTGCTGGTTTAGGTTTTATAAATCTGAAAGTTCAATATATATATGGGTTTACCAATATATTAAAGAAACTTAACACAAAAAATTTAGACACTTCTGGAAACAGTGAAAAAAGCTTTAAAGGAAACCAATCCATGCTCGTTTTAGGAGCCGTAATTTCTTTTTAAAAACTATTATAAAATAGCCAAAACATTTTCAATTCGCTTTATGGTTTCATCTTTACCAACCATAAACATAATATCAAATACATCAGGCCCTTGTAATTCGCCAACCAATGATAAGCGCAATGGCATCATTACTTGTCCAAAACCAATATTGTTTGTCGTTATCCAACCTTTTATTTCGGCTTGAAGATTTTCTACCGAAAAGTCTTCTATTGATTTTATAATTGAAACCAGTTGTAGCAAAATATCTTTTGTACCTTCTTTAAAAGCTTTTTTAGATGCTTTTTCATCATAAACTTTTGGCGATTCAAAAAAGTAGTGAGATAAATTCCAAAAATCGCTGATAAAAGTTGCACGTTCTTTAATTAAATTAACAACCAAGGCTATATAATCAACATCAATAGTGCTTAACTTTTCATTTTGTAATTTAAATGTTTCTGCTAAATGAACATTACTTTGTTCTTGCATATAATGATGATTAAACCACTTGATTTTTTCAGGATCAAAACGAGCACCAGCTTTATGAACACGTTCTAAATCAAAAGAATTAACTAATTCTGTCAAAGAAAACAGTTCTTGTTCTGTACCAGGATTCCAACCTAAAAAGGCTAAGAAATTTATCATAGCTTCAGGAAAATAGCCATCTTCTTTATAGCCTCTAGATAATTCTCCCGATTTTGGATCGTTCCATTGTAAAGGAAATACAGGAAACCCTAATTTATCACCATCTCTTTTACTTAGTTTTCCTGTTCCGGTAGGTTTTAAAATTAAAGGAAGATGTGCAAATTCTGGAGCATTCCAACCAAAAGATTCATATAATGCTATGTGAAGTGGAAGAGAAGGTAACCATTCTTCACCACGAATTACATGGGTGATTTCCATTAAATGGTCATCGACAATATTTGCCAAATGATAGGTTGGCATGCCATCACTTTTAAACAAAACTTTATCGTCAAGAATTTCCTTTTGAAATGATACATGACCTCTAACAATATCTGTTGCCGAAATACTTGCTTGAGCTTCTTCGTTCTTTGTATCCAACATTTTAAACCTAATTACATACTCATCCCCATTAGCAAGTCGTTTTTCAACGTCTTCTTTTGAAAGCGAAATAGAATTGGTTAATTTTTCTCTATTGTGCCAATTGTAAATAAATGTTTTCCCCTTTTCTTCATGATCTTTTCTATGAAAATCTAAAGAATCAGCAGTGTCAAAGGCGTAATAAGCATTTCCAGAAGCAATTAATTGTTCTGCATATTGTTTGTAAATAGCTTTTCGTTCACTTTGTCTGTAAGGACCAAATTCACCTTCTTTTCCTGGACCTTCATCATAAGGAATATTGCACCAGTTTAAAGCATCAATAATATACTGTTCTGCGCCTTCAACATATCTGTTTTGGTCCGTATCTTCAATTCTTAAGATAAATGTACCGTTATGTTTTTTTGCAAATAAATAGTTGAATAAGGCTGTACGAACACCGCCAATATGTAATGGACCTGTTGGACTTGGTGCAAAACGCACACGAACATTGTTACTCATGCTTTGTAATTTTTGTGCAAAGATAAAAGGATATTTATGAATAGGAATAATTATGCACCTATCATTTCACGTGGAACACGTTTATTCATAACACGAAACCAAACGGGAGGAATCATTGCCAAAACCATAGAAGTTGGATAACCAAATGGCATTTGTGGACTTTCTTCATGGCAATCAAGGACTTGATATTTTTTTGATGTTTTATAATGATGATCGCTATGCCTTGTTAATTCATACAAAACAATTCTTCCAATAACGTGATTAGAGTTCCATGAATGAATTTCTTTAACACGCTCATAACGACCAGAAGGGGTTTTTAAGCGAAGTAATCCATAATGTTCTATATAGTTCACCGTTTCCAATAAAATAAATCCTGTTATGGCTGAAAACAAAGCAAAAATAAAACCTATGTAATCAAATAGTAAATAGATTATAAGCAAATAAGCTATTTGAAATATAGTATACCAAAGCATATCGTTTTTCACTGACAAGAAATGAAGCCCATTATTTTTCAGGAGTTTTTTTTGAATATTCCAAGCATTAAAATATTGTCTAAAAACTGATGTTATCCAAAACGCATAAACACTTTGGTTATAACGTGCTGTTGCAGGATCTTCTTTGGTAGCAGCATGTAAATGATGACCAAAATTATGTTCAATATAAAAATGCATATATAAAGTTGGTATTAGCAATGTTTTCCCTAGAAAACGTTCGTTAGTTTTTTGTCTGTGTCCTAGTTCATGAGCCACATTAATACCATTAACACCTAAAACGATTCCTGTTGAAATAATTAAGCCCACAAACTCATATGTTTCTAAAAACCCAGAATGGATAGTTATTAAAGCATAGACGAGTAACCCATAAACAACAGGAAAGTTTAGATATAATAACCAATCAAAAAGTTTGTTTTTTAATTTGTTTTTTGATTCTTCCTCTGAAATATTATATGTGTCAACTGGAAAAATCAACTCTAAAACAGGAAGCAACACAAAAGCATAAACTGGTGTTAAGTATGAATATATGTCCCTAAAATAAATTCCAATAAAAGCCACTAAAGGAATGGAAAATGCAGCTAAATATTTTAAATCTTTCATTTAGTTTAGTCTAGTTTGTTTTGTTGTTTGAAGAATTTAACCCAATTATATCAAATTTAGACAATTATAGCTTAAAATAAAATTGTAATTTCGTGTGTTATAGTTGATATTAGAAAGATACAATATAGTTGGAGGGATTTAAAAACATACAAGGTAAGTTAGAAGGATTCATTAGAAAATATTACACTAATGAACTGATAAAAGGCATTATTTTATTTTTCGCCTTGGGTTTGTTATATTTTTTAGCAACCCTTTTAATAGAATATTTTTTGTGGTTAAATTCTATAGCAAGAACTATTTTATTTTGGCTTTTTATTGGTGTTGAAATTGCTTTGGTCATTAAATTTATAGTTTTCCCTATTGCGAAACTTTTAAAACTTCAAAAGGGGATAGATTATGAATACGCTTCAAAACTTATAGGCAAACATTTTCCACAAGTAAATGATAAGTTGCTTAATGTATTGCAACTTCAATCGGATCCTTCAAAAACAGAACTTCTCTTAGCTAGTATTAATCAAAAATCTACCGAACTAAGCCCTATACCATTTAAGTTGGCTATTAATTTTAAAACTAATTTCAAGTATTTAAAATATGTGTCTATTCCATTGATAATCATATTTATAGCTATTATAACTGGTAATTTCAATTTGTTTAGCGACAGTTTTGAAAGAGTAGTACATTATAAAACAGCTTACGAACAGCCAGCGCCATTTCAGTTTTATGTTGTAAATAATGATTTAAATGTTATTGAAAATACTGATTTTATTCTTCACGTAACAGTTTCGGGTAGCGTGATGCCTAATAACGTTGAGATACATTATAACAACGAATCTTATTTTTTACAACAAAAAAATGTTGGGGAATTTGAATATAAATTTTCTAAGCCTAAAGAAAATATTCAATTTGAGTTAACAGCCAATAACGTGACTTCAAAACCATATGATTTGAATATTATTGAAGCGCCTTCGTTATTAAGTTTCGAAATGCTTTTAAAGTATCCTTCTTATGTCAATAAACCATCAGAAGTTTTAAAAAGTACAGGTAATGCAGTTATTCCAGAAGGAACTAATATTACTTGGAAACTTAACACCAAATCCACTGAAAAAGTTAGTCTCTTTTCAAAAGACACGCTTTCATTTTCCAAAACAGATACCGATAGATTTGAGTTATCAAAAAGCATTTATAATAATTTTGAATATAGCTTAAGCACTAGTAACAAGAATCTTAAAGATTATGAAAAATTAGCCTTTAGTATAGATGTGATTAAAGACGAATATCCAGAGCTTAATTTAAAAGTTGAAAAAGATAGTGTTGATATGCAAACTCTATATTTTTACGGTCAATTAAGCGATGATTATGGGTTTAATAAATTGCAATTAGTGTATTATCCTTTTGAGGAAGAAACTAAAAAACAATATCTAAATATTCCAGTGTCTTCTTCAAATATTTCTGAGTTCATCACAGCGTTTCCAAATGATTTAAATATTGAAGAGGGTATTAGTTACAACTTGTATTTTCAGGTGTTTGACAACGACCTTATACATAATTTCAAAAGCACTAAAAGTAATCTGTTTGCTTACAGAAAAAGAACCAAAGAGGAAGAGGAGCAACGGAGTTTAAATCTGCAAAATGAAACAATTAAAGATTTAAATAAATCTTTAAAAAAGTTTGAAGAGCAAGACAAACAGCTTGAAGAATTATCAAAAACCCAAAAGGAAAAATCAGAATTAAATTTTAATGATAAGAAAAAATTAGAATCATTTCTTAAGCGACAAAAGCAGCAAGACGAAATGATGAAAAACTTCAATAAACAATTAAAAGATAACTTAGAAGAATTTCAAAAAGACAATACTAAAAAAGACATTTTTAAGGAAGACTTAAAAGACAGGCTTAATGAAAACGAACAACAGTTAAAACAAGATGAAAAGCTTTTAGAAGAGTTTGAAAAACTTCAAGAGAAAATAGACAAAGAAGAATTTTCACAAAAATTGGATGAACTAGCCAAACAAAATAAAAACAAAAAGAGAAGCTTAGAGCAATTACTCGAGTTAACTAAGCGCTTTTATGTGGAAAAAAAATTAGATAAACTTCAAGAAGAATTAGCAAAGCAAGCTATAGAACAGGAAAAATTATCAAATGCGGAAAAGGAAGAAAACACTAAGGATAAGCAAGACGAACTAAACAAAAATTTTGAAGAGTTTAAAAAGGATTTAGATCAACTTGATAAAGATAGTAAAGAACTAAAAAAACCTATTGAAATACCACGAGATAAGCTAGATGAAAATGAAGTTATGTCTGAACAAAAAAAGGCTTCTGAAGAGTTAAACAATAGTGAAAATAAAGAAGCATCAAAAGAAGATAAAACAAATCCTAAAGAGGATGAAAATTTAAAAAGCGCCCAAAAGAGTCAAAAGAAAGCCGCTCTGAAAATGATGAAGATGAGCGAGAAAATGAGTCAATCTATGCAAATGAGCGGTGGAGAACAGATGCAAGAAGATGTTGACATGTTGCGTCAAATTTTAGATAATTTATTATTGTTTTCTTTTGAGCAAGAGTCTTTAATGAATCAATTTAAAGGTATTGAAGTTAACCATAATAAATACGCATCTCATTTAAGGAAACAAAGCAGTTTAAGAGAACATTTTAAGCATATTGATGACAGTCTTTTTGCGCTTTCCTTAAGACAGCCAAAACTATCTGAAACGGTAAATAAAGAAATCACTGAGGTCTATTATAATATCGATAAGTCATTGTCTCAGTTGGCCGAAAGCCAAATTTTACAAGGTATATCAAATCAACAGTTTGTTGTAACTTCAGCTAATAATTTAGCTAATTTTTTAAGTGATGTTCTAGACAATATGGAGGAGCAATTAAATCCTTCACCAGGTCAAGGAAAAGGAGATATGCAATTACCAGACATTATAATGAGTCAGGAAGAGCTTAATAAAATGATGGAAGATGGCATGAAAAAAGATGAAAATGTTAAGCCAAAGTATGATAATAAAGGCAAAAAGGGCGAGAAGCAAAAAGGTAATAATGGTAAAGAAAATGGTGAAGAAGGAGAAAGTGATTCAATGAATGGATTATTATATGAAATTTATCAGCAGCAACAAGAATTGAGACAAGCATTAGAAGAAAAGCTAGCCAAAGAAGGAAAAACAGGAACTGGTTCTAATATTTTAAAGAGCATGGAAGATATTGAATTAAATTTGTTGAATAAAGGATTTACTAATGAAACACTTCAAAAAATGAAGCAATTAGAACATCAGTTATTAAAATTAGAAAACGCTACTTTTCAACAAGGTGAAGACAATAAAAGAGAATCTAAATCAAATTCAGATAATTTTAATAATGACTCAAACAGTCAAATACCTACCGCTAAACAATATTTTAAAACCACAGAAATATTAAATAGACAAGCGTTACCTTTGCAGCATATTTATAAAGTAAAGGTTCAAGAATATTTTAAAATAACCAATGATTAGCTTTAATTACGAAACAACATTTTTATTAGAAAATGAAGATATAATTTCAAATTGGATTTCTGATGTTATTACTTCTGAGGGATTTAAAGAAGATGAGATAAATTATATTTTTTGTGATGATGAATATTTACATAAATTAAATGTTGAATTTCTTAATCACGATACGTTGACAGACATTATTAGTTTTGATTATTCCGTCGGAAAAACTATACAAGGGGATATTTTTATTTCTATTGAACGTGTTAAGGAAAATGCTGAAGATTTTAAAGTTTCTTTTTCTGAAGAGCTCTTTAGAGTTATTGTTCACGGTGTTTTGCATTATTGTGGATATAAAGACAAATCAGAAGGCGATGCTAGTATTATGCGTCAAAAGGAAAACCACTATCTTAAACTGTTGAGTTAATATTCCGGTTTTAGCATTATATTTGCAAACTCAATTTTAATTTATAGATTGTAGATTTGTTCCACGTGGAACAAATTGTTTTTAAGAAAATAATTAGCTTTTAGAAAACGCGATATGTTTAATGATGTTTATGATGTAATTGTTGTAGGTGCTGGTCACGCCGGAAGCGAGGCTGCGGCTGCGGCTGCAAATATGGGAAGCAAAACATTGCTTGTTACTATGAATCTTCAAACCATTGCTCAAATGTCTTGCAATCCCGCTATGGGAGGAATTGCAAAGGGACAAATTGTTAGAGAGATAGATGCATTAGGTGGTTATAGTGGTATTGTTAGCGACACATCTGCAATACAATTTAAAATGCTAAATAAATCTAAGGGGCCCGCTATGTGGAGTCCAAGGGTTCAAAGTGATAGAATGAGGTTTGCTGAAGATTGGAGATTAATGCTTGAGCAAACACCTAATTTAGACTTTTACCAAGACATGGCTTGTGGACTTTTAATCGAAGGCAATAAAGTTGCTGGTATAAAAACTTCTTTAGGAGTAGAGATTAAATGTAAAACGGTTGTCTTAACTAACGGAACTTTTTTAAATGGACTTATCCATATAGGCGATAAAAATTTTGGTGGAGGAAGGGCTGGAGAAAAAGCAGCAACTGGTATCACTGAACAGCTTGTTGGGTTAGGTTTTGATTCTGGAAGAATGAAAACCGGAACGCCTCCAAGAGTAGACGGTAGATCATTAGATTATTCCAAAATGATTGAACAACCCGGAGATGAAAACCCTGAAAAATTTTCTTTTCTTGATGTTACAAAACCTTTAAAAGAACAACGATCTTGTTTTATGACTTATACAAGTCTTAAGGTGCATGATTTACTTCGTGAAGGATTTGACAGATCACCAATGTTTAATGGAAGAATTAAAAGTTTGGGACCTCGTTATTGTCCATCAATTGAAGATAAAATTAATCGTTTTGCAGACAAAGATAGGCATCAATTGTTTATTGAGCCAGAAGGTTGGAATACTGTAGAAGTTTATGTAAATGGCTTTTCTACTTCGCTACCAGAAGATGTACAATTTAAAGCATTACGTTCGGTTGTGGGATTTGAAAAAGTCAAATTTTTTAGACCAGGTTACGCAATTGAATATGATTATTTTCCTCCAACTCAATTAAAACATACTTTAGAAACCAAGTTAATTGAAGGGTTATATTTTGCAGGGCAAATTAATGGAACTACAGGGTATGAAGAAGCAGCGTCACAAGGTTTGATGGCGGGAATAAATGCCAGTTTAAAAGTTAAAGAAAAAGATCCGTTTACTTTAAAAAGAGACGAAGCTTATATTGGTGTTTTAATTGATGATTTGATAACTAAGGGAACCGAAGAGCCTTATAGAATGTTTACTTCTAGAGCAGAGTATAGAACATTGTTGCGTCAAGATAATGCTGATTTAAGATTAACACCAAAAGGATATGAGCTTGGTTTGGCAAGCGAAAAGAGGCTTAAACGAATGGAACAAAAGCATAATGAAGCTGAAAAGTTTGTTCAGTTTTTTACAGAAACTAGTGTAAAGCCAGAAGAGGCAAATCCTGTTTTAGAATCAAAAGGTTCGGCTTTGGTAAAACAATCTGACAAGATGTTTAAAATCTTTTCTAGACCAAACATAACCATTGATGATGTTAGGAAGTTTGAAGCTGTAGAAGCATATATTAAAGACAATAATTTGGATAACGAAATAATTGAACAAGCAGAAATTCAGGTGAAATATTCTGGATATATTTCTAAAGAAAAGAATAATGCCGATAAATTAAGTCGTTTGGAATATGTAAAGATTCCAGAAAATTTTGATTATTCTCAAATTAAATCTATGAGTTTTGAGGCGCGTGAAAAATTAAAAAAGATTCAACCAACAACGGTCTCTCAGGCTTCAAGAATTAGTGGCGTATCTCCAAATGATATTTCTGTATTATTGGTTTATATGGGTAGATAATTTGAAGGTTCCACGTGGAACATTTTAATTTTTAAAACAAGTAGTTAAAATAGCACCGAACTTTTGGATAATAAAAAAGAACAAATAATCTATTTATCAGTTAAAGATTTCTCCGTTTCAGGAGAAAGTTTTGATTTAATTACCAATGTAGAGTTTGATTTTTTAGAAACCTCTCCACAACCTTTAATTGAAAAGTTGCCAGATTACTATAAAAGCGAAGACTATATTTCCCATACAGATTCTAAGAGAAATCTTTTTGAAAAAACATATCATAGTATTAAAAGAATAGCTCTAAAAAGAAAACTAAAACTCATTAATACTTATTCTAGCAAAGGGAAGTCTCTTTTGGATTTTGGTTGTGGAACAGGAGATTTTCTTCAAATAGCCAAAAACAATGGTTGGAATGTTCATGGAATTGAACCTAATGATGACGCCAGAAAAATTGCGAATAATAAAACAGGGAATTCTGTATTTAATTCAGAAAATCTTTTGAGACTTGAGCCTTCAAGTTTTGATGTTATTACGCTCTGGCATGTGTTAGAACATATACCAAATTTAAATGAACACATTACAATTTTTAAAAAACTTTTGAAAGTAAACGGAACTCTAATTATTGCTGTTCCAAATTTTAAAAGTTATGACGCCAAATTTTATAAAAACTTTTGGGCAGCTTTTGATGTGCCAAGACACCTATGGCATTTTTCAAAAACTTCAATAAGTAAATTAGTTTCAAAAGAAAACATGCATGTGGTAAAAACGTATCCCATGTTGTTTGATGCTTTTTACGTGAGTCTTCTTTCTGAAAAATATAAAACAGGGAAAATGAATCCTATTCGAGCTTTTCTAATTGGAAGTCTTTCAAATTTAAAAGCAATAACTTCAAAAGAGCATTCTTCCATTGTTTACTGTGTTAAAAACAATAAAAACTAATTTACACGCTTGTGCTTAACTCCAAAAGCTCCAAAACAGCCAAATACCTTTCCCTTTTTTAAAGTGCGGTTAAAAGGCTTCTAATCGCTTCTTTTTTGATAGTTAAAAACAATATTTCGTTTTAGTTACAATAATTTTTTGTTATAGTGCAAAAACTCACGGAAATCCGCATTAAATTCTATTTTACTTTCCTACTTTTGTTCAAAATTTAAAAAACTAAAAATGAAAAATATTTTATATGTAGTAATTGTTCTATTAGCATTTACATCTTGTCAAAAAGAACAAAAAATAGGGTATATTGATAATGGAAAAGTTATTAATGATTATCAAGGAAAAAAAGATCTTGAAACTAAATATCAAACTAAAGATGCTGCTTTTCAAAAAAGAGCAGATAGTATAGGGCAAGCGTTTCAATTAGAAGCGCAAACATTTCAAGCCACAGCTAATAAAATGTCTCCAAAAGCTCAACAAGAAAAATACCAAGAGCTTGGTCAAAAACAGCAAATGCTTAAACAGCAAATGCAAACTGAACAACAACAAATTCAACAGTCATTTCAAACAGAAATTGACACTTTAATTGTTAAAGTAAAAGGATTTGTAAAAGATTATGGTAAAACTAATGGTTATACATACATTTTAGGAACAAGTGATGCAGCAGCTACTGTATTATATGGTACTGAAGAAAATGATTTAACACAAACAATTTTGGATGCTTTAAATAAAGAATATAAAAAATAATTTGACTTTAAAATATTGAAAATTAGAGTTTTATAAAAAAAACACCAAACATTTGTTTGGTGTTTTTTGTTTTTAAGAATAAAAAGAAAAAGACTGAGGAATTATTTGCAAAGAAATATTTCCCATCCCAATTAACTCGCCATCAGCTTGAATAAAAGGTTTTTCATCTTGATTTATTATAATTTCTATATGATTAGATTTAATAGATTCTACTTTTTTATGATTGGATAGTTTACCATTAAACAAATTCCCCATGTTTTTCAGAATTTCAAGTTTACCTATGTTTTTTACAATACTCACATCAAATAAACCATCAAAAGGATTTGGTGTTTTAGTGAGCTGCATACCTCCGCCAGAAAATTTGCATAGACCAACTAAAACCATTAGAGTATTTCCTGAATATTTTTTTGAATTAATATAAGTTGTAGAATGGAAGTTTTTAAATAAAAACAACCCAATAATGGCACCAAATAAATAAGCTAAAGCGCCTAGCGATTTGTATTTTTGGACTTTATTAACTACAAAACCATCAAAACCTACACCAGCTAAATTGTTAAAATATACTGGAGCATTTTTTTGATTTTCAAACTCAATTTTTCCAACATCTTGACAAGTTATTTTCCCTTTTTTAATGGTTTCTATAGCTAGATATATATTCATTGGAATTTGATGAGTCTTTATCCAATCATTCCCTGTTCCAATGGGAATGATTCCGACATGTATGTCTTTAGAATGTGTAATTTTCTGTAGCATAATACCATTTAAGGTATTATGAATTGTTCCATCTCCACCAACACAAATGATGTTTCTAAATCCTTTTTCAATAGCTTTTTGAACTAAAGAAACGCTATGTTTTGAATGTTCTGTAAAAGCAAATTCATAATGAAAATGGTTTTCTTCTAAAAGGCGTTTTATTTCAGGCCACTTCTTTAGGCTTTTTCCATTTCCAGAAGTTGGATTTATAACAACAAACCATTTTACAGAATCCACTAACATTAAGCAGAATTTTTATGAAGTAATCGCGTAAGCTTTATTGACAAATCTGTTAAGATAATTTTAGAATTACCATTTCTTTCAATGTGGTAAATAGCATCCTGAAGTTCATCACTAATTTCTAAAATATTACCATCATGAACAAATGGCGCAAATTTTTCTAATTTAAAAGTATCTGTTTTTGGTTGAAGATAAACCAGTTGAGAAGCATTATAATTTAACAGTAAGGCTTGTCTGAAAAAGTTTAGACAAAATTGCAAAAATTGTTTTTGGGTTTCTCTACCAGTTTTGGCTATATCGTCACTCCAGTTAATCAAATCATGAATTGCTGCTTTATTTCCTTTAGCTTTAAAAGCACTCCTAATCCAAAAGATAAACCATTCTTCAAACTGTAAGTCTTCAGAATCTTGATAAATTAAATCACAAGCTTTGTTAAAGTTACCGTTAGATTGAGCTGCTATTTTTGTAGCCACAGCCTCATCTAAACCATAAATTTTAATAAGTCCACGTTTTATAACATTTTCTGATAAAGGTGAAAAATGAAGCACTTGACAGCGTGATTTTATAGTGTTTATAATCTGTTCTTCATCTTCAGCAATTAAAATAAATATGGTTTTACTTGGTGGTTCTTCTATGAGCTTTAATAACTTATTAGCACAAGCACTATTCATTTTTTCAGCCATCCAAATCAACATGATTTTATAGCCACCTTCATAGGATTTTAACGAAAGTGATTTTACAATTTCAACAGCTTCATCAACTCCAATTTGTCCTTGCTTATTATCAACGCCAAGTTGTTTATACCAATCGAATAAATTACCATAAGGTTGCTTTTCTAAAAGTTGTCTCCATTCAGTCATAAAATGATTAGAAACAGGATGACTATTTATTTTATCAGTTGTAGTTACCGGAAAAGCAAAATGTAAATCAGGATGCGAAAAACCATTAAATTTTAGGTTGCAAGCTTGTATTCCATTATTGTTTTCGCCCTTTGTGTTATTGCATAAAATATACTGAGCATAAGCAATGGCCATGGGTAACGTTCCACAACCTTCAGGGCCAACAAACAATTGAGCATGTGGAATTCTACCATTATCTACACTTTGTGTAAGATGTTTTTTTATGTATTCTTGTCCTAATATATCTTCAAAAAGCATAAAACAAACCTACATAATTTTTTTCATTTTGTTTTTTAAAATTTAATTTGAAATAAATCAGCAGCTCGATTTCATGAAGGGTCTCTTTAATACACATTTTTTGGACAAAAATATTGATTTTGAAAAAATATTTGCACCTCAATCGTTTTCGTAAAAAAACACGTTTTACACCTATTTTTAATTAATTACATTTGTGAAAGAATTAGCTCTCTAAAACATTGTTTTTCAGTAAAAATGAAAACATTAATTTTTAAAAAAAAGATAAAAAACAATAAACAAAATGAAAACGCTTAACGATTTTAATTTCGCAAACAAAAAAGCTTTAATACGTGTAGATTTTAATGTGCCTTTAAATGAAAAATTTGAAGTTACTGATGACACTAGAATTGTATCTGCAAAACCAACCATTATAAAAATTTTAGAAGATGGTGGTAGCTGTATATTAATGTCTCACTTAGGAAGACCAAAAGGAGTTCAAGACCAGTTTTCATTAAGGCATATTGCTCAAAAAGTTGAAGATATTTTAGGAGTTGAAGTGAAATTTGTTGATCAATGCGTAGGTCCAAAAGCAGAAGCTGCAGCAGCAAGTTTGGAACCAGGCCAAATTTTGTTACTTGAAAATTTACGTTTTCACAAAGAGGAAGAAGCTGGTGATAAAGCATTTTCTGAACAACTTTCTAAGTTAGGAGATATTTATGTGAATGATGCCTTTGGAACGGCTCACAGAGCGCATGCTTCCACAACTATTGTAGCAGATTTTTTCCCAAACAGTAAATGTTTTGGATATTTACTAGCTCAAGAAATTGAAAGCATTGAAAAAGTAATGAAAACAGGAGAAAAACCAGTGCTAGCAGTACTTGGAGGCGCTAAAGTGTCTTCAAAAATCACTATTATTGAAAACATTTTAGACAAAGTGGACCACTTAATTATTGGTGGAGGTATGTCATTTACTTTTGTTAAAGCTCAAGGAGGAAAAATAGGAAATTCTATTTGTGAAGATGATAAAATGGAACTTGCTTTAGAGATTTTAAAACAGGCAAAAGAAAAAAATGTTAAAGTGCATATTCCTGTTGATGTGATTGCAGCAGACAACTTTAGTAATGATGCCAATACCCAAATAGTAGATATTGACAAAATTCCAGATGGATGGGAAGGTGTTGATGCCGGACCAAAATCTCTTGCTATTTTTCATGATATAGTTATGGAAAGCAAAACAATTTTGTGGAATGGCCCATTAGGTGTTTTTGAAATGGAAAGTTTTGCAAAAGGAACCATTGCATTAGGAAATTCTATAGCAGAATCAACTAAAAACGGAGCTTTTTCTTTAGTTGGAGGAGGTGATTCTGTTGCTGCCGTAAAGCAATTTGGCTTTGAAGATAAAGTAAGTTATGTAAGTACTGGAGGTGGTGCTATGTTAGAAAGTTTAGAAGGAATTGTATTACCAGGAATTGCAGCTATTTTAGAATAAATCAATTAAAATTTTCTATTTAAGCTAAAAAATACGATTTTAGCAATACCATCGTTTATAAATAAACAAAAAAACACATGGCATTGCGAATTTTCATAATAGTTTTAATAGCAAATATAGGACTCGGTTTCGGGCAAACGAAAGATTCTTTATTTTCTCAAAAAATCAAATTAAACGATTCTTTGATCGATGGGAGCATAGACCTGAGTAAGGTTATTAAAGCTGAAATAGATAGTATTTCAGCTTTAAGTTTTTTGGATAATGACCATGCTGCAAACTTAGACGAAAAGTGGTTGGAAGAGTTGTATAGCAATGATTTGTTTGATACCATTTATAATTCAATTACAGACCTTACTTATGAAGAAGTTGATTATCCTCAACTTTCCACAGATACACTAAAAGCAAGATTAAAGGAGCTTAGTGCCAAAACACCGTTTAATGTTGAATACAACCCAGGGTTAGAAAGTGTTATTAAATCATATTTAAAAAACAGAAGGGAAACACTTCAAAAGCTTATTACTTTAAGTGCATATTATTTTCCTATGTTTGAGCGTGAGTTGGATAGCCATGATCTCCCTCTTGAAATCAAATATTTATCAATCGTAGAGTCTGCTCTTAAACCAAGGGTAAAATCTCGTGTTGGTGCTACAGGTTTATGGCAATTTATGTACAGCACGGGTAAAATGTATGGATTAGATGTAAGTAGTTATGTTGATGAAAGATGTGATCCTATTAAATCTACTGAAGCAGCCACCAAATATTTATCAAAGCTATATGAAATCTTTGGTGATTGGGATTTAGCATTAGCGGCTTATAATTCTGGCCCAGGAAATGTAACAAAAGCCATTAGACGTTCAGGAGGTTATCAAAATTATTGGAATATCAGACATAATTTACCTCGTGAAACAGCTGGGTATTTACCTGCATTTTTAGCTACCATGTATATTTTTGAATATGCAGAAGAACATGGATTTAAGAAGGCTAAACCAGAATTTGCTTATAAAGAAACAGATACTGTGATAGTAAAACAAATGATAACGTTTGATCAGGTTTCAGAAGTAACAGGAGTTCCAGTTGAAGAATTGCAGTTTTTAAATCCGTCATATAAATTAGATATCATACCGTTTATTAAAGATGAAAACTATACTTTGCGTTTACCTAGAAACGTAATTGGCCCTTTTGTAAATAATGAAAAACAAATTTATGCTTATGCTAAGGCAGAATTTGATAAACGCGAAAAACCATTACCGCAGTTTTTTGAAGCAGATAGCAAAACAACTTATCGGGTTAAATCAGGAGATTTTTTAGGAAAAATTGCACGACATTATGGTGTTAGAGTAAGTCAAATTAAACAATGGAATGGTTTAAGAACCAACAATATAAGTGTAGGGCAACGGCTAACTATTTATCCAACAAAACCTCATTTTGTGACAAGTTCTACCGTAGCTAAAACTACTGTTCATAAGCAAAATTCTGGAAATGGAGAGTACTATACGGTTAAAGAAGGAGATTCCTTATGGAGCATCTCTCAAAAATTTTCCGGAGTTTCTGTTCAAAATATTAAAGATTGGAACGATATTAGTGGTAATCATTTAAAACCAGGAATGAAACTTAAAATATCAAAAGGATAAGTTCCTTTTAACTTTAATTAAATCATGAAAAAATCTTTTTTAATTACATTACTATTAGCCCTTATTTTCTCATGTGGAGACGACAAATCAAAAAATAATAAAATACTTTCTGACTCTTCGGGAAACATCAATAACATATCGGTTGTTGTTGATAATGATATGTGGAGTGGAAGTGTGGGAGAATCTATTAGATCCATACTAGCAACAACTGTTGATGGGTTGCCACAAGACGAACCTATGTTTAGCATGAACCAAATTCCCCCTTCGGTTTTTAGTGGCTTTGTTACCAAAAATAGAACGATTTTAAAAATAGAAACACACGATAAAGCAGCATTTGCAGTTTTTGATGATGTCTATGCCAAACCACAAAAAGTTGTGGTTGTTTCAGGGCCAAGCAAAGAAGCCATAACAAATGAAATTACTTCAAATGCTTCAAAAATAATTAATGCTTTTAAAAGCGAAGAACTTAAGGAAAAACAAAGACGTATTAATTTGTCACTACACAACGACAAGTCAATTGAAGATAAATTAGGTGTTAGTATTAAGTTTCCTACAGCTTATAGAGTAGCAAAAGAAGACAACAATTTTTTTTGGATTCGTAAGGATATCAAAACAGGTTCCATGAATTTAATGTTATATGAGTTGCCATATGAAGCTGTAAAACGAAGTGATAGTGTTGTTAATACAATTATTAAAATAAGAGATTCTATTGGTGAAAAATACATTCCTGGACCAGTTGAAGGCTCTTATATGATTACAGAAAACGCTTATACACCATTTCATTTTGAAACAACCTTAGACAAAAAACCTGCTTTAGAAACAAAAGGCCTTTGGGATGTTAAAAATGCATTTATGTCTGGCCCGTTTATAAATTATACTATTGAAGATAAAGAAAATAAAAGATGGCTAGTTATAGAGGGCTTTGTTTTTGCGCCTTCGGTTGAAAAAAGAGATTATATGTTTGAATTAGAGGCAATAATTAGCTCTGTAAAAATCAAATAGATAGATAAAAAATTAAAAAAAGCCAACACATCGTGTTGGCTTTTTTTAAAAGAAGTCATTATTCTTTTTTATTGTCTTTTTTATCGTCTTCCTTGCTAGCGTCTTTAAACTCTTTAATGCCGCTACCAAGTCCTCTCATTAATTCAGGTATTTTCTTCCCTCCAAACAATAATAAAACAACTACAACAATCAGAATAATTTGAGGTGCTCCAATTACCAACGGTAACATATATAAATTCATAACGTATGTTTTTAAAGAACAAAGTTAATAATTAAAGTTTAATAAAAGCGTTTTAAGCATAACTTTAGCATTAAGCAATCACGTCATGCGATAATTTTATTTAATTTTGTTTTTAACATGAGTAAAAAGAAGAAGAATCCTACCAGATTAGGTCGAAAACTCCTTGATAAGTACAGATTAGTTGTGCTTAATGAGGAAACATTTGAAGAGCGTATCTCATTTAAACTTAACAGGTTAAATGTTTTCGTTTTAGTATCGTTATCAACTATTATTTTAATTGTTTTAACCACGGTTTTAATAGCTTTTACATCTTTAAGGGAATACATTCCAGGATATTCTTCTACCGCTTTAAAAAAGAAGGCAACAGAGTTGAGTTATAAAACAGATTCCTTACAACAAGTTCTTATTATGAACGAGAAATATTATGCTTCTATAAAAAAGGTTTTACAAGGGGATGTTAGTTCGGTAGATTTTAATAGAGATTCTATAATTCAAGCAGTAAAATTAGAAGCGAGTCAAGTTGATTTAAACCCTATTTCAGAAGATTCATTATTACGCCAAAAAGTGGATAAAGAAGACAAATACAATCTATTTGAATCGGCCACATCAGCTACAAACTTTGTGTTATTTCCACCTGCCAATGGCCCTATAAGTGAGTCATATAATGTAAAGGAAAAGCATTTTGCCGTTGATATTGTAGTCGCAAAAAACACGCCAATAAAATCTACCGCAGATGGTGTTGTTATCTTTGCAGAATGGACAGCAACAACAGGTTATGTTATAATTATAGAACACAGTTATGGTTTAATTTCTGTATATAAACATAATGCATCTTTAACTAAGTCTCAAGGCGATTTGGTTAAAGCAGGAGAAGTTATTGCCACGGCTGGAAATTTAGGTGAACTTTCCACCGGTCCACATTTACATTTTGAACTTTGGAATGATGGATACCCTATCAATCCAACAAACTTTATAGATTTTAAATAATGCTATCAATAAAATCTGCTTTAGCAAAACCATTTGCAAAAATTGTCTTTAACCGCATTCAAAAATGGGTTAAAAATCCTATTGAAACCCAAGAAAAGGTATTTCAAGATTTAATTAGTAAGGCGGCTGAAACTGAATTTGGTAAAGATCATGACTTTATTAGTATCAACTCTTATCATGATTTTATTAAAAGAGTTCCTGTAAGGGATTATGAAGATATTAAGCATTATATTGAAAAAGTAGTTGCAGGAAAAGAAAATGTACTTTGGCCAGATAAACCTATTTATTTTGCAAAAACATCAGGAACCACTTCTGGTTCTAAATATATTCCTATAACAAAGGAAAGTATGCCTTATCATATAGAGGCCGCCAGAAATGCCATTCTGCTTTACATTCACGAAACAGGAAATTGCAAATTTGTTGATGGTAAAATGATTTTCTTGCAAGGAAGCCCAATTTTAGACACCAAAAACGGGATACAATTAGGCAGGCTTTCTGGAATTGTAGCACATTATGTTCCTAAATATCTTCAAAAAAACAGATTGCCTTCTTATAAAACAAATTGCATAGAAGATTGGGAAACAAAAGTAGACGCTATTGTTGAAGAAACATTACCCGAAAACATGACTGTGATTTCTGGAATACCATCATGGGTTCAAATGTATTTTGAGAAGCTTCAACAGAAAACAGGAAAAAAAGTAGGTGATGTTTTTAAGAATTTTAACCTATTTATTTTTGGAGGCGTAAATTACGAACCTTACAGAGCGAAGTTTGAAAACTTAATTGGGCGACAAGTTGATAGTATAGAATTGTATCCCGCAAGTGAAGGATTTTTTGCATATCAGGACAAACGAAATGAAAAAGGTATGTTGCTATTATTAAATTCTGGAATTTTTTATGAGTTTGTTAAGGCAGATGAATTTTTTAGTGAAAACCCCAAACGAATTACCCTAAAACATGTTGAATTAGGCATAAACTATGTTATGATTATTTCAACCAACGCTGGTCTTTGGGCATACAATATTGGTGATACAGTAGAATTTACATCACTAAAACCTTACAGGGTTATTGTTTCTGGAAGAATAAAGCATTTTATTTCAGCTTTTGGTGAACACGTAATAGGCAAAGAAGTAGAACAAGCCATGCTTGATGCCACTAAAAACACTTCTGTTAGGGTTACTGAATATACAGTTGCTCCACAAATAACACCTAAACAAGGGTTGCCATACCACGAATGGTTTGTTGAGTTTGAAAATGAACCTGAAGATTTATTGGAATTGGCTAAAAAAATTGACGAATCTCTACAAAAACAAAATTCATATTATTTTGATTTAATTAGTGGCAAAGTATTACAACCACTAAAAATTACTAAAATAAAAAAAGACGGATTCCAAGAATACATGAAATCTATTGGAAAATTAGGCGGTCAAAACAAAATACCCAGACTGTCAAATGACAGAAAGATTGTTGAGGTTTTCCCTCAATTAAATGTAGTTAAATAATAGTATCTTTGCTCAGTAAAAAAATGTATGAAAGATAAAAAAAGACATGAGCGAACAAGAGCTCAAGAAAGTTCAAATGCTATTGAACGAATGTATATCACGATGCGTCATTTGTTTAATAGAGGGTTTTATAAACCCATGGGAATTTCTGGTGAAACATTAAGACAATCATTATTACTGTTACGTCCTGAAATTTATGGCTCAATAGGAGATGAAAAGGCAGAACTAAATGGGTTGCTTTATGTGATTGAAAGACTTCCTATAGGTATTGAAGAATGTACTTTTATTAATTTAACAAGTGATGAAGGATATTCTAACTCTCATTTTGTTCCAATAATCCCCGAAAAAAGACGTCGTAATTGTTACAGGATAGATTCTGAACAAATGAATATCGAAATTACTCGTGGACGTTCAGAAATCTATGATATTTTAACCCATTTAACCTTTCTTTTTATTGAATCACATAAAATAAGCAATCGCGTTTTAATTGATGAGATTGGTTCTACTACAAGGGATTGGGTAAAACTTGAAAGTGCTGTTTTATCAAGAAAAAAACTAACGCAACAAGAAAGAGAAATAGCCATAACACATATGGCAAACATTTTAGGAAGAACCTTTAATGAATTACAAGAGATTTACGAAGATTTTGCAACAGAAACTCAACCAGAAAGATTATTGCACATTATTTATTGGCTGGGGAAATTAGCTATTGAAGAGCAAATTAATAACAACAAAAGAACCATTACTTTTAGCCCTGTTTTAAGAGAGCGATTAGGGCATCATATACATGGTGAAATTTGGGCAGATGACATAAAAGAAGTCCTTTTTAAGAACGGATTGATGGAAAGGCCAATTCATATTATTAGCGCCAATATGCACAGTGTCATGAATTCATTGTTTGCTCCAAACGCATTAAAACCTCTTCTTGCCAAAAAGTCAATTTTTGAAGCATATGAAGCTTTAAGTATTGGTAGCAATAGTGATTTACGTAATAAAGTAACCAAAGAAGCCGTACAAAATGGCATGATATTTATTGCAGATAAATCTGGGACCAATATTGATGTTCAACTTTTTGACACAGCTAAGATGGATTTTTCCAAAATAGATATTAAAGCTAATGAAGCTGTTATAAAATCCGAAAAACCAGTAATTCTTGTTATGGATTATGCGTTTGGTGAGCAAGCGTATGAGACCATTGACGAATTGCTCAAGCCTTATAAAGCGAAAGGAAAAAAAGTGTTTCTTAATGTAGAATCTGTCTCTATTATGGGGAAAGCAGGCATTCTTGAAGGAGGAAAAGGAGATATTATGATTCCTACAGCCCATATTTTTGAAGGAACAGCAGACAATTATCCTTTTAAAAATGAGTTATCAAAAATAGACCTTGAAGGGCAAGGAGTAGATGTGTACGAAGGGGCTATGATTACCGTTTTAGGAACCTCGCTACAAAACAAAGATATTTTAAAATTCTTTTTTAACTCAACCTGGAGTGTGATTGGGTTAGAAATGGAAGGTGCTCATTATCAAAAAGCCATTCAATCGGCTTCAAAAGTGAGAGGAAGTATTAGCCCTGATGTTAAGGTAAGATATGCTTACTATGCCAGTGATAATCCTTTAGAGACAGGAAGCACATTGGCTTCAGGCGGTTTAGGAACTTCAGGAGTAAAACCAACCTATTTGATAACGAGAAAAATATTAGAACAACTTTTTAACTAACACAAATTATCATTATGAGTAAAGAATTGCCACAACCACAGCAATCGGAAGAAGTCGATTTAGGACAATTATTTAAGCTTATTGGAAACGCTTTTGAGCGGTTCTTCAACTTTATAGGAAGTATTTTTTATAAACTGTTTTTGGTATTTGTTTGGTTTGTATTTTTTGTGAAAAAGCATTTTATAAAGTTTGTAATTGCTGGGATTTTAGGAATAGTCTTAGGAGTTGTACTGGAAAAAACATCAGAGCCTGTGTATAAATCGTATGTAACGGTGAAGCAAAATTACCCTACGGGAGAAAATATATATAGCTCTATTGGTTATTATAAAGATTTAACCAGACAAAACGATATAGCTACACTTAAATATGCTTTAGATATAGAAGAATCTGAAGCGACTTCTATTTTAGATTTTGATATAGAGCCAGTTATAACTGAAAACCAGAAACTTCAAAATTTTGACGCTTATATTAAAACGCTAGATTCGGCAGTAGCCTCAACAGTTAATTATGATGAATTTGTAGAAAACACACAAAACTACACCTATAGAAATCAACAAATTACAATAAAATCAAAGACTAGAAGCAATTTTAAAAAAGTATTTGAAAAAATTATTGAAAACGTAAATACCAACGACTTCTTTAAAAGAGAGCAAGAAAAAGATTTAGCAGAATTAAAAGATGAAGAAACATCGTTATTAGAAGCCTTAAAACAATCAGACTCTTTACAAAGCACCTATAAACGCGTATTGGAGAAAGTATTAGATAAAGAGACTGGATCTCAAACAAGTATTACCATTGAAGGCTCAACACAAATCGATAAAACAAAAGAATTTGATTTATTTAAAAGTGATTTAGAATTAAGAAATAAACTGATACAAAACAGAAGAAAGCAAGCCGATAAACAATATATTATTGAAGTTATATCCAGTAAACAAGAAAGCGGTTCTATCGATAATAAAATGGATGTTTTAGGAGTATCGATTGGTGTTAAATTATATTATGCCTTTCTTTTAACTTTAATTACTTTTTTTGTGTTATTAGGTATTGACTTTGTAAGGTTTTTAGAAAAATATAAAGGAACTGTATAAATGACAACTTTAATTACAGGTGGCGCAGGCTTTATCGGTTCGCATGTAGTAAGATTATTTATTGAAAAGTATCCTAGCTATCACATTGTAAACCTTGATAATTTAACCTATGCTGGTAACTTAGAGAACTTAAAAGACATTCAAGATAAAGTAAACTATACGTTTATAAAAGGTGATATCACAGACGAAGCTTTTATAAACACCTTATTTATAAAACACAAGTTTGAAAGAGTTATTCATTTAGCAGCAGAATCGCATGTAGATCGATCTATAGACGATCCATTAGCTTTTGTAAAAACCAATGTTATTGGCACAATGGTTCTTTTAAATGCTTTTAAAAACTTATGGAAGCATAATTTTAACAATAAGCTTTTTTACCATATAAGTACCGATGAGGTTTATGGAACATTAGGCTCAACAGGTTTGTTTACGGAATCTACTTCGTACGATCCTAATTCTCCTTACTCGGCATCAAAGGCAAGCTCCGATCATTTTGTTAGAGCTTATGGTGAAACTTATGGCATGCCTTATGTGATAACCAATTGCTCAAATAATTATGGACAAAACCAATTTCCGGAAAAATTAATTCCACTTTTTATAAATAATATATTGAATGGCAAGCCCTTACCTATTTATGGAGATGGAAATTACACAAGAGATTGGTTGTATGTAAAAGATCACGCCAGAGCCATTGACATAGTTTTTCATAAAGGAACTAGAGGCGAAACCTATAATATTGGAGGATTTAATGAATGGAAAAATATAGATTTGGTTAAGTTGCTTTGCCAACAAATGGACGAAAAATTAAACAGACCAAAAGGAAGCTCAGAGAAATTAATAACTTATGTAAAAGATCGTCCCGGACATGATTTACGCTATGCTATTGATGCATCAAAAATCAATAGAGAATTAGGATGGAAACCATCAGTAACTTTTGAAGAAGGACTAAACAAGACCATTGATTGGTATTTAAACAATGAGGAGTGGTTGAAAAATGTAACTAGTGGAGCATATCAACGTTATTACCATAAACAATATAATTAAGGAACAAGGTTACAAGGTTACAAGGTTAAGAAGTTAGAAGGTTGCTATGGACAGCATAACAGTGAATTTAAACTATGGATAAAATTAAATCGCATAAAGATTTGAAAGTTTGGCAGGAAGCTATGGATTTTGTAGTTGTAATTTATAATACTACAGAAAACTTCCCTTCAACTGAAATTTATGGGTTAACATCACAAATCCGTCGATCTGCAGTTTCAATTCCATCAAATATAGCTGAAGGTGCTGGAAGGAAAGGAGAAAATGAATTTACAAGATTTTTATATATTGCACTAGGATCACTATCAGAAGTTGAAACTCAAATTGAAATTGCATCAAGGCTCAAATATTTAAAAGATATAGAACATCTTAACAAGACCATTTATTTTATTAGAAATATGTTGTCGAACTTAATTAAAAACCTCTAACTTCTTAACCTTATAACCACATAACCTTTAAAAAATGAAAGGCATCATACTAGCAGGAGGATCGGGAACAAGGCTTCACCCTTTAACATTATCAGTAAGTAAGCAACTCATGCCTATTTATGATAAACCTATGATTTACTATCCGCTTTCAACTTTAATGTATGCCGGAATTAATGAAGTATTAATAATTTCAACTCCAAAAGATTTACCGTTATTTCAAGAGTTGTTGGGCGATGGTAAAAAGTATGGATGTAGATTTGAATATGCGGTTCAAGAACATCCAAATGGATTAGCTGAGGCATTTATTATAGGTGAAGATTTTATTGGAAAAGATAAAGTCGCTTTAATTTTAGGAGATAACATTTTTTATGGAACAGGCTTGGCAAAACTTTTACAATCAAATAATAATCCCGAAGGAGGTATTATTTATGCTTACCGAGTAAATGATCCAGAGCGTTATGGTGTTGTAGAATTTAATAATGATGGTCATGTCATATCAATTGAAGAAAAGCCTGAGAATCCTAAATCAAATTATGCGGTTCCGGGTATTTATTTTTATGATAATTCTGTAGTGAGTATTGCCAAAAACATAAAGCCAAGTCATAGAGGAGAATTGGAAATTACCGATATTAACAGAGAATATCTTAAACAAGACAAACTTAATGTAAGTATTTTAGATAGAGGAACTGCTTGGTTAGATACCGGAACCTTTCAATCGCTTATGCAAGCGTCTCAATTTGTGGAAGTGATTGAAGAACGCCAAGGTTTAAAGATAGGAGCCATTGAAGGAGCGGCTTTCGAAATGGGGTATATTAGTGAGGAGCAATTTAAAGTCTTGGCAGAACCACTGCTTAAAAGTGGTTATGGTAAGAATTTGTTAGGGTTGTTGAATAAAAAATAGTCATGTGTAATTTGTCATACAGAGCTCAGTTGAAGTGCTGTCGAGTGTTATCCTGAACCTATCGAAGGGTAGTTTTTTTAAATATAAAAGTTATTATGTTTATATTTTAGAATGTTCAGACGCTTCGTATTATGTTGGAATAACGTCCAAATTTGGCTAAAAGGCTGTATGAACATCATGTTGGAAAAGATCCTTTAGCATATACTTTTAGTAGAAAGCCTGTTGAGTTAAAATGGTATGCTGAATTTACAGACGTAAAGTTGGCTATAGAAAAAGAAAAGCAATTAAAAGGTGGAGTAGAAGAAAGAAAAAAGCATTGATTGATGCAGATTGGGAAAAGTTGATAAAGTTTTCGAAAAATTATACAGAATATGGGAAAGGAGACGATTATGCTTCGACAGGCTCAGCATGACATAAGGTGTAGCTGTAAATAAATGTAAATAAAGACAAGTATTTTATTATAAACAATGATTGCAAAAGAAACAAAGCTAAAAGGGTGTTTTCTAATTAAGCCAAAGATTTTTGAAGACAGTAGAGGTTATTTCTTTGAAAGTTTTAATCAGCAAAAATTTAACAAATCCATTGGATTAGATATTAATTTTATTCAAGACAATGAATCTTTTTCTGTAAAAGGAGCATTAAGAGGTCTTCATTATCAAAAAGGGAAATTCGCCCAAGCAAAATTAGTAAGGGTTATAAAGGGGTGCGTTTTGGATATTGCAGTTGATATTAGAAAAAACTCACCTACATTTGGAAAACATATTTCTTTGGAATTATCAGAAGATAATAAAACACAATTGTTTATTCCTCGGGGGTTTGCACATGGTTTTGTAGTGTTAAGTAACACAGCTTTATTCTCTTATAAATGTGATAATTTTTATAATAAGGAATCTGAAAGGGGTTTTATTTATAATGATAAAAGCTTGCACATTGATTGGATGCTACCTGAAGAAACACTTATTATTTCTGAAAAGGATTTAGAATTGCCAGCATTTAAAGATGTACGGTTTTAAGTATATTGTCGTTCAGAGGGAGGCAACGAACGAAGAACCTGTTGGTGGTGATAAAGTGATAAGGTTATATGGTTCTGCTTTGTCATTC
>DJWL01000166.1 GCA_002441545.1 Flavobacteriaceae bacterium UBA6231 | reverse complement strand
ATTGTTTTACACTCTACAATAATAACTTCATTGTTGCCTAAATTTAAAAGGATAACTATTTAGCTCCAGGAGGGCAATAGGTTTTTAAATAATTAGTATATAACGTTCTTAAATGCTCTGAAGTTCCTTCGCCTTCTCTAATGCCATGTGTCCGGTTTGGATAGGCCATAAACTGAAACTGCTTATTATATTTTACCAACTCATTAATCAAGATTTCGGCATTTTGATAATGTACATTATCATCACCTGTACCGTGAATATATAACAGATTTCCAACCAAATTTTTGGCATAGGTTACAGGTGAACCATTAACAAAATCTTCTAAGTTTTCTTGTGGCAAGCCCATAAAACGCTCTTGATAAATATTATCGTAAGTTAACTGATTAGCTACAGCTGCTAATGAAATACCTGTTTTGTAAATATCTGGATATTGAAACATTAGGTTTAATGTCGCCGATCCTCCACCACTATGACCCCAAACTGCTACTCTACTTGAATCAACAAAATCCCATTTCAAGATTTCTTTGGCCGCCAAGGCTTGGTCTTTTATGTTTATCCTACCAATGTTTCTGTAAATGCTTTTCCTCCATTCACGCCCTTTTGGAGCTGGAGTCCCACGGTTATCCAATGAGATGTAGATATACCCGTCATCAGCCATACTGCCATTATAATTTCTGTTTCTACCTATTCCATAAGTATCTGTTACAGTTGTTGTTGCTGGCTCTGAATAAACATAAAATACAATAGGATATTTTTTAGTAGCATCAAAATTAGTTGGCTTTACTATCCAACCATCCATTTCAACACCTTCTGAAGTTTTAACTTTAAAAAATTCCACTTTAGGAGTCTCTTGCAGGTTTATTAAATTAGCTTCTATACTTTCACTAGCCTTTACCGGTTTTTGGGTTGTAAATGAAATAAATTCTCTTGATGGGCGTGTAAAATGGTTTGAAAATGTGTGTATGGCATAAGTTCCTGTAGGCGACACACTATATCCATGTGTTCCTTCTAAAGTTTTAGGACTTAATAGTTGCAACTTCCCATTACCATTTAAACTGGTTTTATACAGATAACTTTGCGTAGCATTATTAGGTGATGCCATAAAATACACATACCCTTTTTTGATGTCTATATGGGTTAAATCTATAAAATCATAGGCACCTTTAGTAATAAGCTTTTCTGGTTTTCCTTCTAAAGACACATTATATAAATGTCTCCATCCATCTTTTTCTGAAGTCCACAAAATACTTTTTCCTCCATTTAGCCATATAAAATTATTTGTAAAATCAATTGTATAAGGATTTCCAGGCTGATAAATATCTACCCAAGCGGCATCACTTTCTTCTTGTATAACTTTTGAAACACCTGTTTTAGGTTCTACAATAAAAAGTTTGCTATGATTTTGTTTTCTGTTTAATTGCTGAATCAACAACTTTTTAGTTGATGGAATAAACTCCATACGCACTAAATAATTCTCACGTAAATCTCCTGGAATATCCATCCAAGTCGTTTTAGCATCATCAACGGTTACAACTCCAACTTTACATAATGATGGTTTTTCTCCTACTTTAGGATATTCTAAAGGTATTGGCTGAGAATAAATGGCGTCAGTGTTATTAATCATATAGAACTTTTTAATATCACTGGCATCAATCTGCCAATAGGCAATAGATTTACTATCTGGGTTCCAACGAAACCCATCTCTGCATGCAAACTCTTCTTCATAAGCCCAATCAAAAGTTCCATTAATTAAGGTTATTGTTCCATCAGTAGTAAGTGCTTTAATTTTTGAAGTATCTAAATTTTCAACATAAATATTGTTTTCACTTACATAAGCTACCTTTTTTCCGTCAGGAGAAAATTTAGCAAACATTAAGGATGATTCTGGCAATGTCTTACCTAGTTGTTGTAAAACACCTGTTACTTTGTCTAAAACCCAATAATCTCCTTTTGTATTTATTCTCCATACACGTTTCGTGTTTGTAAATATTAATACTTTTTGTTCGTCATCAGAAAAAGTAAAATAACTAACAGCAAGTGGGTTTTTATTACCCATAGGCGTTAATTGTTCTTTAGATATTAAGACTTTAGAATCGTTTGAAGGTAGTGTATATTGAACAATATCATTGTTTTCTATACGATAATACGAATTACCATCGTTTGACCATTTAAATCCTCCTTGAGAAAAAACTTGAAATGATACGAGTACGATAATCGCAAAAAATAATACTGATTTCAATTGTACCTTAAAACTGAAAATCTTTTTTAAACTGCACATCTAATTAATTTAAATAAAAATTTATAATTCTTTTTGATATTAAAAATAGGTTCAAATCTACTATTTAATTTCAATTTTTAAACTGATTTTTGATAGGTTTAACAGAAAATTTTACTTTATTCAATACTGACATTTCTTAAGCGTAAAGCGTTTGCAATTACAGAAACTGAACTAAAACTCATGGCTAAGGCGGCCAACATAGGTGATAACAAGAGTCCGAAAAACGGGAATAAAATACCTGCGGCTATAGGCACTCCTATGCTGTTGTAAATAAGAGCAAAGAACAGGTTTTGCTTTATATTTATCATGACCTTAGTGCTCAAATTATGGGCTTTTACAATGCCATGTAAATCTCCTTTTACCAAGGTAATACCAGCACTTTCAATGGCAACATCGGTGCCTGTGCCCATAGCAATTCCTACATTACTTTTAGCAAGGGCTGGCGCATCATTAATACCATCACCTGCCATGGCTACTTTTTTTCCTTGATTTTGAAGACGCTCTACTTCGCTTAATTTATCTTGAGGCAACATATCTGCTTTAAAGTCAGCAAGATTAAGTTCTTCCGCAACTGCTTTAGCTGTATTCTTGTTGTCTCCAGTAAGCATCACAACATCAATACCTCTTTTTTGTATGGTTGCAATCGCTTCTTTACTAGTTGTCTTTATCTTATCTGAAATTGCCAAATAACCAACCACCTGTTTATCAACAGATAAAAATGACACTGTTTTACCTAACGATTGTTGTTTAGAAGCATCCTTTTCAAGTTTTTCAGACATGGAAGCTTTTACTTCATCCATCATTTTTTTATTGCCTAAAGCTACTTTTTTAAAATCTATATTGCCAGTAACTCCTTTTCCTGTTATCGAATTAAAATCAGCTACTTTTAAGGCTTTCAGCTTTTTTTCTTTACCATATGCTACAGTAGCTTCTGCCAATGGATGTTCGCTATGGCCATTCACAGACATACTATATTGAAGTACTTTGTCCTCATCAAAATCACTTGACTCTGAAACCACCATATCCACAGAAGGCTTTCCTTCGGTAATCGTTCCTGTTTTATCAATGATGAGTACATCTATTGTGCTTAATGTCTGTAAGGCTTCCGCGTTCTTGATAAGTACCCCAGACTTTGCCCCTTTACCAACGCCGACCATAACCGACATGGGTGTTGCCAAGCCTAAAGCACAAGGGCAGGCAATAATGAGTACTGCAATAGCATTTACCAGTGCATAGACATATTTGGGTTCTGGACCGAAAATCACCCAAAGTATAAATGTTATAACTGAGATAGCAACCACAATAGGCACAAAATAGCCGGAAATTTTATCAGCTAATTTCTGAATAGGCGCTTGGCTTCGACTCGCTTTATTGACCATATCAATAATTTGAGACAGCAAGGTATCAGACCCTACCCGTTCAGCTTTCATAATAAAAGACTGCTTACCATTAATGGTTCCTGAACTTACTTTGTCTTTTACAGATTTGTGAACCGGCATAGGTTCGCCTGTAATCATGGATTCATCAATAGAACTTTTCCCCTCTTGAATACTTCCATCAACAGGAATTTTATCACCTGGTTTTACACGTAATAAATCACCTATTTTAATTTCATCAATGGATATGGTTTCTTCGTTTCCATCAACAACCCTAATAGCTTGATTTGGTGCCAATTTTAATAGCTCCTTAACGGCACTATTTGTTTTAGTGTGGGCGCGTGCTTCTAAAACTTGTCCCATCAATACCAAGGTTAAAATAACTGTAGCGGCTTCAAAATAGACATGAACAGTACCAAATTCGGTTTTAAATTCTTGCGGGAAAAAGCCTGGAAATAGCATTCCAAAAACACTGAATATCCAAGCTACACCTGCACCTATACCTATTAGCGTGAACATATTTAAATTCCACGTTATAATAGATTTATAGGCGCGTTGAAAAAACATCCAAGTCGTATAGAATACTACTGGAATGGATAATGCAAATTCAATCCAATTCCAATATTTCAATTCCAACACATCATATAACGGATTGCTTGGAATCATTTCTGACATGGCAATCAAAAAAATGGGCAGTGTAAACGCCACACTCCACCAAAATTTCTTCAGCAATTTTTTATAGTTTTTCTCTTCTGCTGAGGCATCAGCTTTTAACAGCACCAAATCCATCCCGCAAATTGGGCATGATCCAGGTTCATCCTTAACAACTTCTGGATGCATGGGGCATGTGTATTGTATTCCCAATTGTTGTTTTATATTCACTTCTTCAACCAGATCCATCCCACAAACAGGACAATCGCCAGCTTTGTCATAGGTTTTGTCGCCTTCACAATGCATAGGGCAATAAAATGTTCCTGTTCCTGTCCCTTTTGGTTTTTCCGGAGATTTATGTTCGTGTTTATGCTGATGCTCTCCTGGCATGGAAATACTATATCTGCCGTTACTATCTGACTCCAACGCTTCTTTAAAAGTTTCCAAAGGAATATGCGAATCCATTTCAATAATGGCTTCTGCTTTTTGTAAATCAACCTGAGCCTCAATAACACCTTCTACATTATTAAGAGTTTTCTCAACATGGGAACGGCAGCCATTACAGCTCATTCCTGAAATTTTATAAGTATGTTTCATCTGTTGTTATTATTTTTTATGATGATATGATACCATCATGTTTTGCTTTTACTAATAAGCAAAGGTCTTTTTAATTCAGAACTTAATTGTGTACAATTTTGGTTAAATTGTATCTAATTTTTTTCGTGTTCTAATGCTTTTAAAGGCTGATGGAGTGAGTCCGGTAATTTGCTTAAATTGTTTGGACAAATGCTGTGGGCTACTATAATTAAGTTGGTAAGAAATTTGGCTCAAGGTTAATTCGTTATAAACAATTAACTCCTTGGCACGTTCAATACGCTGTTCTATAATGTAGTGTTCAATAGTATTTCCTTCAATTTCAGAAAACAATTTACTTAATTGGGTATATTCCATACCTATTTCTGAGGAAATGAATCCAGAAAAATTCTGGTGTTCTGGTTTCTCTTTTCCGAAATGAATAAGCTGAATAATGACTGCCTTTATATTTTTTACAATAACAGCCTCTTTATCTTCAACTAGCTCAAAACCTTCTTTTTCAAGGATGCTTTTTAATTTTTCTTTCTCCGTTCCAGAAATATTCTGATTAAAATAGATAGCACCTAAATCCACATGATTAAAGTTTATATTGTTTTTAACCAATTCTTCTTTAACCACTTTAATACAGCGATTACAGACCATGTTTTTTACTGCTATTTCAATACTGCCTTGTTTCATTTTTTAAGAGACTTTTTCCTGTTATTGTAAAAATAACACATTATAATTCATATTAAGGCTGAATTAAAAGTGTTCTTAACAACTTCTAATCCAACCTTTACTTTTATTTGAGAAATGAAATCGATTATTTGGTTTGATTCATGGCCATTTCGTGGTCATACTGGCAACAACTTGGTAATTCATTATAAGCTTCTGGATTGGCTGACATCTTTTCTGTGTCATATCCTGATCCTGCGATAGCATTATGAATTGCCATCTCATTGGTTTTTGAATCATCAAAGGAAACATCTACTCTCTTTGCATCTACATCCCAAACTGCTTTTGAAACGCCTTCAACGTTATTAACAGCTTTTTCAATGGTACTTTTACACATTTCGCAATTACCTCTTACTCCAAAGCTTAGGTTAGTCATGGCTATTTCATTAACACCTTCTGTTTTTACTATAGATTCGACATCTTTTTTTTCTTCATTTTTACAACTTGTAAAAACTATTACTGCAATTACTGATACACTAAAAATTAACTTCTTCATGATTTTAAAAATTTAATTATTTATTAATTATTATTCAATTATTTGTTTTGTACTTCCACATTTTATCATAGCATCTCCAAAATATGGGTTATAAATTTCTTTATCTAAACTAAGCCAATAGGCTCCTTTATTATCATTAGCCATGGGACAAAACTGACTATATATCGTTTGATTGATGCCAAATATTTTAATAACATTTGTTAAACTCAGTGACAAATATCGAAAAGACATTCTTGCTTCTCCAATGTTGTTTGCATTGAGAATTTGTTCAACTGATGTTTTTATTTTTTCTTCTGAACTCATCCAATTCATATGAGCATTTTTTTCTTTAAGCAGTTCCATATTTACTTGCTTTAACCTTTCTGCAAGCTTTTTGGCTGATTGTTTTGCTCCTTCAAAATCATCTTTAACCAAGGCATCTTTTATCTTTAAGTATGCTTTAAAGACATCGTTTAACTGCTCCTGAAAAATTGAAGACACGGATATTCTATCTAAGTTTTTGATATCATCATCATTAACTTTTGGAACAAAAACATTCATCATACTTGGTTTGCCTGCCAACTGAGAAGCTGCATCGACAGTAAATGTGCCTTTTACAACAATTTCGTCTCCATCTTCAATACCTTCTTTTATTACATAAGTATCTCCAAGTGAAGGCCCTAAAATGACATTTCTTAATGTAAAGTTTACTTTATTGTCTAAATTGCTTTTTATATAAACGATAGACCGCTCTCCTGTCCACATGACAGCCGATTTTGGTATTATAATATCTTTGGAAGCCGATTTACTCGTATTGTTTTTAATAACTCCAGACACAAACATTTCTGGTTTTAGTTTATCATCACTGTTTTTAACCTCAACCCTTGCCGTTGCCACTCTTGTTTGTGGATTAATCAAGGGGTCGATAAACGTAATTGTGCCTTTAAAGGTTTCCCCTGGTAAAGATTGTACCGTGTAACTTACCTCATCTCCAACACTCACCCAAGGCAAATCACTTTCGTATACATCAAACAATACCCATAACGCAGATAAATCTGCTATTTCATATATTGGCATTCCTCGGTCTACATAATCTCCTAATTCCACTTTTTTAGCGGTTATAATTCCTGAAACATCAGCATTAATTGGAAATTGCTGAATTGATTTTCCTGTACTTATTATGTTATCAATCGTATTTTTTCCAATTTTCCAGTTGAGCAATTTTTGTTTTGCTGCTTCAAACAATTCTGGTTGCGTTTCTTTAATACTATAAGCTTGCAATAATTCTTCTTGAGCTGTTACCAACTCTGGCGAATACAGCATAGCTAATTTTTGTCCACGACGAACTTTTTCACCAGTAAAATTGATTTTCAAAGTCTCAATTCTACCAGGTATATGCGAAGATTGTGTATACAACTCACGTTCGTCAATTTGTATCTTTCCATTTAATCGCAATTCTTTATTAGCTTGTTTACTACCAACAATCATTGTTTGAATATTAGCTAGCTTCATAGCATCTGTTGTCATTTGAAAGCTATTTGCATCAAGAGAAGAGTTGTAGGATTCTAAAGGAATTAAATCCATTCCACAAAGCGGACATTTTCCTGGTCTATCCATTCGAATTTGAGGATGCATTGAACAGGTCCAAATGGTTTTTACTGCTTGCTCAGTTTTATGATTATGTTCTGATTTTGGTGTATCGCTTCCACCAAAAATGAAACTACCTAACAAGATTCCTATAAAAAGGATTCCTATAGCTTTTATAATATTTTTAGTTTTTGTTTTCATCATAGTCTTCTTTAGAAAGTAAATACTCTATTGTTGATTGCGCTATAAATTGATTTTTATTAGCTGTAACTGTTGATGTCTGTAACATTAACAGTTCTTGATTCATCCTCAAAATTTCTTCAAAATTGCTTCCAGAATTACTGTAGGCAGCCATTAATAATTTAATTGCTTGCTCGGTGCTTTCCACTTGTGTTTGATAGAGTTCTTTAAGTTTTTTAGCTTTTAATAAATCATAATTAGCTTTACTGTAATTAACTTGTAAAGTGTTTTTTATGGCTTGCTTTTCATAATTTGCTGATTGCAACATAAAGTCTGCTTCCTTTTGTTTTGCACTATATTTTTTTCTAAAAATTGGCAACGTAACAGAAAGCATAGGCATAATAGCGTCTTGCCCATTCATTTCTAACCCAGGCACATCTCGTTTTGAAATAATTGAATAATCTAAACCAACACCAATCATAGGATATCCTTCTTTTTTTGCGATAGTTTTTTGAGCTTCAAAAGAGGCTATTTTTTTATCTAGTTCTAACACTTTAGAATTAGAAATGAATAAACTATCTGAAACTATAGGCTTTACAAATTCATCAGTCATTAATAAATCGGCAATATTTACAGCATCATCAACATTACGGTTTAACATACTATTAAAAACCGCTCTTAATGGTTCATTTTGGTCCTTTAACAACTGGATTTTGGTTGTGCTTTCATTGCGCTTAATATCAATTCTTACCACATCTACCATGGCTCCTTTTCCATTTTTAAACCTACTTAAAGCCAGCTCTCTGTAACTATTCAAAATCTGTAGATTTTTTTCTTCTAGCTGAATCATTTTGTTTAGCTCATATAGCTCTGCATAGGTTTTTTTAATGCTTAAAAACACGTCGTTTTTTGTATCGACATATTTTTGAAACATCGATTCTGCCATTAAATTAGCTGCATTTTGTTTAGCCGTTAATGTTCCAAACCAAGGGAACATTTGCATTAAACTAAACCTAGCTTCTTGAGCGCCTACTCTTGTCTCTATCATACGCCCAAAAGCACTCATTGTCAACGTAGGATCTGGTAACGAACTAACTTGTGGCGATTTTTGCATAGCTGCTTCAAACTGAGAATAAGCAGCTTTTATCTTAGGGTTATTTTGTTCTGCAATTTCCAAATAGTCTTGCAATGTTTGACCTGTTGCGCTTATTGAACAGAACAACAATACACATAGAAATCCTTTTATATGTTTATATGTTTTTTTCATTATTAATTTCGTTTAATTACAGATTCTCTCCAAAAAGCTTGTAAAACTGGCACTACAAACATGGTCATCAATTGAATAACCATACCTCCAAATACTGGTATCGCCATAGGAATCATAATGTCGGCTCCTTTTCCTGTTGATGTTAGCACAGGAAGCAAGGCTATAATGGCAACTGCTGCTGTCATCATGGCTGGTCGTACCCGTTTTTTACCAGCTTCTAAAACAGCCGCTCTAACACCTTCAACCGTTTTAGGTTTTCTGTCTTCAAAAACTTGGTGAATATATGTTCCCATAATAACACCATCGTCTGTCGCAATACCAAACAACGCAATAAATCCAACCCAAACAGCAACACTCAAATTGATAGGATGGATTTGAAATAGATGCTTCATGTTAACATCGGCAACAGAAAAATTTAAAAACCAATCCTGACTGTATAACCAAAGCATTATAAAACCACCGGCAAAAGCAACAAAAACTCCAGAAAAATGAATAGAAGATGCGATGATGGTTTTAAACTGGAAATAGAGCAATAAGAAAATAACGATTAAACTTATTGGTATAACAATTGATAACTTTTTAACAGCCCTAATTTGATTTTCATAACTTCCTGAAAATTTATAACTAACACCTTTTGGAATTATTAAATTACCATTAGCAATATTATCCTGAATTAGTTTTTGAGCATCATTAACCACGTTTACTTCAGCATAACTTTCCTTTTTATCGAACAATACGTAGCCTACTAAAAAGGTTTCTTCACTTTTTATCATTTGCGGCCCACGAACAAATTCTAAATCAATAAGGTCTCCTAAAGGTACTTGTACTCCTGTTGGCGTAGGAACCAATATGTTTTTAATTTTCTCTGGATCATCTCGTAATTCACGTGGATATCTAACCCTAACTGGATAGCGTTCTCTACCTTCAACTGTTGTGGTTGTTTTCATACCTCCAACAGCAGTTTCAATAACTTGTTGTGTTTTCTCTATACTTAAACCATAACGAGCAATGGCAGACCGGTTAATATTGAGTTGCAAATACGGTTTTCCAACAATTCTATCTGCAAAAACAGCTTCTGCTTTTACAGAAGGAACTTGTTTCAAAATAGTTTCCAATTTAAAACCAAATTCCTGAATAGTTTCTAAATCTGGTCCGTATACTTTAATACCCATAGGAGCACGCATACCCGTTTGCAACATAACCAAACGAGTTTCAATAGGTTGCAATTTGGGCGCAGAAGTAACTCCAGGAAGATTTGTAACCTTGACAATTTCTTTCCAAATATCGTCGGAACTCTTTATTTTAGATCGCCAGTTTCTAAAAAATTCACCATCTGAATCTGCCACTAAATCATCTTCTTTTACACTTTGAAGTAAGGCGTCATCATTTGATAATGTTATACCACTTTTAAGAACAAACTTATCATTCCTGTCGACTTAAAACGCTTAGGACTACCGTCTTCTGAAACAATATATTCCGATTTGTAATTAATCATGTTTTCATACATGGAAATTGGAGCTGGATCAATGGCGCTTTCAACACGACCCAATTTTCCAACCGCCATATCCACTTCAGGAATATTGGCCACTAACATATCCAATTTTTGAACCGTATTTTTGCTTTCTTCCAGTCCTGCATGTGGCATTGACGTTGGCATAAGTAAAAAACTACCTTCATTTAATGTTGGCATAAATTCAGAGCCAATACCTGGAAATGTTTCAGAAAAATCTAACCATGGTTTGGTGTCTTTAATCTTCCATCCTATTTTTTCAAATCCTTTGCCTACAAATCCAAATGTGCTATTAAAACCAACCCAAACAAATAGCCCAAATAATATGGTAACTAATGGAATCAACATAAATTTGCCTTTGTTATTCAAACACCATTTCAGCACAGGTTCGTAAAAATAAACTATGGCCAATAAGGTACCCAATATGAGTCCCATTAAAACGAGTATAAATAGATAGTTTACTATCAAATTGTTTTGAGGACCTAAAGGCAACCATTCTTCTGCCAAGAAAAAAGTAGCGACTAACAAAGTGATTCCTATATTGATATAGTTTGAATATTTATTGAAGTGAAGTGGTAATTTATGTTCAAACAACATATTTAAGCCTAATACACACAAAGCTAAAGGAAGCCACATATGCATAAAAACAGACAATAAAAAACCTCCTACAATCAAGATAATTCCCCAAATTCTTCTTACTCTTTTTTTGTCATAATTAATTCCAAAAATAAAATGAGCCAATGCAGGTAGTACCACAATACCCAATACAAAAGCTCCTAGCAGTGCAAATGTTTTGGTAAAAGCTAGTGGCCTGAACAACTTTCCTTCTGCACCAACCATGGCAAACACAGGAATAAAACTTACCACAGTTGTTGCTAATGCAGTTGTTATTGCAGAAGCTACTTCTTTGGTTGCAACATATATCACTTGGGTCAGCTCTTTTCCTTTAACATTTTTGTTTTCAGGCATTTCTAAATGCCTAATAATATTTTCAACAAACACAATACCTATATCAACCATGACTCCAATAGCAATGGCGATTCCAGACAAGGCAACCACATTTGCATCTACACCTGAATATCGCATAATAATAAAGGTCATTAATACTCCAACTGGTAATAAACTTGAAATGATTATAGAAGCTCTTAAATTCATCATCAAAACAAGAACCACAATAATACTAATCAAAATTTCATGAGATAATGCTGTTTCTAACGTGCCAATGGTTTCCTTAATAAGTTGTGTACGATCATAAAAAGGAATTATGGTCAATTGGCTTGTTGTTCCATCTGCCAATACTTTTTTAGGTAAACCCGAAGAGAATTCATTGATTTTATCTTTAACATTATTGATAACCTCTAAAGGATTTGAACCATAACGAGCCACAACTACTCCACCAACTACTTCTGCTCCTCCTTTATCCAACACTCCTCTTCTAGTTGCTGGTCCTAAACTAATATTGGCAACATCCTTAATAAGAATAGGTTTATTATTGGTAACACTAACTACTGTATTTTCTAAATCTTGAATATTTTTAATATATCCAAGACCTCTAATAAAATATTCAGCTTTATTGATTTCGATGGTCTTAGCTCCAATATCCCGATTGGAATTTTTAACAGCCATCATCACTTGATCAATCCCAATATGATATGCTTTTAAGGCATCTGGATTAACATCTACCTGGTATTCCTTCACAAAACCACCTACCGATGCTACTTCAGAAACACCTGAAACACTGTTTAAAGCATACTTTACATAGTAATCTTGTACTGAACGTAATTCATCTAAATCCCAACCACCAGTAACTTGCCCTTCCGGATCCCGACCTTCAATAGTGTACCAATACACTTGACCTAAAGCTGTGGCATCAGGACCTAATGCTGGTTTTACATCATCTGGCAATAAATTATTTGGTAACGAATTTAATTTTTCTAAAACCCTTGAACGCGACCAGTAGAAATCTACCTTTTCTTCAAAAATGATGTAAATACTTGAGAAACCAAACATAGATGAGCTCCTAATGGATTTCACATTTGGTATTCCTAAAAGTGAGGTTGTGAGTGGGTAAGTGATTTGATCTTCAATATCCTGTGGCGATCTCCCGGGCCATTCTGAAAAAACAATTTGTTGGTTTTCACCTAAGTCTGGAATAGCATCAACTGGAACGGGATCTTTGGGTACAAAACCAGTATTCCAATTGAATGGCGATGTGGATACTCCCCAAACAATGAAAGTGATTAAGATAAGAACGGTAATTAATTTGTTCTCAAGAAAATATTTTATAATTCTATTTAACATATAATTTGATTATTAAACCGTTAGACATTGGTGTAACGAAAACACCGAATACAGTTAGTCATCCTTAAGATAATTTAAGGATGTTATGTCTATTGTTTAAAAATCAAATTAAATACGTTTCGTCAAGTTTGTAGATACTCTTGACAATAATTGGAGGTGGATATTCTGAAAAAGAAGATGCTTCATCTTCAATATTTTCAAAAAGTGAGATATAAGAATATACAAATGAAGAAACGAAAAGTTGCTTTTCAAAAGTAAGTTTATCAAATGTTAATTGTAGTTCATCTTGCCCTTGAACATTAATCTGTTTTTCTGAGCAACATCCTTTTTTTTCAACAGAACAACCTGAGTCTGTTGCTTGGTTTTGCATTTCCATGCCACAACCTTTAGCTCTGTGAAATATAGCAGTTTCAACTAAAGTATCACCACAATAATGCATATCAATAGTAAATGACATAGTAGAAAACAATACTACTAAAGCCATAAAAAATGCTGTTATTTTATGCAAAACTTCTTTCATAAGTAGCAAAAGTACAAAAATATTACTATGTTAAGCTGATAATTATCATGATATTAACACTTAATGTTTCAATTTGTAATAATAAAATGCTGGTAATAAGACCAATAGAATAATTGGTTGAATTAAAAACCGGCGCATGTTAAAGAATAAATAATACTGTTCTTGTTTTGGGTTTACAACAAAATACAAATAGATAAAAATTAATATAACAAATGAAATTCCATAAATCAATCCAGAGAATTTCACGATGCTTTTATCTTTAAATACTATATATAATATTGCTAATGAAATTGCAGTATTAAGGAAGTACCTTAATGAGGTAAACATTGTTAACTTAAATACTTCACGTCTAGGATTATCAAGGTATAAATAGTCGTTTTGAAAAAAAACTAGATATGGGTCGTAAAATAATTCGTTTTCAAAAACACGGATTAAAACCAATAATCCAAAAAGCACAATGAGTAATATATATTTTGTTGGATTATTCATTTTTTCTAATCATATTTGAAAATCTATTCACCCAAATTATCCAAAGTAGAAATACCATACCATAAATTATAGCTGGAAAAATAACCATGTGCAAAATATCTTTTCGCCACGGATAATGGTATAAACTAATTGAAAAAAATACAATACGAATTAAATTAACAGAATAAATTAAAACACTTCCAGACAGCATATATATAAATGTTGTTTTTGGTTTACCAGAAAATGCCATAATAAATGATACAAATAAAATAATTACACTAACCGAGTTACAGCCTTCAGTAATTCTTGCCAAATATTTATTATTGATAATTAATTTCATTGAAGGCTCATCTGGATGCGGTAAAACTTCTGCTTTATAACCCATCAAATCAATTAACTCTTTACTTTGTCTAGCAACCAAATTGGTTACATAATCTGGATAATATTTTGAATCTTTAGAAAAATCTAAATAAAATTTATAGCAAACAGATAATGAAACATATACTAAAATAAATGTAATTATAAATTTAATAACCGATTTATATTTATTAATAAGTGCTTTCAAAAAAAATTACTGTTTTATATTTTAATAATTTGAATATCGAAGTTAAGTCTTTTTAAATACTTTTACCAAAACTTTTGAATGATGATTTTTGAAAATTTAAAACCGGAAATTGAAAACATTATATCTAACAAGATAAAATCAGTAAATGAAAGACTTTTAAATGTCTGTGAATTGCTTGAAAAAAATGTATCCTATTATAATTGGGTTGGTTTTTATTTTAGAAACGGAGATAAAGAAGAACTAATTCTAGGTCCGTATATAGGAGCTCCAACTGATCATACTGTTATCCCTTTTGGAAAAGGTATTTGTGGACAAGTAGCCGTTAGCAATCAAAATTTTGTAGTACCAGATGTAACTGCCCAAGATAATTATATCGCTTGCAGCATCACTGTCAAGGCAGAAATTGTTATTCCAATTTTTGTAAATGGAAAAAACATAGGACAAATTGATATTGATTCAAATACACCAGACCCATTTACAGAAGAAGATGTACGTTTTCTAGAATTTGTGTGTAACAAGGCAGCAATACTCTTTTTATAGATTCAATATTACATTCCTGTTCTAATAGCTTCTACAGGATCAAGTTTTGCAGCAGAATTTGCGGGTAAAATTCCTGCTATTAATCCAATAATACTTGAAACAGCAAACCCTAGCACCATATTTTTAAACGATAAAATAAATTCAAAATCGCCTGCCAACGCTGTACCAATAATGGTGCCTATCCATACTAAAAGCAAACCTACAAGACCACCAATGACTGCCAAAATAATGGCTTCAAACAAAAACTGAAACAATATAAATCTGTTTTTTGCTCCCATAGCTTTTTGTATTCCTATTAAATTGGTTCGTTCTTTAACACTAACAAACATAATATTTGCCACTCCAAAACCACCAACTAAAAGTGAAAATCCGCTAATTACCCAACCAATTAGATTCATTGTTGAAATAATCCCGTCAATTAAATCTGTAAAACCTGAAAGTTTGTTAACAAAAAAGTTGTCAATCTCGTCTGGCTTTAAACCTCTGTATCGTCTATATTTTTGTTTTAAAACCTGTTCAAATGCACCAATATCAATTCCCTTTTCAGGTTTAATAATAATCATTGTTAAAGCACCTTTATTACCAGTATTCATAAATCTTCTGGCAAAATTTGCTGGAACAAATGCTTTCTCATCTGGTGAATCCATATTAAGACCGCCAAATTTTTCAAGCACACCAACAACAGTTAACTTTCTTCCGTAAACTCTAACCACTTTTCCAACAGGCTCTTCATTTTCAAAAAGGTTTTGAGCCAAATTATATCCAATCACAATTACTGGTGCTCCTGTATTTGACTCTGTTTCATTATAGAATCTCCCTTTATAAAGCTTTAAATTATCAATTTCATAAATCTCATTTGAAACTGGAGTTGTGTTTATATTCTCGAGGGTTCTATCTCTATATCTAATACTTTGACCACTTCCAAAAAGTGCAAATGCACAAGCATCAATACCAGAAACATTACGTTTTATAAATTCAAAATCATCATTACCGGTTTGTGGAAAATTTTCACGTTGCCACCTAGGCACTGAGGTAGGCCCAAATGAAAAACGAGTTACATACATGGTGTTTTTATCAATTCCTGATAGCTGACTTTTTATGTTCTGATCTAAAGAATCTACGGCTGCTAAAACTGCTATTATTGAAAAAACACCTACTGTAACCCCTATTAGAGATAAAAATGCACGCAATTTATTATTTCTCAATGCATTAATCGCAAACGAAAAACTCTCTTTAAAAAGGCGTAAATAAAGTAACATAGATTGATTTTCCTATAAAACTATTGAGGTATAAAGGTAAGACGTTAAATTAAAATATTCGTTACAAAAAAATGAAAACAAAACAGTTTTCAAACATATATTTTTGCTTTAAATAATTACTTTTGCACTTTTAAGATATTATACTTCAATAAGTAACCAGAAGTTTATCTAAAAATTGCCGTTTCAAGTACAAAATATAAACAACACAACAAAAATGAACAACCAAAAAACTATCAAGTCTGCACTAATTTCTGTATTTAGTAAAGATGGGTTAGAACCTATTGTAAGAAAACTTAATGAGCAAGGTGTAACCATTTATTCAACTGGTGGAACACAAGAATTTATTAACAATTTAGGTATCAATGTAATTCCTGTTGAAGATGTAACTTCATACCCATCAATTCTTGGCGGACGTGTAAAAACTTTACACCCAAAAGTGTTTGGAGGTATTTTAAATCGTCAAAATAATGATAGTGATATTGCTGAATTGGCTGAATTTGACATTCCTCAAATTGATGTTGTAATTGTTGACTTATATCCATTTGAAAAAACGGTAGCTTCTGGAGCTAGTGAGCAAGATATTATTGAGAAAATTGATATAGGTGGTATTTCATTAATTCGTGCAGCAGCTAAAAATTATGCTGATGTGGTTTGTGTGGCTTCAATGGATAATTATGCTGAATTTTTGCAACTTATAACAGAAAAAAATGGAGCACTTTCTGAAAGTGACAGAAAACGTTTTGCAACTAAAGCATTTAATGTGTCGTCTCACTATGATTCTGCAATTTTTAATTACTTCAACAAAAATCATGAAGAAGCTGTTTTAAAAATTAGCGAAACTAATGGTCAAGTTTTAAGATACGGTGAAAATCCTCATCAAAAAGGGTTTTTCTTTGGTGATTTTGATGCGCTGTTTACAAAACTTCACGGAAAAGAACTTAGCTATAATAATTTACTAGATGTTGACGCTGCTGTAAATTTGATAAATGAGTTTAAAAATGATGCTCCAACATTTGCTATTTTAAAACACAATAATGCTTGTGGTTTAGCTCAAAGAACAACTATAAAACAAGCTTATTTAGATGCTTTAGCAGGAGATCCTGTTTCTGCTTTTGGTGGTGTTTTAATTAGTAATACAGAAATAGATAAAGCTACTGCTGAAGAAATACACAACCTGTTTTGTGAAGTAATTATAGCACCTTCATACGTTGCTGATGCTTTAGAAATTTTACAAGGAAAAAAAAACAGAATCATTTTAATAATTCATGATATTGAATTACCAAAAACAAGCGTAAGAAGCTGTTTAAATGGTGTTTTAGTTCAAGACAGAGATACCATAACAGATGCTATTGAGCATTTAACTTATGTTACAAACAATAAACCAACAGAAAACGAGTTAAGTGATTTAATCTTTGCTTCAAAAATTTGTAAGCATACCAAATCTAACACTATCGTATTAGCAAAAAATAACCAATTATTAGCAAGTGGAACAGGGCAAACAAGTCGTGTTGATGCGTTAAATCAAGCCATACACAAAGCACAAACTTTTAATTTTGATTTAAAGGGTTCTGCAATGGCAAGTGATGCATTTTTCCCATTTCCTGATTGTGTGGAAATTGCGAAAAATGCTGGTATTAGTTCAGTTATTCAGCCTGGCGGATCAATAAAAGATCAATTAAGCATTGATTATTGCAACGAAAATAATGTAGCTATGGTTCTAACTGGTACACGTCACTTTAAACATTAATTATAAAATATCTAATTATATTATTTCTTTTATATACCTTAACTTTTATTACATTTACAAGATATAGTTTATAACCCTTAAAATCATTTTTAGCACATGGGCTTTTTTGACTTCCTAACAGAAGAAATTGCAATAGATTTAGGTACCGCAAATACCCTTATCATTCATAATGATAAAGTTGTTGTTGATGCCCCTTCAATAGTAGCAAGAGATAGAATAACTGGCAAAATAACACATGTTGGTCAGGAAGCTAGTTTAATGCAAGGAAAAACTCATGAAAACATTAAAACCATAAGACCTTTAAAAGATGGTGTTATAGCAGATTTTGATGCTTCTGAGCAAATGATTAGTATGTTTATTAAAAATATTCCTGCTTTAAAAAAGAGGTTTTTTACACCAGCATTAAGAATGGTTATTTGTATACCATCAGGAATTACTGAAGTTGAAATGCGTGCTGTTAAGGAAAGTGCAGAACGTGTAAATGGCAAAGAAGTATATTTAATACATGAGCCAATGGCAGCAGCTATAGGTATCGGTGTTGATATTATGCAACCTAAAGGAAATATGATTGTTGATATAGGTGGTGGAACTACCGAAATTGCAGTTATTGCTTTGGGAGGCATTGTATGTGACAAGTCTGTTAAAATTGCAGGTGACGTGTTTACTAATGACATTGTTTATTATATGAGAACACAACACAACTTATATGTTGGAGAACGTACTGCAGAAAAAATAAAAATTCAAATTGGTGCAGCTACTGAAGATTTAGAACTTCCTCCAGATGACATGAGCGTTCAAGGTCGTGATTTGTTAACCGGAAAACCAAAACAAGTTCAAATTTCATTTAGAGAAATTGCTAAAGCCTTAGATAAATCTATTTTAAGAATTGAAGATGCCGTTATGGAAACCTTGTCTCAAACACCTCCAGAATTAGCAGCTGATATTTATAACACAGGTATTTATTTAGCTGGTGGTGGCTCCATGCTTAGAGGTTTAGACAAACGTTTATCTCAAAAAACAGATTTACCAGTTTACATTGCTGAAGACCCATTAAGAGCCGTTGTTAGAGGCACAGGCATTACACTAAAAAACTTAATTAAATACAAAAGCGTATTGATTAAATAGCCATATTGATTTAACATGCAGCAGATTATAAATTTTATAATACGGAACAAAACGTTTTTATTGTTCTTGTTGCTATTTTCTATATCACTTACTTTTACAATTCAAACACATTCTTACCATAAAAGTAAGTTTATAAATTCTGCTAATTTTTTAACTGGCGGTGTTTACAATTCAATAAGTAACATCAATCGTTATTTTGATCTTAAATCTCAAAACGATATTTTAATTGAAGAAAACAACAAGTTAAAATCAATTTTATACAACACAAAAAACAAAAAAGATTCTAGCTATATTGATGATTTATCACTTAATCACACTTACAAATTTACAACTGCTAGTGTATTAAAAAACAGTTATAGTTCTTCAAAAAATGTATTATTACTTAACAAAGGATTTTCTGATAGTATAAAAGAAGATTTTGGAGTAATTTCGTCCAAAGGTATTGTTGGGATTATCGACAATACAAGCAGACATTATGCTACTGTTATTTCTGTTTTAAATACCACTAGTAAAATTAGTGCTCAGCTTAAAAAAACGAATCACTTTGGTACTTTAATCTGGAATGGAATATCTCCTTACTTTACTCAACTTACAGACATTCCTAAAATAGCGCCTGTTAAAGTTGGAGATACCATAATAACTTCTGGCCGTTCTTCAATTTTCCCTAAAGGAATTCCAGTAGGAATTATTCAAGACTTTAAACTTGATGTCGCTGAAAATTATTATGAAATAAATATTAAGCTGTTTAACGACATGACAAATATTGAGCATGTTTATGTCATTGAAAATATTGATATTAACGAAATAACCAACTTATTAAAAAGCAGTACAAATGAATAGTGTATTATATACCAATATTACACGCTTTATTCTACTTGTAGGTTTACAAGTACTAGTACTAAATCATATTAATTTTTTAGGATATATTAACCCATATGTTTACATATTATTCATTATTCTTTTTCCTATAAAAAACAGCAGAACCCTATTTATTTTTTTAAGTTTCATCATTGGCTTAACTATAGATATATTTACAGATTCTGGAGGCATTCATGCAGCTGCTTGTGTAAGTATAGCGTATGCTAGACCAATTGTTTTAAAATTTTGTTTTGGAACGGTTTACGAATATCAAACAGTAAAATTTGATACTGTTGAGTTTAGTTCTAAATTTCTGTATATTACTATTCTAACTGTACTTCATCATATCATTCTATTTTCATTAGAAATCTTTAACATTTCTAAGGTAATTTTAACAGTTCAAAAAACGTTATTCTCAAGTATATTTACTATTATACTCTGTATTTTAGTAACCATTATTTTCAGTAGAAAAACTAAATGAGAAAATTTTTACTTTTTTTTATAATAATTGCTGTTGGTGTTATATTTATTTTCAGGCTTTTTTATCTGCAAGTCTATACCCCACAAACACATGATTTGTATGAAGATAATGCAATAAGAAAGGTGTTTGACTACCCAAAACGCGGATTTGTTTTTGATAGAAATGGTGAGCTTTTGGTGTCAAATCAACCATCATACGATGTCATGTTTATTCCTAGAGAAGTAAAACCTTTAGACACTTTAGAATTTTGCGAGTTGCTAAAAATAAATAAGGATCAATTTATTGAAATTTACAACAAAGCACATCGCTATTCACCATGGCTTCCATCTGTTTTTATTCCTCATTTATCCAAAGAAGATTATGCTGCTCTTCAAGAAAAAATGAGAAAATTTGAAGGATTCTATATTCAAAAGCGTTCAATAAGATACTATCAAACTACAATTGGAGCTAACGTTTTAGGCGATATAGGCGAAGTAAATAATGCTATTATTGAAAAACAACCCTACTATAAAATGGGAGATTTAATTGGCAAGCAAGGCATTGAACTTTCTTATGAACAAACTTTAAGAGGTGTAAAAGGTATAAAGTTTATTCAAAAAGACAGATTTAACAGAGATATTGGCCCTTATAAAAATGGCATATATGATACTTTGCCTAAACCAGGAGAAGATATAACTATAACCATAGATGCCACATTACAAGCCTATGGTGAGTTATTAATGCAAAATAAACACGGAGGAATCATAGCTATTGAGCCAGGCACTGGCGAGATACTTACTATGGTTTCAACACCAACATACAACCCTAATTTATTGGTTGGCCGTCAACGTTCTGCTAATTTTTCTAAATTATATAACGACAGTATTTCAAAACCTTTATATGATAGAGGCCTTCAAGCTATGTATCCTCCAGGTTCACCTTTTAAAATTTTAAATGCCCTTATTGGGTTACAAGAAGGCGTTGTTACTACTGAAGATCGTTTTAGCTGTAATCATGGTTATAGCTACGGTGGTAGAAAAATGGGATGCCATGGTCACCCAAGTCCACTTGCTATGAATGGCGGTATATATAATTCATGCAATGCTTATTTTGCTAATGTTTATAGAAGAATTATTGATAAATTTAAAGATCCTGCAATTGGAATGGATATTTGGAGCAATCATGTAAAAAGTTTTGGTTTAGGAAATTATTTAAATAATGATTTATCTGTTGGCCAACCCGGTAAAATACCAAACAGCCAAACATATGACCAACTTTATGGCAAAAATAGATGGGGAAGCACCTATAACTTATCTAATGCCATTGGACAAGGTGAAGTATTAACAACTCCAATACAGTTAGCAAATATGGTTGCAGCTATTGGTAATAGAGGTTATTATTACACACCTCACATTATTAAAAAAATTGAAGGAGAAACTATTGACCCTAAATATACTACACCAAACCACACAACTATTGATAAACAATATTTTGAACCAATAGTTCAAGGTATGTTTGATGTTTATAATTATGGAACAGCAGCAGCCGTTCAAATACCAGGAATTGAAATTTGTGGAAAAACTGGAACCGCTGAAAACTTTACTAAAATAAATGGTGTAAAAACTCAATTAACAGACCATTCCATTTTTGTGGCTTTTGCGCCTAAAGATAACCCAAAAATAGCAATTGCTGTTTTTGTTGAAAACGGTTATTGGGGTAGTCGTTTTGCTGGCAGAATAGCAAGTTTAATGATTGAAAAATACATTAAAGGTTATATTACCCGAACCGATATGGAAGATTGGATTTTGACTCATAGCTTAGAAAATGAATATGCAAAACCTTATTCCGGTGAACCATTTGGTATTAATGGAGCTACAACATTACAAGTAATTCCTTTAGACGAATCACTAAGATCTAAAAAACCAGATTCCATTACCAAACAGTAGTTAAATGCTTAGAGAAACTCACAGACATTTTAAATTTGATTGGATTACCATAATTCTATTCCTTCTTTTAGTAGGCTTTGGTTGGTTAAATATTTTATCGGCATCACATACAGGAGAAACCATTGACTATTGGAACTTTTCAGAACCCTACGGAAAACAACTTATGTTTATTTTCTTGACCTTAGGCCTAATTGTTCTCATTTTATCAATAGATTCCAAATTTTATGAACGGTTTTCAAGTGTTATTTATATAATATCCATGTTATCATTAATGGGTCTTTTTGTACTTGGAAAAAATGTAAATGGTGCTACTTCATGGTATGCTATAGGAGGAATGACATTACAGCCAAGTGAATTTGCAAAAGCAGCAACTTCTTTAGCAGTAGCAAAATATGTTAGTGATATGAATACTGATATTCATAAATTTAAAGATCAGATTCAAAGTTTTATCCTTTTTGCAGTTCCTGCAATTTTAGTTCTGTTACAAAATGATGCAGGAAGCACCATTGTTTATGCCGCTTTCTTTTTTGTTTTGTACAGAGAAGGATTGCCAAAAATATATTTAATACTAGGCGTTGCATTGGTTATTCTTTCTTTATTTTCTTTAAAGTTTGGAGCTATAATTACTTCCATTGCAGCAGCATTTGTACTTATTGTCAATCATTTTTTCACTAAAAAAAAGCCTCCATTAATCCAACCAATTGCAATCTTAATAGCTTGCATTATTTTATCATCAGGTATTAAATTCTTTTATCAAAATGTTTTACAACCGCATCAAAAGGACAGAATAAGTCTTTGGCTAAGATTAGAAAAAGATCCTGTTAAGCTTGAGATCATGAAAAAGACCTTTGCTTATAATTTAAATGAATCTGAAAAAGCAATTAGTTCTGGTGGTGTAACAGGAAAAGGATTTTTAGAAGGCACAAGAACTACAGGAAAATTTGTACCAGAACAGCATACAGACTATATTTTCAGTACTGTAGGTGAAGAATGGGGTTTTTTAGGGAGTGCCATGGTTGTTATCGTTTTTATGCTGTTACTAATTAGAATTCTTCATTTAGCTGAATTACAAAAATCACAATTTAGCCGCATGTACGGATATGGAGTAGCCTCCATATTTTTTATGCATTTTATGATAAATATTGGCATGGTAATGGGTTTAATTCCAACTATTGGCATCCCACTACCTTTATTTAGCTATGGTGGTTCTGGCTTATGGGGTTTTACCATTTTACTCTTTATATTTATAAAATTAGATTCCAACAGAATCAATGAATGGTAATTTTTTAAGCTAATGTCATGAAAAAACTATTTTTATATTCAATTCTAATTATTACTGTTTTAAACTGTTCAAGTGTTAAAACAAGTCAACAAAAAGAGGATATTTTAAATTCATTTTCTAAAAATGAAATACAAATGATACTGTCTTCAGACTCTTTAACTCCAATGCGTGTTTATAAAATAACTAACAAAAGTGATTCCTTGTTACTAAGAAAAAAAAGTGGTTATATAAAGCCAAATCCTAATGACCCGATACAAAGAACATTTATAAAACGTCTTTACAGAACTGTTACAGACAGTATGTCTTTAGGTGTTGGTATTGCAGCACCACAAGTTGGTGTTTTAAAAAATATTATCTGGGTTCAACGTTTTGATAAAGAAAACTTCCCTTTTGAAGTTTGTTTAAACCCAATAATCGTTCAATATTCTGAAAAAAAACAAACCAACAGAGAAGGTTGTTTATCAATACCTAACAGAAGAGAAACCTTAGACAATAGAGCTTATGCTATATTAGTTGAATATGATACTGAAAATGGAGAACATAAAGCCGAAATGGTAGAAGGGTTTGCATCTATAATTTTTCAACATGAAATAGATCACCTTAATGGTATTTTGTATTTAGACCATCTTAACAAAGAAATAAAAGATGCTAAAAAAACGGATTAATTTATTTTTTAATCTCTAATTTTTCGGCAAAATAATCACAGAAATCTTTCATAGTAGCCGTCATTTTTTCATCTTGAGTTGCTCTATTAAAAGTGTCGCTCATGGCTACTAAAGTTTGATGAAAAAACACTTTCATCTCATCAACAGGCATCTCTTTAGTCCATAAATCTATTCGTAAAGTCTCTTGAGCATTAGCATCCCAAACAGACAGCATCATAGCTTTAGCTTCTTCATTACTTACGCCACCGTCTTGTGCTGTCCAAAATAATTTTTCAGGAACACGGTTTTCGTCAAGTTCAACAGTTAGCTCAATTTTAGATTTAATTTTATTAGGCATTATTTACTTGGTTTAAACTTTGAATTATTAAAAATATCTTCAGGAGAGGTTATAAGCATATCTTTTAATGATACCTCATTATTTTTCATATAGGCCCTTACAATTTGCCAACCTATATATTGCCCTAATCTACCAGGAGATTGACTATCGATTTCCTCTAAATAAAATTTTGTAAATGGCGCAGGATTTATAAATCTGCCAGGCAATTTAGAATCGGTACTAAACAGCAATTCCCTTTCAACAAAATACCTCCAAATATAGCTTTCGTTAACATGAGCCCAATCTAGTTGTTCATTCGTGTATCCAATTCGCTCTGCTTCTGTTTTAAAAGGAATTACCAAATCTTTAAAATACAGTTCCTTTCCAAAATAAATCATCTCGTCTAGCAAGGTTTTATTCTGTCCTTGATACATATATTTTTTTGCGTATTCAGTTGCTAAATCAACAACCATATTACTTTTATTAAAATCTTCACTTATGTATTTTTGAATTCCTTGATAAAACTCATGATCACTTCCTAAATAAGTGTCTATGGAAATTAAAGCAATGGTATCTGTTAAAATTATTTTGTTTCTATAATCAACAAAAGACGTTGTTGTAATAATTCTTGGTGGTGTAAATTCTGGAAAAAAATATTTGATGTGTTGAAATAAGGAGTTTATTTCGTTTTGTTGTTCATCAATATTAGGAAAAACTTTTGCCACTTCTTCAAGTAATTTAATTTGAAGCGTATCTTGTGTTTTAGCAATCCAAAATGAATCCGCATATTTTTTTGAAAACATAAACGGATAATCTTTCTTTAACTTTGGTAAACTTTTATCATTTACATGACTGAATAACTCATCAAATCGTTCAATCTTAATATTCATAGGGATTTTTTCAATTTCTTGTTCAAGTTGATTTTCATTTTTACATGAAACTACTACAGTCAATAGAAATAATAGTAATATTACTTTTTTCATATAAAACTTAAACGTTCTAAATTTTTATTAATTGAGCGATTCCCTTATTTTTGTTTGCAAATGTACTATTCTTTGAATTAAAATCATTTAAAATGCAAACAGAAAAAGTTGTTGACCACATTGTAAATTGGTTAAAAGATTATGCTACAAATGCTAAAATGAACGGTTTTGTTATTGGCATATCTGGTGGAATAGATTCGGCCGTAACTTCAACGCTTTGTGCTAAAACTGGATTACCTCTTTTATGTTTAGAAATGCCAATTCATCAAGCTCCTTCACAAGTAAGCAGAGCATTAAATCATATTGATTGGTTAAAAAATAACTTTGACAAAGTGACTATGACTAAAGTAAACTTAACTCCGGTTTTCGATAGTTTAATAACATCTTTACCACAAGTTGAAAATGAAGAAGACCGATTTATGTCTTTAGCTAATACAAGAGCAAGATTACGCATGACAACTCTTTATTATTTTGCAGCTTTAGAAAAACTGTTGGTAGCCGGAACAGGAAACAAAGTTGAAGATTTTGGCGTTGGTTTTTACACAAAATATGGTGATGGTGGTGTTGACTTAAGCCCAATAGCAGATTTATTAAAAACCGAGGTTTACACTATTGCCAAATATTTGGGTATTAATAAAGAAATTATTGATGCAGCTCCAACAGATGGCCTTTGGGGTGATGACAGAACCGATGAAGATCAAATTGGGGCTAGTTATCCAGAACTCGAATGGGCTATGAAAATGAATAATAACGGTAAAACTTTTGATGATTTTAAAGGTAGAGACCTAGAAGTCTTCAAAATATACAAGAGATATAATAATGTTAATAAACACAAAATGGACCCTATACCTGTTTGTATTATTCCAAATGAATTAATGTAGAAATTGCTTTAATGTCAATTTATTCCTATATTTACTATATTTATACGTTTTCCCTAAAAAACGCTCTCAAAACACTTAAAATCAACCGATATGATTAAATTATTAATAGCAGATCACCATCCTATCGTTAGAAAAGGATTAGAATTACTTTTTTCCGCATCGTCAAACATCCAAGTAGTTGGAAGTCTTGATGATGGCGAAGCCATTATTGATTTTATTAAAAAAAATCCAGTTGACATTATTTTAACTGAAATTGATTTACCAAAACTTAATGGATTGACTGTTTTAAGAATCTTAAAGCATGAATTTCCCAATATTAAAAGCATCATTTTTAGTGGTCAACCTGAAGAGGTTTACGCTATTAATGCAATTAAAGCTGGGGCTTCTGGTTACGTTTCAAAAACAGTAAATATTATCACAATAAATGAAGCCATTTTAAAAGTAAGTGAAGGTGGCACTTTTTTAAGTGATGAAATTAATCAACAAATAAAGCTTGGCAAACGAGTTAACAAAACAGGTTCTTACTACAAAAAACTCTCAACAAGAGAAACCGAAGTTTTAAAACTTTTATGTGTAGGCAAGAAAAACAAAGAAGTTGCTAAAGAATTAAATGTTAATGAAAAAACCATTAGCACTTACAAAGCTAGGTTAATGAGAAAATTAAAAGTGACTAATTTAGTTGATTTAGTTAACCAAGCTAAGGTGGCTAACTCACAAAGCTCTATTTAATTTTCTTGATAAAAGCATCTTTAGGCTAGAGTAATCTTTTACTTCCTCAAGGATGCTTTTATTTACACC
>DJWL01000048.1 GCA_002441545.1 Flavobacteriaceae bacterium UBA6231 | reverse complement strand
GCAGGTTTTTAGACGGACTGACGTTTGGCGGTATGGTTAGTTGCCGATTTCGAAGCACTTTTCTATCAAATTACAACTACTTTTGATACGAGCTGTGCCGCTCGAATACCCACTGCACCGGCAATTAACTATACCGCGTGTTGGCAACTGGTGTTCATTCATATCCGTCTGTTTGTCATTTATTTAGCTTTTATTTTCAAGTCATTGTCAATCTGCACCAACTATCCACGAAGCACAAATTTATTTTGTTTTTTTGAGCGTGGGCAATCCTAAAACCGTCCTGAAAGGCGGTTACTCGGGCGGGAGAGGCGGAAGCTCTTTTGCAAGCCTTTAGCTACGCTGATTTTTGCTACGTTCGGCATAGCTCAAACAAGTTTGGCTCTGCACTCACTTAACGCAAAAATTGGTTTGAGCGTTGGCTTCCCGAAAAAATCGGGACAGGCTGTGCGGGCTTGCAAATGTGCTTACGACTGTGGGTTAGCTATTAAACCATATTTTCAATATCCCAAACAAATGCCCGTAAGCCTTGCTCTTCCACTTTGCTGTTGAGTACCTGCAGGTCATGAAGTAGGGCATCAACTTTTTTCTCCTCCACAATGGTAAGGTGCACATTGTTCATTTCTGGCCAGGTATGTGTTCCTTCGTGCATGTCGCCTTTAACTGATCCCCGCCCAAATGTTTCAGTCCATTGAGTATAACCCCGAATGGACTGATTGTCTAATATTTCCTGTACCTCTTCGGTAATAGATTGATTGTATGCTATAAATACTGCTTTCATGTGTTAATAATTTATTGCTTCGAAATTTTTAATAATACCTTTTTCTCTCTTTTCATTTTCCCTACTCCAAAAATGGTGTAGATCGTTGGGATTAAAATGAGGGTTACCAGTGTTGAAAAGGTTAAACCGCCAAAAATTGCAATAGCCATTGGTTTCCACATTTCGGAACCACTTCCTGATGTTACGATCATCGGTATCATTGCTAAAATCATTGTCAAAGATGTCATAAGAACTGGTCTTAAACGTGAACGACCTGCCGAAACAACGGCTTCTTTCAGTGAATATCCCCTATCTACCAGTAGATTGGTGTAGTCAACCAGGATGATGCCATTTTTTACCACAATACCAATTAACATTACTGCTCCAATCAATGAAATGACGTTGATCGTAGCACCAAAAATGTATAACGATGCGAAGACCCCGGTAAATGCAAAAGGAATGGAAAACATGATAATGAAAGGTTCGCTTAACGATTCGAATTGAGATGCCATGACGATATAGACAAGAATCAAGGAGAGGAGTATTAACAAGATTAAGTCATTAAAAGAATCCTGCATGTTCTCTGCGCTACCGCCGAAATCGATTGAAACATCATTGGGAATATCCATTTTGGCAATTTCATTTTCAAGAGAAGCTATAACTGTACCCATATCGACGCCGGAAAGGGCTGACGAAACTGTCACGACGCGTACTTTATTTTCCCTCTCGATATTTGGGGGTGAATAAAAAGGTTTCAAGTGGGAAATTTCACTCAATTTAACCATTTTGCCCTGCGGTGTCAAAATGCTAATGTTCTGGATATCTTCGGTTGATTGTCTGAATTTTTCATCGTAACGCACTTCGACATCGTATTCATTGCCTTCTTCTTTATATTTCGTTGCAGTAACGCCTGTGATACGATTTCGAATGGCTGTGGCTACAGTAGCTGTATTTAATCCAAACGATGTCATTTTTTCATTGTCCAAAACCAATTGTAATTCGGTCTTTTCTTTATCCCGGCTAATCAAGATATCTTTGGTTCCGCTGATGTTTTTAAGTGCCGCTGCAATTTTTTCCGAGATAACATTGGTTTCGTCAAAATCGTTTCCGAAAACTTTTACTTCCAGGTTGCTTCCACCACCCATTCCTAAGGCGCTGGCTGCACGTGAGCTTCCCGGATCGACGTAATATTTCTCTATCTCTGGTAATTTTTCTATATCATCCCGCATTTCATTGGCTACCTGAAAAATATCCATGTCGCGTTCATTCAACGGTTTCATCTTAAAGGTATAGTTAACAATATAGTTGCCAGTTTCAGTAAAAATAGCTGCCAGGCTGCTTCCGTCTCCAACGCCGGCACTTGTCGAAACAATCTCAATTTCAGGATATTTTTTTCTGAAAACAGAATCAAGATAATGAGCAGTTTTGATAGTTTCATCGAGTTTAGTTCCCTGAGCCAGCTTTACCTGTGCCGATATCCGGTCGTTATCAGAAGCTGGCATAAATTCAGTACCAATTACTTTCACAAGAAACATGGATGAGATAAATACAACGGTTGCAATACCAATAACTAACCAGCGGCGACCAACCGCCCAGACAAGGATTTTCTCAAAAAATTTATCCATTTTTTCGAGCAGGTCTTGCGAGAACCAATATATTCTGCCCCCTATACTTGTTTTGCCGGGAGTTTTGGCATTCAGCATTTTAGAAGATAACATAGGTACCAGAGTCAGCGAAACTACGACTGAAGTGGCAACCGCAATTGTAACTACCCAGCCCAATGGTCTGAAAAGGATACCCGTAATGCCACCCAACATGGTTAAAGGGAGAAAAACTGCTATGATGGTTAGCGTGGATGCAATTACGGCTAAACTCACTTCACTCGTGCCGTAAATTGCCGACTCCCGGGCAAAGCCTCCTTTTTCCAGTTTCTTCGTGATATTTTCAAGAACCACAATAGAATCGTCAACCACCAATCCAATGGCGATTGAAAGAGATGAAAGGGTAATGATATTGATGGTCCCGCCAGATAAGTACATGTAAACAAATCCTACAATAAGCGAAATTGGTATCGAAAGTGAAATGATAAAAGTAGGTCTCGCCCGCCCTAAAAAGATTATTACAACAATTACTACAAATATCAAAGCGTAGATTAATGTTTCTGAAAGATTATTAATTGAATTGATCGTATTGATTGATGAGTCCATCAGAATCTCAACTTTTACATCGGGAGGCAAGGTTTTTTTAATCTGTTCCAATTTTTCCTTAATATCTTTTGCAACAGTCACCGTATTGGCATCGGATTGTTTTTGAACCATCACACGAACGTTTTTCCCGCCATTTGCCCGCTCATACGATTTTATATCTTTTAAACTGTCACGGACAGTTGCTATATCGTTTAAATAGACTGTCTTTCCATTTGAGTTACTAACAATAATATTATTAATCATATTACTGTTTTCAAATTCGCCTTGCAATCTGAGCGGCAAATCTGATTTTCCCATTTCCAGACTTCCTGAGGGTAAATTTAGGTTGTTTGCAGCCAGTATTCCCGCAATCTGTTCGACTGTTAAGTTATATGCTTCCAGTTTTCTCGGATCCACATCAACCATAACAGCCCTTTTAGGAGCACCAATCTGAATAATATTTCCGACACCATCGATCCGGTTAAGGGGCTGAATGAGTTTTTTATCCAGTATATCATATATTCCGGCATAACTTTCAGTCGATGTAATAGTGAACATAATAACAGGAACCATGCTGGTGCTGATTTTAAAAATCATTGGGCTTTCAACATCATCCGGTAAATTTCGTTCTGCCAGACTTACGGCATCCCGTACTTCGTTAGTTGCCTCGTCTAAGTTTGCTCCCCACTCAAATTCCAATGTAACTACAGAAATGTTGTCTTTTGACGAGGAACTGATTTTTTTAAGGTTGTTGAGTGAACCGAAACCATCTTCGAGTTTTCGTGTGATATTTTGCTCTATGTCGGTAGCGTTTGCTCCATTGTAATAGGTAAATACAGAAATAATAGGCGGATCTATTTGGGGAAAGTAATCCACCGGCAATTGGAGATAGGAAAAGATTCCAAAAATTACTACGCCAATAAAGATCATGATCGTGCTGACGGGTTTCTTGACTGCGGTACTATATAAACTCATAAAATGTCTTTTAAAAATTCAATTGATGACCTTCCCTTCTTCCAGGAGGTTTATTGTTTAATTGTTATGGGTGAAAGATTCTCGAGCTTATTTTGCCCTACTACAATAATTTCATCACCTTCGGTAATTCCTTCTAAAATTTCGATCTTATCGTCAATCATACGTCCTGTTTTTACTAGTGTCTTTTGGGCAATATTATTTTTATTGACGAACAAATACATGTCATTAGTACCCGTTTGCTTTACCAACGCGATGTTTGGAACCAGCATGGCATTGCCTTTTCCAAGGTTTAGCTGAATTTTGGAAAACATTCCTGGACGTAACTTCAGATTACCGTTCTGAATTTTTACTTCGACGGTAAACGTTTTGGTAGCATTGTCAATCGTTGGATAAATATTGTATATCTCTCCGTCAAAAGTTAGGTCAGGATAAATTTCAGATTGAATTTTTGCTTTCATTCCTTTAGTAATCAGGGGATAATAATTTGAAGATATACCTATTAATGCTTTAAGTTGATTAATTTGTACAATCGAAAGTATCGCAGATTTACCAACCGAAGGAATCGGTGCACCGGAATATATTTCCCCGTTTTCGAAATATTTACCGGAAACAACTCCGCTAAAGGGTGCTTTTAGTTGTGTATTATCTTGAAGAAATTGATAACTATTCTTAGCTATTTCGTAAGCAGATTTTATTTGGTCGTATTGCTGTTCAGCAATGCTCCCTGTTTTTTTCAAAGTATCTAATCGTTTGTAGTCTGTTTCTACTTTCATCAGATTAATTCGTGCCTGCTCAAGATTAGTTCTATCCATAATAGCCACGATTTGACCGCTGCTGACATTGTCGCCAATTTCAACGTTTATTTTTTCTATCCTTCCCGGTGCTGCCGGAGCAAGATGCACTTCTTCAAAAGGAATTAAAGTAACCGTAAAATCAATGTTACGGGTAATTAATTCCTGCTTAACTACTGCGGTTTTTACAGGTATAGATTTTATGGAATCAGATTGTGTTCTGTCTGAATTAACTTCTTGTTTTGAGGTACAAGATGTTCCTATTGTTATCATTCCGGCAATAATAATCAAAGTCGAAAATTTCATTAAGTTCATATATTATTAGTTTTTAAAGTTTACAATTTATTTTACGTAAAGACAATTCGGCATTGAGCAATTGAAGCACTATGCTTGTATAATTGGTTTCAGCTGTTAAATAATCACTGTTGGCACTTGTAAGTTCCAAACTGGAAACAATTCCTTGCTGAAATTTTAAATTCATATTTTCGAGTACTTCATTGGCAATATCTACATTTGCCTTTTGATTTTGATATTGTTCAAAAAGATTATTGTAGTTGTATCTAAGTTGTTTTTCTTGTGTTGTTAACTGTTGAGATACTAATGCTTTTGTGTTTTCACTAACATTATAATCTATTTTTGCCTGATTATATTGTGCTAAACGCTGACCACTTGAAAAGATTGGAATATTTAAAGTTAATCCAAGTACATGTTTTGGGGACATATCAAAAACAGGTTTTTTAATTTTTTCTGTGTACGAATAAAACGCAACTAAAGAGGGTAAATAACTTGCTTGCTTAAGCCTGATACTCTTTTTTGCAATTTCTCCTTGCATCGACAATAATTTATAATCCATATTATTTTGAATATTAAATGTCTCGGCTATTATAGGCTGCATAATATTTTTTTGGGCAATATCGTCGAAAGTGGAACTTAACTTAATTACTTGATTGGGCTCTAATCCTAAATGCAAACGTAAAAGATTATATCCCATTTCAACCTGCCTTTCGGTCGATTTTAGGGCATTGTCAACCGATGTTACCATAACCGATAGTTTTTTTGCTTGGGTTTGCTCAATCATACCGGCATTGGCAAGATTCTGGGTCTTTTCGTAAATCAATTGAACATTTGCTTTATTTTCTTTAATAACGCTCAATATTCTTTCACTTGCCAATATTAGATAATAGGCTTGTATGGTTTGTTCCTTTACATTTTGCTCATCTTTTTGATAACTTAGTTCTGACATTGTTTGAGCCAATTTAGAAAGTTGCACCCCAACATAATAATTTCCGTTAAAAATCAATTGAGAGGCACTTGCTTTAAAATTGCTTGTCGGGTTAAATTCAATAACTGCGGGTGGAGCCATAGGGCTCAGTTGTATCGATGTTTCAGCTCCCAAAAAACTTGTATAATCTACCGACGCATTAATTTGCGGTAAGCCTTGTGCAATGGTTTCTTTGATTCGTTGTTTTGACTTGTCAACAGCGAATTTTGAATTTACCAATGTTTTATTATTTTCAATGGCGTAGTTAATCGCACTATCCAATGATAAAACCAATGGTTCTTGAGCAAACAGTGAGAGCTTGTTCAAAATTAGTAAAGCTAATAATAGCGTTTTAAAAGTTTTTCTCATTTTTATATTCATTTAATTTATTTTCTAATATTTCGTGTCCTTTAATCGTTGTTATTCCAATTAAGCCAATAACAACGAATTCAAAAAAAATTGGATTGGCAATAGATTTTTCCGGTAAAAGTGAACCTTCAATAATGGCATTTATTCTATTGATGTGTAATTTATAAATGATATTTTCATCTATGTTTTCTCTAAATAATCCTTCTGTTTTACCTTGTTTAATAAGATTTGTTATCAAAAAATTCAACTCTTTATCCCTGAATTCAATAAATAATTCATATACATCCGGGTAGAATTTTTTAATATCATAAATAAAACTTGGGTTACATGAATTAAATTGAGAAAGCATCTTTTTGTAAATTATCATGAGTTTGTAAAAGACATCCGTTTTTTCTTCTACGATTTCTTTATTAAACACTTTGATTTTATTTATAAATTGATTGGTAATTGCTTTAACTACATCATTTTTGTTATCAAAATATTCATAGAAAGTTTTTTTTGATATGCCGGTGTTAAAAGAAATATCATCTACAGAAATACTTTTAATTCCATATTTATAGAATAGTTCTGCACAACTTTTTAAAATTTTATTTTCTATTTCTGAACTCATAAAACTATAAGGGTTTTTTTAGTTTTCAAAAGGATAAAAATTTTTAAGAATTATATTTTTCCAATAATATCAATCCCTTCTCTGTAGCAATACCTCTAATAAAATTGATGGAAATATTTTCAAATACTTCTGCTTTAGAAAACTTAGTATCAGGAAATACCTCCTGATTACCAAGCAGTTTATACTGCTCTAAAATTAATAGTGCTACTAATTCCACATTAATCTCACTCCTGAATATTTTTTCCCGTATTCCTTTATTTAAAATATCAGTAATTCTCTTTATATTTTTTTCATTATTCTTTTTGATTTTTAACTCGAATAATTTTGAATAATATTTTTTAATATCAAAGAAGAATATCGGATTGACTAATTTAAAATTATTAACATTATGTTTAATTATTTTTATGAATGCCTCAATAAGGTTTTCGGAGTTATTTAATATTTCATCTACAACCTTATTTTGTTCCAAAGTATTAGCTTCGAAACAATATTTTAATAATTCATCTTTGTCCTTAAAGTTCTCGTAAATTGTACGCTTTGAAATTCCCAAATCTTCGGCTATCGCATCCATAGTTATATTACGAATACCGTATTTAAAAAACAATTTACCTGAATTTGAAATTATTTTATCTTTTATCTCCATACAAATAATTTTGCGTGCAAATATAATCAAACTATTAAAACTTGCATGGTTTATTAAGTTTTTTTAAAAAAAAAACAATTTTCTCAAATAGTAGTGCGAAGATTAATTGCATTCTTTGACAAAGTTTTGGTTGAAGTGTTGGCTTGTGTGGCTTTGGCAATGTGTGCAATGTGGGTGGGTTTCTTTTTTTTTTCGGGGAGAAGAAAAAACAAAATAGATTTGGCCCCGCCGAGCTCCACTTCGTTCCGGTTCCATCAAATTTGCACTGTCCTGTCAAAAAGCTAAAACATTTCTCATTTTGATTTTGTCAATATCGTATCTATCTGGTCGTCTGCTTTTACACTTGTTGCCAACGGTCTCGGCTATGCGTAGTGCGGGATTTCAAGGCACTTACCTTTCAATTTAGCACTTAGTTTATTTAATGTAATTACCTTCATATCAGCACTTTCGCCCGCATTACGTATAGCCAATGTTGTAGGGCGTTTTTATTCATTTTCTATTGTCAACTACTAATCTAAATTCAGTTGTATTCTCTATTATATTTCCATTTTCATCTATCTGGTAAACATATTTTTCAGTCTCTGTTCGGTCAGAATATTTAATGAGTTTTGGTCGTATTTCAAGCCGGTTTGTATTTATGTTGTCAAGACTGTTTCTGTCAAGAGTTATTACATTTCCATTTATTTCATATTCTCCATATGTAAAATCACTAAACCCAATTGCTGAATTGTCAAAGATGTATGTTCCGTCTGTCTTAAAGTCAATTCCTGTTCCATTATAATCGCCATCGTAAAATATTCGGACAAGTGTCGGCTTGTCAAAATTTGAGTTTATTCGAACATTCCATACCCAAATTGTAGTCGTAAAAATCATCGCCAATCCAATTGGAATTAGTGAAATTATTTTCTTTTCAGTTCGGAAGCGTTTTAAGTCGGTAAATAATGACCAAATCAGAAATACTAGTCCAATTATTGTTAGTCCGCCAAAGAAAATCAAGTCAAACATAAAAGTCGAGTACTTAAATTGATAAGTCATTTTAACCAATAGAAGACCTACTGTTAAAATTCCAATTACTCTAATTATGTACTTCCAGTTCTTCATTTTTCAAATGCCCTACAACGGTTACGTGTATGGTGTCGTTTGGCGCTTCGAAGCACGAATCTGTCAAGCCGCTACAATGTTTATTAGATGTAACATGCTTGAAATTAGCACTATCCGCCAAATGCACTATACACGATGTTGGCAACTGGTGTTCATTTGTATCAGCCTGTTAATCATTTATTTAGCTTTTGTATTCTTGTCATTGTTAATCTGCACCAATCTATCCACGAAGCACAAATTTATTTTTTTTTGAGCGTGGGTAATCCTAAAACCGTCCTGAAAGGCGNNAGGCGGAAGCTCTTTTGCAAGCCTTTGGTTTGAGCGTTGGCTCGTGTGGGCTTGCAAATGTGCTTACGACTGTGCATTAGCTAAATGAAAAATGAAATGTAATACTAAAAGCTATATTTCACTTTTAACATGCACATATTATAGTCTTTCAGATTAGCAAATAGATTATCTCCTTTTCCGTCAAATATAACTGTTGATAATGTTATTTCAGCATTGACGGTTGCTTGGTATGCAATCTCCGGCATATAAACAAGCGCATAATTGTCTTTAATATTGCTCCAGTCGGTAATAATGAAACCTCCTCCTAAAGGAGCTACTTTTAACTTTTCATTAAAAAATTTCTTTTCGTACCGCAAAAAGAAATAGTCATTCAGGTTTTCAGCCCCACGTTCCTGAACAAATCCATGCATATACTGAAAATTAAGATAAGAACCATCTGAAAAATTGTAATCACCACCCACTACAAATTTTATATATGGCTTTGTTTTGTCTAAGATTAGTGAATCTTGTGTAACAGGGGTTGGTGACATTGGATAAAACGCTGTTAAGTCGTTTGTCATTATCACATCACTTTCGGGAAGAAAGGCGGCTGCCTCAGCCCAAAATCCAATGCCTGCAATACTTGTTGCCAAATCAGCTCCAATTATGTGGGTTCTTGCAAAAGAAAGTTGAGAGTTAATATTTGTACCTCCCATAGCATCGATAGGGGTTAACGTATTTCTTGTGGCAAAAGGTAACCCATCGTAGCCCCAAACATAGCTCGCTGAAAAGTCAACTCCTTTGGCAAATCCTTTAAATTTTAAACCGGCTGTTGAACTTTCACCTAAATTATAGCGAGGCGTCATTATAGTATCCGATACTCCTTTTAATACCATCCCTTGTGGTAATTCCATTGCAGGATTTAGTGCATTAGCAAAAACACCTACCGGCATATTTGCTGGTTGAAAAAAAGGAATAAATACAGCCTGAAGCGAAAAATCATAGTTTAAATAATAATTCAGGGTTATAGCATCTGAACCGCGGTGGCGCCCGAAATCAAGAATGTCCTCCAAATCATAAGGATTAAGGTTGTCAGTAGGATTAAGCTTGTCGGCAGTTCCCCATACAATACGCTGACGACCAATGGTTACATCTAAATTTTTGGTAAGAAAACCATATAGTTGAACGTAGGCTTCCCTTATTTCCAAATTGTAGGGGTCAACAATTCCTTTGTTGTACAAATCGCTTGAACTTGTAATCCCAGGCAAGCCAATATTTCTGAGCCATACTTCGCTATAAAATTTTGAGCGTTCCGTCTTTTTATCGAGTTTCAAAGTCAGACGGTTCTCATTCCAAGCCCAATCGTTGGGCGATTTAAACAAGAAGCGTTCATCTGTTAATAATTCGCCCGAAATTTTAAGGCTGTTTTCGTCTTGTGCATTAACAATACTTATTGCAAAAAAAGGCAACAATAGTATTATAAATAGATTTGATTTTCTCATAAGTTGATTTTTTTAAGATTATTATTTACAATTTTTGAAACCAATTTAAAATTTTTGAAAACTGTAAGAGCGATTTGATGACCCTCCTTAACAAACTCCGATATTGCCTGATTTTGACTGGTTTTTTGGAATTTAGTTGGATGTTTTAAGTTAACCAACATTACATATTTTACCCTTTTTTCATGTGACTGATAATAAAGGTTAATAAGTGTTTCTACTCCAAATTTTGAAGTTTTTACATCTTTTAGTATTGGTAAAATATCCTTTTTAAAAAGAGCTCTTTGCCCTGTAAAAGATTTGAATGGGTTTATTTTATAGTTAATTAATGTTTCGGTTGCTTGCCCCAAAACCATATCGGCCTCATTGCTGAAAACGGGTGTGATTAATTGTTCAAAATGTTCTTCCTTCAGGTTAGACAAATCGGCATCAATAAAAACGATAATCTCGCTTGTTGAATTTTCAACACCAGTTGCCATAGCATAACCTTTCCCCTTGTTATCAGGTAAGGTTATACATTTAAGTCTTGGTAAACCAGAAAGTTCAGCTAAAATATCAGCTGTTCTATCAGTTGAACCATCATTCACAACAATAATTTCATCAAAAAAATAATCGCAAACAATAGTTGTTACTTCTTTGATTGTTTTTTCCTCGTTAAAGACACATATTATTGCTGCTATTTTTCTCATAGTTTAATCCCCTTTCTTACATGCCTTTCAATAGCTTTTAGCAATAAATCATAATTTTTCATCGCCGTATAAGTAATTTCCCACCCTTCGTTGATATAGCTTGTTGTTGCATTAAACGAAGTCATTTTCTTGTACTTATCCTTATGTGTCATACCTTTTAATCTGATAAATTTTATTGATTTACCAATCGATAAATAATAAAAATATAGTAGGGTTTCTACACCAAATCGTGATTCCTTCATTTTATCGAGTATGAGGGTAATATCTGCTTTATATAAAGCTCTTTCGCCTGTTAAAATCTTTAATGGATTTACATCCTGACTTAAAATATTTACGGTGGAATAGCCCAAAACCATATCGCACTTATTGTTTAATAACGGTGATACCAATTGGGTAATGTAGCCGGAGGGTATAGTTCTTTGGTCGGCATCAACAAAAACCATAATGTCAAAAACAGCATTCTCAACAGCTACCGCCATTGCATACCCTTTCCCCTTATTTTCTTCCAGATGAATGGCTGTTATTTCAATTTCTTTCTGCAGTTCCTCAATTATTTTCTTAGTATTATCCGAAGAACCATCATTAACTACAATAATCTCACTAACAATTAAAGATTCTGAAACTGATAGGATGACATCTTTTAGTGTTTTCTCTTCGTTATATGCACAAATAATTGCTGAAACCTTTTTCATCGCGATGATTTTAAGTTATAAACCTGTTCTTTTACGAACTGAGCCCATTCATAATGTGTTTTATTCTTGTCAAAAACCTGGTAAGAAATTGGTTTACCAATTTTTACTTTTATGGTTTTGTTCTTTTTGTTAAAAATTTCATGTGGTAATAAAACCAACTCTATATTTGCTTTTATACACAGTGCTTTCCTTATGATATAGATAAGATAGAATAAACTGGAATTACGGCCATAAAAGAAAAATGGAACGATGTCGCGCTGATATTCTATGGATTTATTTATAAATGCCTTCTGCCAAACACTGTCCTCAATATTTCTTTCTTTTATTCTGGAAACCAGACCAGCAGGGAAGTGAGTAATAGGTATATCTGAGGCAAAAACTTTTTCTAATTCCAAAAGGTAACTTCTTGAGTTTGCGCCGAAAACGTTAACAGCAGCAATATTTGACTTTAAGTGTGGAATAAGTATAAATACTTCGTTACCTATTGCCCTAAAATCGCCATACTTGCTACCAACCGTTTTTGTTAGTACTAAACCGTCAACAAATCCAAAGGGATGATTTGCTACAAAAAAGCATTTTCCGTTTTCTGGCAAATTCTCCATTCCATCTATTTCAATCTTAATATTTAGCTCATCTTTTATTTTAGATAGAAACTCAACACCCATGCAATCAGCATAAGCAGAAAGGATTCGATTTATCTCATTTTGTCTGATAATTAGTTTAATCAAGTAAATCACGAAGTTGGGCAACCGTTTCAGAAATTTTGAATCGCTTGCTTTAATAAGTTTGTGAATATTGATATATTCTTTTGTTGAATTCATTTCCTTATCGATTTTCCAAATAATTTCTGATTGCCTCTTTTGCAGCACTTTCTCCTAACTCTATTAATTCTTTTGCCCGATAGAAATCAAATGTATTTGCCGCATCGTATGGTATGTTAATAATAATATCGGGCTTATGTTTTTCGATGCTCATTTTTGCAATCTTATGTATCATTGCTGATGAAGTACTGTTTAAAAGGGAGTAATATCCTTTGCTGCTCTTGTCGCCTGTTGAAATTAAGGTTGATAAGATATTCATCAATCCAATATTAGTATTTGTTTCTTTTGGAATATCTGGTTTTCTTTCTCCATACAGATTCACTACAATTAGCATATCACCATTTTTTCGGACTACTTGCTCAATGGGAATAGGGTTTAGAACACCACCGTCGAGCAGGAATGTATCCTTATATTTTGCAGGTGTAATAATGGCTGGAATGGCTATCGATGCCCGAATAGCGTCATAGAAACTTCCAGAACGAAACGCGACCTCCTTTTCATTCAAAATATCAGTTGCAACAGCAACAAACGGAATGTTCATTTTTTCAATATTCACATCGGGGATAAAAGATTTCATTTTATCAAAAACTCTATCTCCCTTTAGTAATCCATTTTTAGTAAGGGTAAAGTCCATAAGCCCCAAAACGGCTTTTCTGTTTAATGTTTTTGCCCAAACTGTATATTCCGGTAGTTTGCCCATAGCATAAAGTCCGCCAATTACAGCACCAATTGACGAGCCTGCAACAGTGGATATTTTAAAACCTTGCTTTTCCAATTCGTTGATAACCCCGACATGGGCAAGACCCCTGGAGCCACCGCTTGATAGTACCAATGCAACTGATTTCTCCATTTGTTTGCTTTATTGTTTCAACTTCCTTACCGTAAAATCATCATCGGTCAACCCTGTGTCATATTTTACATCCGACATTTGCATTTTTGTTTTGTGGTTTTTCTTTAAGTCGGTCATTTCAATTTCTGATGCATTCCAGTAATTACCAATCTTTTTGAAAGTGTATTTCGCTTCTTTTATTTTGGTATTTCCTTTATCATAATATTCCATCAATTCAGGATAGAAGTTTGTTTTGTTGATGTGTACAATTACTTTAGAATAATCGGAACGGTTCAGTGGAGTGAGTTCAAGTACAAAAACATCCGCTTCAGTTTTCACTAATTTTGGGGTGTACTTTACCGAGAACAAAACAGATTCCATATCATCATACGAAAAATCTGTACCTGCAAAATTTTGATTTTTAGCGCTTGTTGCTATTCTTCTTTCCTTTCCAAATGCAGGCAAATACAAATACATTACATCAGCTGGCAGAGACAAAACCGAAATACCTGCCTGCGATGCAGGTGATGTAAAACGAAACATACGCTTATCGTTTCCTTTCTGTTGTACGGTGGCTTCACGGATTTCCTCTTTCCCGTTTTTGTCTATCAGAATAATTTTATTTTTCCCTGTCATGTCTTTGGGTGAGTACATCACATCGTCCATTTTTTTAAGAATGGTGCTTGCATCCTGTGCATTGGCAGAAAAAATACCTCCTGCAATGATAATTGCGGTAATTACCGCTGTTTGAATTCTTGATTTCATCTTTCTACTTTTAAATTGTTAATGATTATTTGCTATTATTTTACGTTTTCTGTTCACAAGGATTAAAATAACCGGTAATAGCGTTAAAGCCCCAAACCCGGAACCAAACATGCTTACGGCAACCAGTAACCCAAAATTTTGCAAGGGCACGATTTGGGAAAACAGAAGGACTAAAAATCCTGCTGATACCGATATAACATTGATAATTATCGCATTTCCACTAAGCAATATGGTTTCTTCTATAGCATTTTCAGCATCTCTGTGGCTTATTAAATGTTTATTGAAGCCGGTAATTACATGAATGGAATAATCGATGCCAATACCCAAAGCAATGCTGGCCACAAGTACGGTAGCAATATCGAGGGGGATTCCGGTTATACCCATGAATCCGAATAAAATAATAATAGTTGCAACAACGGGTATGGCAGCGAAAATCCCTTTTGAAGCGGAGCGTAAAATCAAGCCTACAATTAATATAACCATAATGATAGCTATCAACAAGCTGTTATATTGGCTGTTTATCAAACTGCTGTTGAGCTTAACATACACCGACGGCATCCCGGTTAATTCAATTTTACAATGTTCGTTTGGGTTTTCCTCCATGAACCGATTCATTTTTGCAGTAAACACCTCAAGTTCTTTACTGTCAACCGATGCAAATTTAGATTGAATAATTCCTTTGGAAAGGTTGTCATTCACGAGTTGGGGCATAACCTCCTGCCCATCGAGCAGAAACCATAATTGTTCAATTTTTGCTTTGTCGTCGGGTATTTTTTTACCCTCACCCATGGCATCGTTCATTTGTTCAATCAGGTCTGCTACCGACTGTGTTATTTCTATATTCGGGTCTTCCTTCATGAAATGTTCGGTACTAATCATCATCTTCAGCACCTCGGGACTTTGCAAATCACCTTCAAAAACAACAAATACCGGTAATGAGCCGCCAAATTTTTTCTGCATAACATCCTCTGCAACCCTTGTTGGATTATCTTTCTTAAAATAGTCGGCCATGTTTACACT
>DJWL01000112.1 GCA_002441545.1 Flavobacteriaceae bacterium UBA6231 | reverse complement strand
TTTTTAGGTTGGGCATTTAAAAAAGACACAAATGACACGCGAGAATCTGCAGCTATTCAAGTAGCAGATAATTTGTTGAACGAACATGCCCATATAGAAGTTTACGATCCTAAAGTTGTTGAAGAACGTATTTATGCTGATTTAGACTATTTAAATTCCAGAAGTGAAGAAGAGAATAGAGCTTTGTTGAAAGTGAAGAACGATCCTTATGAAGCTTGTAAAGAGTCTCATGCTGTTGCCATTTTAACGGAATGGGACGAATTTAAATCTTATGATTGGCAAAGAATCTATGATACTATGTTAAAACCAGCTTTTATTTTTGACGGTAGAGGAATCTTAGATATGGATGCATTAAAAAAAATAGGTTTTGTATGTTATAAAATAGGCAGTGGATCTTAGCAAAAAAATAGCACATTGTTAGTTCGAGTGCTTTCGAAGAAAGTGTATCGAGAACGTTTGGAGGAAGTGCTTCTCGATACAATTTTGTTCGTTTCACTCACAAAACCACTCGAAGTTGACATTAAGGGGTATTTTTCTGAGCCTTTCGACTATCGCTCAAGACAGGCTGAAGTGAAGCATCTGTTAAAACAGGACTAGAGGTTTTCCAAAGTGGCTAAAATGGAAAGTATGGAGATTCTTCAGTCGCTAAAGCTCCTTCTAAAATCGAAGATTCGACGAAGTCAATGACAAAAGGACGTCTTCTTCAGAGAAACTATTAAATGTTTACTCAAAAGAAGTTATAACTTTAAAGTTATTCCATTAAATTTGTTCTGTTAAAAAAATCATAATCAAAAGAAAAAACGATTGAAAAAAGTTCTAATAACAGGAGCGGCAGGGTTTTTAGGCTCGCATTTATGCGATAGATTTATTAAAGAAGGCTATTTTGTTATAGGGATGGATAATTTTATAACTGGAGACAAAAAAAACCTTCAGCATTTAGAAAATCATCCTAATTTTGAGTTTATAGAACATGATGTTACCGAGTTTGTAGATATAAAAGGCGATTTAGATTATATATTACATTTTGCATCACCAGCAAGCCCGATAGATTATCTTAAAATACCTATCCAAACCTTAAAAGTAGGGTCTTTAGGCACACATAATTTGTTAGGGTTAGCTAAAGCTAAAAATGCTAGAATACTTATTGCTTCGACTTCAGAAGTTTATGGAGACCCCTTAGTACACCCACAAACCGAGGATTATTATGGCAATGTAAACACTATTGGTCCAAGAGGTGTTTATGATGAAGCCAAGCGTTTTCAAGAGTCTATTACTATGGCATACCATAGGTTTCATGGTTTAGATACTCGTATAGTGCGTATATTTAATACCTATGGCTCAAGAATGAGATTAAATGATGGAAGAGTTATTCCTGCTTTTATTGGGCAAGCATTAAGAGGCGAAGATTTAACTATCTTTGGAGATGGTTCGCAAACACGTTCTTTTTGTTATGTTGATGATCAGGTAGAAGGTATTTATAGATTATTGCTTAGTGATTACATATATCCTGTAAATATTGGCAATCCTCATGAAATTACTATAAAAGAATTTGCTGAAGAGATTATTAAATTAACCAAGACAAAACAAAAAATTGTTTATAAAGAGTTGCCTGAAAATGATCCTTTACAAAGGCAACCAGATATAACTCTAGCTAAGAAATTATTAAATTGGGAACCAAAGATTGATAGGGAAGAAGGCATGAAGATTACTTATGAATATTTTAAAAAGCTCTCTCGAGAAGAATTGTTTAAAAGTGAGCATAAAGATTTCAAAAAACACATAAAAAAATAAAGTGAGCAAATTTAAACAAGGCAGGTATTCTGGATATTTAAAACCATTTTCTTACTTAGTAGATTTAAGTATAATTAATGGCACCCTTTTTTTATTTGACATCAACATAACAACTCTTTATTTTTTTAGCCTGTATATTTCAGTCTTATGGGTTGTTATTTCGTTTAGAAATAATTTTTATGAAGTACAGCGTTATTCAAAAATAGTTCAGGTCATTACGCTTATTTTAACCCAAATGATGTTCTTTGCATTAATTCTATACGCTTTTATAGGAGTTTTTAAGCAACCTAACATAAGTCGTTTAGCCCTTGGGCAATATTTGTTGTGTATTTCAGCAGAAATTACTTTTTTTAAATTTCTTATTTTTTATTTGTTAAATAGATACAGGGCTGCTTTAGGAGGGAATTTAAGAAGAGTTGTAGTAATTGGAGATACAGATAAAACAAGACAGCTTATAAATATTTTTAACAAAAGGCTTGAGTTTGGGTACCAGTTTAAAAAGCAATTTATTATAAAAGATGATAATTTTTCGCTTCAAAATTGTATCAAATATATTGTAGAAGACAACATCGATGAAATTTATGCCTCCATTGCAGAATTATCAAATAAGCAAATCAATAAATTGATTGATTTTGCAGATAACAATTTAAAGGAATTAAAATTTATACCAGACAATAAAGACATTTATGCAAAAAAGCTTAAGTACGAGTACTATGATTATGTTCCAGTTATTTCATTAAGAGATATTCCTTTAAAGGTTCCTTTCAATAAATTTATAAAGCGGTTATTTGATATTTTATTTTCTTCTGCCGTGATCATTTTTTTACTTTCATGGTTAACCCCACTATTAGCTATATTAATTAAACTTGAAAGTAAAGGCCCCGTTTTTTTTAAACAAGCAAGGAATGGATTTAATTACAAAGAGTTTGACTGTTATAAGTTCAGGTCCATGATGCCAAATAAAGATGCACATCTGTTTCAGGCAACTAAAGGAGATCAGCGTATTACAAAGGTTGGTAAATTTTTAAGAAAAACTAGTATTGATGAGCTTCCTCAATTCTTTAACGTGTTGTTTGGTGATATGTCTGTAGTAGGGCCTAGACCTCATATGGTAAGTCATACAAACATGTATGCAGAGAGTGTTGATAAATTTATGGTGAGGCATTTTGTTAAACCAGGCATTACGGGTTTGGCACAGGTTAGTGGTTTTAGGGGAGAAGTTGAAACTGATAAAGATATTATTAATAGAGTTAAATACGATATTTTTTATATTGAAAATTGGTCTCTTTTGTTGGATATTAAAATTGCAATCCAAACATTTGCAAATGCTGTAAAAGGTGAAGAAAAGGCTTATTAAATATGCTTTATTAACTCATCTAATTGTTTGTTTAAATTAAATTCTTCATCAGCTGTTTGTCTAATTTTCTTATTAAACTCTATAGATAAATTGGATTTTTCTATAGTTGAAATAACACCATTTAAATTGTTATAATCACCAGCATTAGCAATCCAGCCTAATTTGTGATTTTTTATTATTTTTTCACCTTCACCGCCACCAAAATAAATCATTGGTAATCCAAGTTTAGCATATTCAAAAATCTTTGACGGCACGGAGCCATAAATTCTATTTAAAAGAGGAATTATTGTTATTTCATATTTAATAAGTTCTTTGTGAATAGTTTTTCTTGATACTTCACCATGATAGAAAATGGGGAGTTCAGGATGCTTTTCAATAAATAGTTGAATTTTGCTTTGCTCAGAACCAGCGCCATAAATATGAAATTCTATTTTAGAATAGTCTAATTGTTCACACAAATTATAAATACCCTGAGCAACACCAAGTAATCCAGCATAAACAAGTTTTACTTTTCCATTAAAATTATTTTTTTCGATAAATTCAGGAGGGTTAAATTCAGGATAATTTCTGTATAAAAAACTATTTTTATTTGGAAATAATGAGTTTACATGGGTTAATATCTCTTCGCTTTGCCCCAAAACCAAATCAGCATATTTGTAATTGAAACGTTCAATTTTTTCTAAAAAGCTATAGCTAATTCCTTTTTTTAGAGCACCTAACTCTAAACCTACAATTGGCCATAAATCGCTTACATTTAAAATGAGTTTTCTTGTTTTTAAACGCAAAAAAAGAATTGATGTAAAAGCTACAAGTAATGGAGGCGACTGTATAATGACAGTTTTAGGAATTTTGTGCCACATAAAAAACCAGACTAAACTAAAACTATAGGATAGCATTGCAATTAATCGTAAAAACTTATTTTTAGAGTTACTTGCGTATATCCATAACCGATGAATTTTTATATTATTTTCAGTAGATGTTTGTTTAAATTTACCTTTATAGGCTTCAAAAATTTTCCCAGTAGGATAATTAGGTAAAGGTGTTAAAACCAAAACATTATAATGACGTTTTTGTAATCCTTCAGATAAATGAAATATCCTATTTGATGCAGCTCCAAACTCTGGAGGGAAATAACTTGTTATGATCAGAACATCTTTCATTAATTATTTGGTCTATTTAATAAAGATGTAAATTGTTTTAATTTACCACTTTTTAAGCGTGTTAAATTTTTTTGCTTTTCAAAAATAATGTTTAATCCTTTTTCAAGATAATTTTCCATTTCGGCTTTTATCGTTTCTATTTTAGTTTCAGAAAGATCCTTTTCACTGGCATAAACAATTTTAAAAGAATCTTTTGTAAGTTGTTCAATTACAAATTCCTTCACGTCGTTCCCATCGTCTTCAATAATACTTTTTGTAATGTAGTAAAATGTAAGTCCAGCAGCCTTTTTTCCACTTGGTAGTTCTGCAATATCATTGGTTCTTCCAATAAGTTTTTCTAATATTGGTTTTTTAAGGGTGCTTTCTTTTGAAAGGATTCCAATATCTCCAATATCATACCTAATAAAAGGATGCGCTTTGTTGTAAAAAGATGTTATAACAATACGCCCCTCTTCTCCATAAGGTAAAACTTGATTGTTTCCATCTAAAATTTCAACTAACAACGTTTCACTAGTAATTTGCCATTTATCTTCAGGATTTTGAAAAGCAATAATATCTAATTCTGATGCTCCATATTCATTAATTACAGAGACTCCAAATTGAGTTTCCATAAGTTTTTTATCGTCTTTGAATAACATTTCTGAAGTTACAATACAAGCTTTTAATGTAGGACACATGGTGTTTAAAACAAGATTTTTTCTTTTTAAAAACTTAGCAAATTGCACGATTGAACTTGTATAACCATTAATGTAATCAAACGGAGTTTTTTCAAATTTTTCAAGACACTTTTCTAGAGCAGAATCACTTAAATCAAATACCGAAAACCTATATCGGTTGCTAAATAAATCTTTGATGCGTTCTTTATAATAACCTTTTTTATTTAAAGGAATTCCATAAAATCGAGCCTGTTTAGAGGTGTTAAAATCTAAATTAAACCAGCTAAATCTATCCTGAATTATTGCCCAAGTTAGGGCATGGCAAAACATATCTTTAGCAAAAATAAATGGATCTCCAGAAGAACCAGACGTTTTGTTTACATAAATTTCTTTTTCAGAAAAACCTTCTGAGAGCCTATTGAGCAAAGGTTGTTGTAAATCTTGTTTTGTCATAATTGGAACACTATTCCAATCATTTATAGTTACCTGTTTTGCTAACGATTTATAAAACGGATTGTGTTTTAAGTGATAAGCTACAATTTCTCGTTTTTTTAGAGAAACGTAATTATCAAATTCTAAAACACTCATTTTTTGAATTTCATCAATAGCTTGCCTAGCCTTTTTTATAGGAAATCCATTAAGCTGTAAAGACAAATCAAATAAATTCAAAATAAGTGCTTGAAATATGGTTTTGTAAAGTAAAGAAATATTTTATTAAAGTGGATTTGACTTGATTTAATAATTCTTTTTAGAATAATTCTTTTTTAAAGTTAAAAGCCATTATTTTTGCGCATCAAAAGAAAACAAAACACAATGAATATCTTAATTCTTGGTTCTGGTGGAAGAGAACATACTTTCGCTTGGAAAATTGCACAAAGCCCTTTATGTAAAAATTTGTTTGTTGCTCCCGGAAATTCTGGAACATCAGAAATTGCAACAAATGTAAATATTGGGGTAAACGATTTTCAATCTATTAAAGAGTTGGTATTACAAAAACACATTGATATGGTTGTGGTTGGTCCAGAAGATCCATTGGTGTTAGGCATTCATGACTTCTTTTTGAATGATGAAGCTTTAAGACATGTGTCAGTTATAGGTCCACAAGAAAAGGCTGCTCAATTAGAAGGTAGTAAAGAATTTGCAAAGGAATTTTTATTCAGACATCATATTCCAACAGCAGCTTATGAAAGTTTTACTGCTGAAACTGTTGAAAATGGATACAAGTTTTTAGAAACTTTAAAACCGCCTTATGTTTTAAAAGCAGATGGATTGGCAGCAGGAAAAGGCGTTGTAATTCTTAATAATTTAGAAGAAGCTAAAGCAGAATTAAAAAGCATGCTGGTTGATGCTAAGTTTGGGAAAGCAAGTACTAAAGTTGTTATTGAAGAATTTCTTGATGGGATTGAATTAAGTTGTTTTGTGTTGACAGATGGCAAAAACTATAAAATATTACCAACAGCTAAAGATTACAAACGTATTGGAGAAGGCGATACAGGATTGAACACAGGTGGTATGGGAGCAGTTTCACCAGTGCCATTTGCAACGGATGAATTTTTAAATAAAATAGAAGAAAGGATTGTAAAACCAACGATTAAAGGGTTTCAAAAAGACAGCTTACCATATAAAGGATTTGTTTTTATTGGACTTATTAAAGTAGGTGATGACCCAAAAGTGATAGAGTATAATGTGAGAATGGGTGACCCAGAAACTGAAGTAGTACTTCCAAGACTTAAAAATGATTTTGTTGAAATACTACAAGCTATGGCTGATGGAACCTTAGATGAAGTCAATATTGAAATTGATGAGCGTGCAGCAACAACCATTATGCTAGTATCTGGTGGCTATCCTGAAGCTTATGAAAAAGGAAAAGAAATAACAGGTATTGATGCTGTTAATGGTTCTATTCCATTTCATGCTGGAGCAATTAATAAAGATGGAAAAGTAGTGACTTCTGGTGGGCGTGTTATGGCAATGACATCTTATGGAAACACTTACCAAGAAGCCATAAAAAAATCTTATCAAAATATAGAAAAACTACATTTTGATAAGATGTATTATCGTAAAGATATTGGTTTTGATTTATAGATAAGAGTGAGCAGAAATACTTTTGTCCTCTTCGTTATTATCATTAAAACCTTTTAATTGTAACATCCAATACACAAATGCTACCATACCAATAGCAAAGAATATCCAAGAAATAGTATTGGCTGCAAACCAATTTTTTAATTCTAACGCTCTTAAGGCGTCAAAAGGAGTAAAAAGAAAATTTACAAATAAATCTTGTATGGCGTAAAAGAAATCTTTCATGGTATTATTTTGTTTTTTATTTGATTATGTTTTTATGTAAATAAATATTTTAATCAAATCAGTGACATAGTTAGTATATTTACGGAGCAAAAATACAAAAAGAGTTAATGATTACAAGTGTTTTTAATAAATCAAAGCCAATAAATTTTGTCATTGTTTTTTTTATAATGCTCTTGGCTTTTTTTGTAGCTAACTTTAAGCCATTTATAGAATCGCTGTCTATTGTATCTTTTTTTGAAAAAACCACTTGGTTTTTTGTCTGCTACTTCACAATTTTAATATTCAATTTTGTAGTAGTTAAAAACAGTTTAACTAAAAACAATCATTATCAAATTCTGTTATTTAGTTTGTTCTTTTTAACGCTTCCAGAAACAACAATTAACGGAAATATTTTATTTGCCAATGTTTTTATTTTATTGGGTTTAAGACGACTTTTAAGCTTAAGAACTCAAATAAAAATCAAAAAGAAATTGTTTGATACGGCTGTTTGGTTTGCTGTAGCTACCTTTTTTTACTTTTGGGCCGTTTTATTTTTTATTTTAATTTTTGTCACCTTGTTTTTATACACAGACAATAGAATAAAAAACTGGATTGTTCCATTTGTGGGTTTTGCCACCATTGTAGTAATTTCAATTAGTGCTTCAATAATTTTTTATGATGATTTTTTTGAAATAATAAACATTTCAACAGCTATAAGTTATAATTACAACAGTTATAATACAACTAAATTTTTAATAGCAATTACCTTGTTATTGCCTTTTGGTCTTTGGTCGTCTATCTTTTTTGTGAAATTAGTTCAGAAGAAAAAGAAAGCCTTGAAACCATCTTTTAAAATCATATTTGCTTCGGTAATAATAGCCTTTGTAACCGTTATTTTAGCACCACAAAAAAGCGGAAGCGAGTTTTTGTTTTTGTTCGCTCCTTTATCTATAGTAATGACTAATTATATTGAAAGCATAAAGGAAAAGTGGTTTAAAGAAGTATTCCTTTTAATATTAATTGTGGTTCCTTTAGTGTTATTAATGTTGTAATTTTTCCCCAAAGGATAAATCTCCGGCATCACCAAGTCCAGGAACAATATATCCTTTCTCATTTAAAGTTTCATCTACTGTTGCAATCCATAAATGTGTATCAACATCAAAATATTTTTCAACATAATCAACTCCTTCTTGCGCCCCAATAGTACTTACTAAATGTATTTCTTTAGGTTTTCCATACGGTTTTAAAGCTTCAAACGTAGTAACCATTGATCTTCCGGTAGCTAACATGGGATCGGCTAAAATCAAAATTTTATTTTCAAGATTTGGGCAAGCTAAGTATTCAACAATGATCTCAAAATCATCTGAGTTTTCTTTATGATGTCTGTAAGCCGATATAAAGGCATTTTCAGCAGTGTCAAAATAATTTAATAGGCCATTATGAAGAGGAATACCAGCTCTTAAAATAGAACACAAAACGATATCACCAGTTATTAAATTTATCTTAGAGGTTCCCAAGGGGGTTTTAACTTCAGAAGCTTTGTATTGTAAAACTTTACTCATTTCATAGCCCAAAATTTCACCAATTCGCTCAATATTTCTTCTAAAACGCATACGGTCCTTTTGAATAGTTACATCTCTAATTTCTGAAATAAACGTATTTAAAACAGAGTTTTGTTTTGATAAATTATGAATATGCATGAGTGACAATGTAAGTTTTGAGTAGTAAAGTTAATTAAATAGAAGTATATTTACACTTTAAATTTACACATCATGTTTACAACTAAAGCTAATGCTATTTTTCAAGACGTTATTAACCAATATCACATTATAAACACGGTAAGTCAACCGTTTAAAAACAAGTATAAAGAAAGTGATTTAATAGAACACTTATTGTACCGAAAGTGTTGGATAGATACTGTTCAATGGCATTACGAAGATATTATTAGAGATCCACAAATCGATCCAGTTGCAGCCTTAACATTAAAACGACAAATTGATGCCTCCAATCAAGACAGAACAGATATGGTTGAATATATTGACAGCTATTTTCTTGCCAAATATAAAGATGTAAAGGTAAAACCTAATGCAACTATAAATACCGAAAGTCCAGCTTGGGGTATTGATAGATTGTCAATTTTAGCATTGAAAATATATCATATGAATGAAGAAGCAACACGCGTTGATGCCACTGAAGCTCATAGAAATGCCTGTCAAAAAAAGTTGGATATATTGCTTGATCAAAGAGTTGATTTATCAACAGCTATAGACACTTTGCTTAGCGACATAGAAAAAGGAGATAAGTACATGAAAGTTTACAAGCAAATGAAAATGTACAATGATGACGAGTTAAATCCTGTACTTCGCTCTCAAAAGTAAGCACTTATTAAAATGGATTAAAAAAGGTCCTTTATTTGATGCCTGATAAAAGCAAACACATTCTTGTTATTCGTCTTTCGGCTATGGGAGATGTTGCTATGACTGTTCCTGTATTGCGCGCATTAATTGAGCAACATCCAAACTTAAAAGTAACGGTTCTTACCAGAGAATTTTTTAAACCTTTTTTCAGAGATTTACACAATGTTTCGGTTATTGTTGCTGAGGTTAAAGGGAAGCATAAAGGAGTTTTAGGGCTCTTTAAAATATCAAAACAATTAAAGAGCTTAGGTATTGATGCCATTGCTGACTTACATAATGTGTTACGAAGCAATATTTTAACGTCTTTTTTCTTTGGAATCAAAACAATTAAAATTGATAAAGGCAGAAACGAAAAGAAAATGTTGGTTTCAGGAGATAAATTTTATCAACTTAAAACAACGCATCAACGTTATGCCGAAGTGTTTGAACAGTTAGGGTTTCCTATTAATTTATCAAATCCAAAATTTCCCCAAAAGGCTATATTAAGTGAGAAACTTAAAAGTTTAATTACTGATAATGACATGAAAATTGTGGGCATTGCTCCTTTTGCTGCTCACGAAGGTAAAATGTATCCAATTGATTTAATGAAACGTGTTATTGAATCGCTTTCAAAAGAATATAACATTCTATTATTTGGTGGTGGTTCAAAGGAAATGGATATTTTAAATGGCTTAGAAACTTCCTATGACAATGTTATAAACATTGCAGGGAAATTGAGTTTTGACGAACAATTAGATATAGTTTCTAACCTAGATGTTATGCTTTCTATGGATTCTGGAAATGCCCATATTGCCGCTATGCTAGGTGTAAAAGTTATCACAATTTGGGGAGTTACACATCCATTTGCTGGATTTGCACCATTTAATCAGCCTGAAGATTATTCGTTATTATCGGATAGAAATCAATTTCCCAAAATTCCAACATCCGTTTATGGAAATAAGTATCCAGAAAACTATAAAGAAGCCTCTAGAAGCATTTCTCCTGAAATGGTAATTAAAAAAATAAAGTCTGTTATCTAGAAAAAGTAATTTTTATAAGATGTGTCTTCCTAAATATCATCATAATCAACTACAATAGTAGGTGTTGTTGGATGAGCTTGACAAGTTAAAATTAAGCCTTGAGCTATTTCTTTTTCGGTTAAAATATTGTTTTGTCTCATGGTTGCTTCTCCTTCTTTTATGCGGGCCAAACAACTACTGCAAATACCACCTTGGCACGAATAAGGAGCATCAAGATCTTCATCTAAAGCAGCCTCTAAAATGGTTTGTTTTTTAGACATTTCAAAAGTAGTTTCCTCATCATCAACTATAATGGTAATTTTGGTATTACCACTTTCAGTCTCTTCTTCTTCAACAATATCTACAGGTTTTGCAGCTTTAAAAAGTTCAAAATGAATTCTGTTTTCATCAACACCATTATCAGTCAGAACGTGTTTAACTGTTTGAATCATAGCTTCAGGGCCACAAAGATAAAAAGCATCAATATCAATATGCTTGTATTTGTTTTTCACAATTAAATTTACTGTGCTTTTTTCAATTCTGCCAAAAATTGAATCATCTTCTTGTGCTTGACTAAATACAAATTGAATAGAAAACCTGTCTTTATATAGATGTTGTAATTCTAAAAGTTCGTTTAAAAACATAGTATCTCCTGTTGTTTTATTTCCATAAACAAGAATTACTTTACTGTGAATTTCTTCTTCTAAAGCACATTTTATAATGCTTAAAACTGGCGTAATACCGCTTCCTGCAGCAAATGCCGCAATATTTTTTGTTTTAGAATCGTTAGGTTCAAAAATAAAACGACCCTTTGGTGGTGCAACCTGTAAAACATCGCCAACTTTTATTTTGGTATTTGCATAAGCCGAAAATGTACCATCTTTTACTTCTTTAATAGCAATTTTTAATTCTCCACTTTTTGGCGATGAACATAAAGAATAGTCACGTCTCACTTCATGGCCATCAACATTAGTTTTTAATGTAATATATTGTCCGGCCTTAAAGGAAAATGATTCTTTTAAAGTACTAGGCACATTAAAGCTAATGCTAATTGATTTATTGGTTTCTCTAGTAATTTCTTGTATAGAAAGGTTGTGAAATGTAGACATGCGATATTTTTTTACAAAAATAGTAAAACTAGATTAGTATATTTTAACTTTGACTGTAACATTTAGTGCAAAAATCTTACTTATAGAACTGTATATAAAATTATATTAACCATAAGAAACAAATCATGAAAAAAATCTTATTAGTATGTATGTTTATGGTAGCCTTTGCTACAAAAGCTCAAGACAATTCTGACTTTAAAAATGAAACTGTAGAATTTTTAAAACTTACAGGAGCAGGAGCAGCATTTGAAAATGCAATTGTTCAAATTGGTGCGGGAGTTTCTCTAGAAAACAAAGAGGCTTATACTAATGAAGCTAACGGAACATTAGTTGGCTTATACGATAAAATGGCAGAGCTTTATATGACGGAATTTACACAAGATGAAATTAAAGAACTTGTAGCATTTTATAATACGGATTTAGGTAAAAAATTAGCTGACAAACAATTAGGACTTACTCAAAAAGCTATGATGTTTGGTCAGTCTTGGGGAATGGAAGTGTCTGCCATAGCTCAAAAATACAATTAGTAAAATTCTCATCAGGCAATCAATTAAGATTGCCTAATTTTTTATTTTCAAACACTAATTTAAAATTATGATTAAACGTTTTTTAAGTTTAGAGTGGAAACAGTTTTCAAGAGCATCCTATTTTCAAAAGGGAATTGCCATTAAAATATTATTATTTTTCGCAGCCTTATATTTTGGTGGAGCCGCAATTTTTCTTGGAATAGGTATGTTTTTTATCTTAAGAAAAGCAGTTCCAGATGTTGATCCCATTATAACAATAAACAATTTTTTAATTTATTGGTTTTTATTTGATTTGGTAATTAGGTTTTTTATGCAGCAATTACCTGTTATGAATATTAAACCGTTAATGACGATTCCCATAAAACGAGAAACGGTTATTCATTATTTACTTGGTAAAACAACCCTTTCTTTTTTTAATTTTTTACCGCTTTTCATCTTTTTGCCATTTAGCTTAGTGCTTTTAGCAGAAGGGCATCCGGTTATTAACGTATTATGTTGGTTTGCATCAGTAATGGCCTTAACTTTGGCTGTAAATTTCATTAACTTTTTAATTAATAAAAACAACACATTCTTCTATATAATAGTTAGTGTTTTAGCGGTATTTATTGGTTTAGAGATATATCAAATATTTAAAGTTTCTCAACCTATTGGTGTTGCATTTAATACGTTATATAATCAACCATATTTAGTCCTAATACCAATTGCTTTAATGTATGCGCTTTATAAAATTAATTTTAATGACGTTAAAAAAGGATTTTATTTAGATGGAGCTATTTCTAAAAAAGTAGAGCAAGTAAACACTATTGATTTATCATGGATGAATCGTTTTGGCAATATTGCCGTTTTTCTTAAAAATGATGTTCGGTTAATTCTTCGTAACGCAAGGCCAAAACAGGTTTTAATGATGTCGTTTTTATTTTTGTTTTATGGATTGATATTTTACACACAAGAAGTTTATCAAAACATGCCAGCTTTTTTAGCTTTTGCATCCATGTTTGTTACAGGTGGGTTTTTAATGACCTTTGGGCAATTAGTACCTTCATGGGATAGCGAATATTATAAACTACTCATGAGTCAAAACATTCCGTATAAAAAATATTTAGAATCAAAATGGTATTTAATGGTTGTTGCCGTAGCTATTTCGTTTGTGTTAAGTACACCTTATCTATATTTTGGATGGAAAATATTTGGGATGATAGCAGCAGGAGCACTATTTAATATTGGTTTAAATTCGTTTATCACCTTATTTGGAGGTGCATTAAACCGAGTTCCTATTGAATTAAATGTTAAAGCAAAAGCTTTTAGTAACACCAATGGTTTTAATCCCACCCAAATGCTAATTGCATTACCAAAACTAGGACTTCCAATGTTATTGTTTTATATACCGTATAAGCTTATAAATTTTGAAGTTGGTCTTCTTGTTTTAGCTTTAAGCGGTGTGTTGGGTATTGTTTTCAGAAACTTCTTTTTAAGTAAAATTGAAAGTATTTATCAAAAAGGCAAGTATAAAACCATAGCTGCTTTTGCAGAAAAAAAATAATCAGTCATTAAATTTATTTAAGTTATGATAACAACATCAAATCTTTCCAAAAAATACAATACCAATCTAGTTTTAAACATTGAATCGCTTGACATTCCAAAAGGGCAAAGCTTTGGTTTAGTAGGAAATAATGGTGCAGGAAAAACTACTTTTTTCAGTTTGCTTTTAGATTTAATTCAACCAACATCTGGTCATATTAAAAACAACGAAATTCTTGTTAATGAAAGTGAAGACTGGAAGCCTTTTACATCATCTTTTATTGACGAAAGTTTTTTAATAGGTTATTTAACTGCTGAAGAATACTTCTATTTCATTGGAGAATTGCGAAATCAAAATAAGGCAGATGTAGATGCCTTATTAGCTCAATTTGCAGATTTCTTCCATGGAGAAATTTTAAATCAAAAAAAATACCTACGCGATTTAAGTAAAGG
>DJWL01000002.1 GCA_002441545.1 Flavobacteriaceae bacterium UBA6231 | reverse complement strand
TTTTATTGCAGGCATGCTCCCATTCATGTCTTAAAAGGTCACTTATTTCAACAAATTCTTTAGTACCAAAATGGGCACAATCTGCATCGCGGATTATTTCTTCTAGTAAATTTTTTGGCTCATAATCTATTTTAGTAGCCAAAATAATTTTGGAAATCTCTTCTATTTTTTCGGGCGAAATATTTTGTTCCAATAAAAAGGCAGAAGCGATTTCTGCACTTTTTTCTTCGTGATTATCAGATCCTTGTATAAATCCTGCATCATGAAACCAGGCGGAAATTAACAGGTTTTCTGCATCATTTTCGTTTACATGTTCGTTCTCAATAAGCTCTTTAGTATATTTTACAACACGTTGTGTATGTCTTAAATTATGGTATAAATAAATATGCGAAACCTCTCTTAGTAGTAAGGACGATACATATTTCTCGACATTTGAAAGGAGTTGATTCATTTAAAATATTATTTTTACTAAAATAGTAATTAATCCATTACCATGAGTTTCAGGCTAAATGTCATTTTAATTTGTGCGGTTTTTTGTGTTACGGCATGTGCAACTTTTAAACCACAATATTCAGACGAAAATAATGCTGAAAACTTTCCTAACGATAAAACAATTACGCATACATTTTATTTTATTGGTGATGCCGGAAACTCACCCGCTGACAGTGAAACAAATGCCTTAAAGTTTTTAAAATCTGAACTAGATAATGCTCCTAAAAAAAGTATAGTCCTTTTTCTGGGAGATAATATTTACCCAAAAGGTTTACCTGGTAAAGATGAACAAGGAAGAAACTTTGCAGAGCATCAATTAAATGTTCAAATGGATGCCGTAAAAGATTTTAAGGGGAAAGCTATTTTTATACCAGGAAACCATGATTGGTATTCGGATGGATTAAAAGGCTTAAAACGACAAGAAAAGTATATAGAAGAAGCCTTAGGAAAGCATACTTTTTTACCAGAAAATGGCTGCCCAATTGAAAAAGTAAACATCTCTGACGATGTTGTTTTAATTATAGTAGACTCAGAATGGTATTTAACCAATTGGAATAACAACCCAAACATTAATTACGATTGTGAAATAAAAACCAGAACCAAGTTTTTTGAAGAACTAGAAAGTGAAATAAAAAAAGCCCATGGAAAAACAACTTTAATAGCCATTCATCACCCCATGTTTACAAATGGCAGCCATGGCGGACAGTATTCTTTTAAAAGCCATATGCTTCCTTTTCCTGTTTTAGGAACATTAAAAAATGTAATTAGAAAAACCAGTGGATTAACAACTGTTGATATACAAAACAAACGCTATAACGAATTTAGAAAACGTATAATAACCTTATCTCAGCAAAACGATAAAACTATTTTTGTTTCTGGACATGATCATAATTTGCAATACATTGTTCAAGACAATTTACCACAGATTATTAGTGGTTCAGGCTCAAAACTATCTGCAACAAGAAATGTTGGAAAAGGACAGTTTTCATATGCAACTCCTGGACTTGTTCGACTTGATGTTTTTGAAGACGGTTCATCATTTGTTAGATTTTATTCAGCTGATGACCAAAAGGTAGTCTTTGAAACCCAAGTACTTTCAGAAGACAAAAACACAGAGTCCATAACCCAGTATGCTGCTTCATTTCCTAAAGAAGTAAAAGCTTCAATTTATACAGATGCAGAAACAACCAAGGGCAAGTTGTACAAAAAACTTTGGGGAGATCGTTACCGTAAATATTTCAGCACAAAAGTAACGGCAGAAACGGTTAATCTTGATACATTATTTGGAGGTGTTATTCCCGTTAGAAAAGGTGGTGGACATCAATCTAAATCATTGCGTTTAGTCGATAAACAAGGGCGGGAATATGTAATGCGCGCCCTTAGAAAAAGTGCTGTTCAGTATCTGCAAGCTGTTGCCTTTAAAGATCAATATGTTGAAGGGCAATTTAACGATACTTACACCGAAGGGTTGTTGATGGATGTTTTTACAGGTGCCCATCCATACGCACCTTTTGCAATAGGATCTTTATCTGATGCCGTTGGAATATATCATACCAACCCCAAGTTATATTATGTGCCAAAACAACAAGCATTAAGGCAGTATAACGATGCGTTTGGTGATGAGCTTTATATGATTGAAGAACGAGCAGATTCTGGGCATGGTGATGTAGCTAGCTTTGGTTTTTCTAACACATTGATTAGTACCGATGATTTATTGAAAAAACTCAATAAAGATGAAAGCATTGTTTTAGATGAATCAGCCTATATAAGAGCCAGATTATTTGATATGCTGATTGGTGATTGGGATAGGCACGAAGACCAATGGCGGTGGGCAGAATTTAAAGATCATGGAAAAACAATATACAGACCAGTTCCAAGAGATAGAGATCAGGCCTTTTCTATTATGGCCGATGGTGCATTACTAAATTTTGCCACTACAGCAGTACCTGCATTACGATTAATGCAAAGCTATGATAGCGATATAAAAAGTGTTAAATGGTTTAATCTAGAGCCTTACCCACTAGATGTTGCTTTAATAAATCAATCGGATAAAGCCGTTTGGGATAGTCAGGTCGATTACATTGTAAAGAATCTAACCGATGAAGTTATTGATAAGGCCTTTTTAAAATTTCCAGCTGAAGTTAGTGATGAAACCCTTAAAACTATAAAGCAAAAATTAATTGCAAGACGAGCTAATCTCAATAAAATTTCAAACGCTTATTACAAGCATATTAATACATATGCCATAATAAAAGGGACCAATAAAGATGATTGGTTTGAAATGGAACGATTGCCAAATGGAAACACCAAGGTAACGGCATATAGAATAAAAAAAGGAGAAAAGGCCGATGTGTTTCATGAAAGAATTTATAATTCAAAAGACACGAAGGAAATTTGGATTTATGGATTGGACGACGACGATGTTTTTAAAATATCTGGAGATGGAGATAGGTTAATCAAAATACGTTTGATAGGAGGTCCAAACAAAGACTCATATAATATTGAAAATGGAAAGCAAGTGAAAATATATGATTATAAATCAAAAAAGAATGAGTTTATAACCAACAAAGGAGCCCAAAAAATAACTGATGATTACGAAACAAATGTTTATGATTATAAAAAGATTAAGAATAGTTCTAACCAATTTATACCAACCTTTGGAGCCAATCCTGATGATGGTTTTAAAGTAGGAATAGTAAATACTTATAACAATTATGGTTTTGAAAGAAACCCTTTTTCATCTCAGCATGTATTTAATGCGTCCTATTACTTTGCTACCAATGGTTTTGAGTTGGGTTATAAAGGTGAATTTGCAAATGTACTAGGCAAAATGAATTTAGCAACAGAGGTTAAATATACAAGTCCTAATTACGCCATGAATTTTTTTGGTTATGGAAATGAAACTCCAAATCCTGAGGCAGATGATAATGATGGGCTAGATATTGATATGGATTATAACCGTGTGAAAATAAGGGTTTTTAAAATAGCACCATCATTAATTTGGAAAGGACCAATGGGAGCTAGCTTTAAACTAGGAGTATCCTATGAAACCAATGAAATTGAAGAGACACAAGGACGATTTATAAATCAGTTTATTGGAGATAATGTAGATGTAAGCAATAGTTTTATAGGTGGCGATGTTACATACAGTTATGAAAATTATGATAATAAGGCATTTCCAACCTTAGGAATGAAAACAAGTTTACAAGTAGGTTACAAATCAAATATTGATAACTCCAATGAGTTCTCATATATCATTCCTCAATTTGGTTTTGATTATAAATTGGTTCCAAACGGCCAGCTTGTTTTTGCAACTAACCTGTTAGGGCATATTAATTTTGGTGATGGTTTTGAATTTTATCAAGCAGCTAGCATTGGCGCAGAAAATGGTTTACGAGGTTATAGAAATCAGCGTTTTACTGGTAAAAACGCATTTGTTCAAAGTACCGATTTGCGTTTTAATATACAAAAAATTAAAACTGGTTTATTACCTCTTAATATTGGGTTTTATGGTGGGTTTGATTATGGACGTGTTTGGCTGGATGATGATAATTCAAGACGTTGGAACACCTCTATAGGTGGTGGAATTTTCGCCAATGCAGCAAATATGATGACACTTAATCTATCTGCATTTCATAGCAATGATGGCTTGCGTTTAGCTTTTAAAATGGGCTTAGGATTTTAATTTGAACAATTCATATAGTTTTGATTGAAAACAAAAAATACGCAGTCTAATGATAACCAAGGTTTTATTTATTTTAAAGTAAAATAGAGCAACATGGAATAAACTTCAAATGAAAACAACAGCTCTACTTGGTCCACATATGGAATTTGTACAAAAGTTATTTTGAAACAATACACCTTCGTTTGCAATTCTATCAATATTTGGTGTTGAAGCTAATTTACTAATAGGTTGGCCATAAGCGCTAATAGCTTGTGAAGCATGATTATCAGCCATTATGTAAATTATGTTTGGTTGCTTAGTTTTTCAACACAAACATTGCTTTTTTTATTACTAGAATGAAAAACCAATGCGAAATCAACAATAAAATTATAGCTTTCATTGTTGTTTTTGCTTAATTATTTTGGTTTGAATAATCACATCATCTAATACAGTTCTTTTAAAAAAATCTAAAACACTTTCTAATTCTTTAAAAGGAACTGATGAAATTTCATGCTTAGCCCCTTTAACCATATAGAAAAAATAAGGGGTTTCTAAATCAGATAGTTTTTTTGCAATTACTGAAGAACCATCTAAGATAATGTAACCTGGTTTTGATGTTTCACAATAATGATGTGGTGCCGTTGCAAAGGGAACTAAATTATCATCTGTCCCATGAAATAAAACGGTTGGCAAGGCATTTTGCTTGGTTAAATAATTAACATTTATAAGTGCACCTGCTAATGAAAAAACACCAGCAAATTTAACATCTTCATAGCTCTGTAAGTTCTCAATGAAATATTCTCGCATGTAAGCAGCATTTAAAACAACTTCTGCACCAGCACTACTTCCTCCAGCTATTATTTTTGTTGTATCTATTTGAAGTGATTTAGAATTATGGACTATGAAATTTGCAGCATCAAAATAATCTGTTATAGCTTCTTTAAAAACATTTAATTTTAAATCGTTATCACAATTACATCCAAAATGAGTTTCACCATTTTTTCTCAACAATCGGTATGAAATAGAAACACCTATATACCCTTTGTTTGCAATGTATTCACATAGCTTTCTATCGGGTTCATTATCTCTACTTCCTATTTCAAAACCACCACCATGTATCCATAATAAAACAGGTAAACTATCTGTTGGCTTTATATTATTTGGCTTATAAACATCGAGTTTCAATGTGTCTCCATCCTTTATTGCGTACGTGTAAGTCTCCTTACTTTGAGCATTTATAGTTACAGTAAAAAGCAATAACAAAGCGTAAATACAGTATTTCATTTTATTCTAATTTTTCAATTAATTTACTAATAATACTGTCTATTTTAAACCATAATTTTAAAAAATTGTTACAAAAAACAAAATGAGCTAATATTTAAAGTTTTCTAAAGTATTATGAAATTATTTCTAAGGTTATAGCTTTTGATGAAAAATAATATCTTAATCCACTTTAATAACACTGGTTTTTTCACTAATACCATTGTCATTAAAAGCTTCTATTTGGAAATAATAAGCATCTGTTCTATCGGCTCCTGTAAAGAAATATTCATTTTTACCATACACCATAATACTGCCATAAAGTTTATCGGGTGATTTTCCCCAATAAATTACATAACCATCGGCTAATTCATTTTGCTGCCATTTAAACCAAATACTGCGTCTTTCTCCATATTTTTCAGGACTTGAACGAAGTGCTATAAAGTTCTCGACCTTTTCTGGCTTATTTCCTTCGCCTTTTCCAAAAATTCTAAATCCACTTAATGCAAATTTCCCTGTAGGCATTTTAATATTTTCAATTTTTACATATCGTGCTTTCACTTGATTTTCCAATTCAACGTAGTCATGTGGTACATCGGCGTTGTTTTTACTTTTATCAACAATCACATGCCATTTTTTACCATCATTGGAGCCATAGATTTTATACTGATGAAATTTACCCAAGGTTTTACCTTTAAAATCAACATCCTGATCGGCATAATTTATTTGAATGGCTTTGATAGTAGAAACTTCACCCAAATCGGTTTGATACCATTCTCCTTTATTTCCAGAAATTGCACTCCAATAGGTTTTAATATCTTCATCAACAGCATAATTGGCATGATAACCTCCCAAAGTGGAAGATACTTGTACAGGTTTTTGATAATTAAGTAACATCCAATTTGAAAACAATCCTTTTGTAAAATCTTTTCCTTTTGCAAATTTTGGTAACAGTGTTGGATAATCGCCATAAGCTGTGTTGCAGTACATTACATCATCCTTGTCAAAACCAGCGGGCCAGATTCCAATTCGTCTTTCAAAGTTATTTTTAGTTGAAATAAAGATGGTAGAAACATGCCAATAATTTTCATAGTTATCTTGAAAAGTTGCACCATGTCCGGCACCTCTTGCAAATCCGCCGGGTTTATAGGAAAACGGATTATGACTTTGATATTCAAATCGATCCAAAGGATCTTTACTTACATAAACACCGTCTGAATATCCACTAAATTCTGTTGCCGGAGCACCGTATTGCATATAATATTTACCATTATGTTTAGTCATCCACGCACCTTCTATAAAGGGTTGCAAAAACACATTATCATTATATTCACCAAAACGTTCCCAACCATGATCTTCTGGAAATAGTCTCACAATTGGTACTGTGTATCCTTCAGATTGCATAGTTTCAGTGTTGATTTCAGTTCCTAAAATAGGCCAAACATTGCTTGATCCCCAATAGAGATACAACTTATCTTTATCTTCATCATAATGAAAAGCAGGATCCCAAGCACCAACTTTTAGTGTATCTACAGCTATTTCCCAATCATCAACTGTTGGATTGGTACTTTTCCAAATAGGAAAATCGGATTGCCATGTTGAACCATACACATAAAGCGTATCTTTCATTGCCCAAACTGCTGGAGCATTAAGGTCATGTATATATTTATTATCTCTCAAGAATTTACGATATACAAACTTCCAATTAAGCATGTCATTGCTCCACCAATAGCCTTCTTGGTTGGTTGAAAACAAAAAATATTTGTTTCTAAAATTTACTATTACAGGATCGGCGGTTGCCCTATGTTTTCCTTGTTTTGAAAACACATCAAAAGGTGTGTAACCGTAATCAATATTGATAGGGTTGCAATAGGTTTTTTGCTGAGCAATCAATGAGTGAAACGTACACCATATAATAAGAATTGCTATTTTTTTCATTTTGAATATTTTAAATAAACTAATTTTTATTCAACCAATTCAAATTGCGCTTTTAAACTAGCATTTGAGTTGGCACCCACAAACACATCAAAATCACCTGGCTCTGCAACAAAATCCAAATTGTAATTATAGAATTTTAAATCTTCAACAGTTAATTTAAAAGTGACAGTCCTTGTTTCTCCTTTTTTAATTTCTACTTTTTGAAATCCTTTTAATTCTTTAACCGGACGAGTCACAGAACCCACTAAATCACGAATATATAATTGCACAATTTCTTTACCATCAAATTCTCCAGAATTGGTAACATCTACATAAATTTCAATATTACTATCTGCATTCAATTGATTTGCACTCAACTTCAAATTACTATAATCAAATTTGGTATAACTCAACCCAAAACCAAACGGATATAAAGGTTCGTTAGGAACATCCATATAGTTTGATTTAAACTTTTCAAACTTTCCTTCTTTATTACCAAGAGGTCGACCTGTGTTTTTATGATTGTAATAAAGCGGGATTTGTCCTACGCTTCTTGGAAATGTTGATGTTAGTTTTCCTGAAGGGTTAACAGCGCCAAATAACACATCGGCTATGGCATGTCCGGATTCGCTTCCACTAAACCAAACATCTAAAATTGCGTTAGCTGATTTAGATTCCTCGTTAAGCACTAATGCTCTACCATTAAAAAGAACAATAACTATAGGTTTTCCTGTTTTTACTAGAGCCTTCAATAAATCTTTTTGAGCCTGAGGAATTGAAATATCTGAACGACTGCTACTTTCTCCACTCATTTCTGATGATTCTCCAATAGCTGCAATAATAACATCAGATTTTGCTGCAATATTTACTGCTTCTTGTCTTAACTGTTCATCTGTTCTGCCATCTCTTGGAATTTCTCTACCAAACATGGTTGCAATTTTTTCGAAATCTTTATCATAAGACAAGTTACTTCCTTTAGCGTATAAAACAGTAGCATTTTTACCTGCAACATCCTTAATACCTTCCAACAATGTAATGGATTCATCTTGCTTTGTTGCAACACTCCAAGTACCAGCCATATTTTCTTTAGTGTATGCTAATGGCCCAACTAAAGCTATTTTAGCTGATTTTTTTAATGGTAATATATCATTGTCATTTTTTAGTAATACCATGGATTGCGAAGCAACTTGTCTGGCAAACGCTCTATTTTCTTTTGTAAATACTTCTGTTTTTGCTCTATTTTCATCACAATATTTATAAGGATCATCAAATAATCCTAATTGGTATTTTGCAGTTAACATCCTTTTTACTGCAGCATCAACATTTTGCATAGATACTTTCCCATTCTCAACAGATTGTTTTAATGTTTTAATAAATGCTGCTGGAATTACTGGCGAATCTCCTGCCATATCCATATCTACTCCTGCGTTTAGTGCTAGTGCAGCAACGTCATATTTATCTCCCATGCCATGATGAATCATTTCATAAATTCCAGTATAATCTGTCACTACAAATCCATTAAAGCTCCAATCATTCCTCAACAAATCTGTAAGCAACCATTTATTGCCTGTTGCTGGAATACCATCAATCTCGTTAAACGATGCCATGACAGAGCCTACACCTGCGTCAACGGCTGCTTTATACGGTGGCAAATATTCGTTGTACATTCTCATTCTGCTCATATCTACCGTATTATAATCCCTACCTCCTTCTGGTGCACCATACAATGCAAAATGTTTTACACAAGCCATCATTGTATTATTCTTTGTCAAGTCATCTCCTTGATATCCTTTTACCATTGCTTTGGCAATCTCACTTCCTAAAAAGGTATCTTCACCTGAACCTTCTGAAACACGACCCCAACGTGGATCTCTTGAAATATCAACCATTGGTGAAAATGTCCAGTTAATTCCATCGGCAGTTGCCTCTTGCGCTGCCATTTTAGCTGTTTTTTTGATAAGTTCCATATCCCATGAACAGGATAAACCTAATGGTATTGGAAAGGTTGTTTCATAACCGTGAATGACATCCATTCCAAAAATTAAAGGAATTTTCAATCGGCTTTTTTCAACGGCTATTTTTTGCACTTCTTTAATCTTTTCAACAGATTTGATATTGAAAAGGCCTCCTACTTTACCTTCCTCAATTTCTTTAGCAATATCTGAGCTTTGTGCTTGACCCGTTATAATATCTCCAGAAACAGGAAGATTAAGTTGGCCTATTTTTTCTTCAACAGTCATTAAATTTAAAATAGAATCTACCTTTTTTTCAAATGGATTATCTACTAAATTTCTATTAGTTTTATTTTGACTCTGATTACATGATACAATTAATGTTACTGTAATTACAAACAAAGCTTGTTTAATTTTGAATAGTTTGTTCATTTTTATTTTTTTGTTTTTGAAAATAGCCAACTTAAAAGTTCCGTTTCTGCAAATGCAGAGTCCCAGCTATTGTGATTATCATTTTCAAAATATGCTAATTTTACATCAGCTCCTTTTTTTTGAAGTGCCGCTACCATTCTTAAAGAAAAATAGGGGATTACAACATCATCTTTCCCTCCATGGAATACCCAAAGCGAAATCTTATTTGCATATCTGTTAACAGATTTTGGATTGCCTCCTCCACAAATAGGAAATGCTGCAGCAAACATGTCTGGTTTTCTGTTTATAATTTCAAAAGTACCCATGCCTCCCATAGAAAGTCCTCCAACATACACCTGATCTTTTTTAACGTATGGTTTTTTGGTTAAATCTTCCATTAAACTCAAAACAAGTTTCATGGACTTTGTTGGTTTTCCTAATCGTTTAAATTTATATTTTTCAAGTCCTTTTTTCGATTCATCTCGATTTACATTAGCCCAATAATCGTCTTTTGGACATTGTGGAAAAATAATAATTGCCGGAAATTCATCTTTACTATAATTTTCTAAAAACAAGTTGCTACCATGTACCAGTTGAGTTTCATTGTCGTTTCCTTGTTCCCCTCTTCCATGAAGAAATAAAACAAGTGGATATTCCTTTTCTTCTGAAAAATTTTTAGGAAGTAGTAAGCGATACTTTAAGGTATCATTATTATGAAAATATAATTCCTTTGAAAAAAGTTCTTTATTTTGAGCTATTAAAAAATTAGAGATAAAAAAGAATAGAACCAAAAATATATTCTGATTGCTATATTTAATTTGATAATGTTTCATTCTACAAATATTTAATAATTGAAGCCCAATTTATCTAAACCTAATTTAACATCTGCATTTTGCATAAATAAATTCCATAACAAACCAGTTCTATAATTTTCAATCATGATAATTTCTGGTCCTTGATCGATAGCTAAATAAGCATCGGCAACCCAGTAATTATATTGAGGACTAAAGGCATCATAAAAACCAGCTACTCCTAATAATTTGCTCTTTTTTTGATAGAAAAAATGCATAGCACTTAAGGATTCAGAAGGTGTGTAAGCAATAGAACTAATGGCCGCTGTTGGTGAAATAACACCTAAATCGTTTGAAGGACTATGTGCTGAATATCCTATTGAACCATCAGAATTTCTTGAGTAACTAGCTGTTAAACCCCAACAATCTGCCCCATAATCTATATATTTATTAGGATTTGAAATACAATATTGACGGTTTATTTTTGTGTGATTTACAACAAGATTCCAGTAATTTGCATATTGATCGGTTAAGTTTTTAGGGTTTAAACCTAAAAAAGAATAGTGGCTAAAAAATAAAGGTCCACCAAAGTTGGAACCACCTGCATGATTTAAAACCAAAGGGATTCCATTTTGTGAGCTTGATGAAACAATAGCTCCATTATTAGCCCAACCTTCTTCATAGACCTTTTTTATAATAGTATAATCTGGTGTAGCTGCAGCTAAAACATAAGCGACCATAGTTTCGTTATAACCGCTTAGTTTCATATTTATTTCAAAACCATAACTTGGGCTCCAATGCCAATACAATGCATTTTGGTTTTGAGTATACCAATTCCATTCTACACCTTTCCAAAGTGTGTCTGCCAGATTGGATAACGTTTTTTCTTCTGTTGAACCATTTTTAAAATACTCTTTCACACAAATTAAGCCTTGTGCTAAAAAAGCAGTTTCAACTAAATCTCCTCCATTATCTTTTGTACTAAATGGAATGACATGACCAGTTCCGCCATCAATCCAATGTGGCCAAGCTCCATGAAAACGGTCTGCATTTTCAAAAAAAGTTAAAATTTTATTTAATCTTGTATAGCCTTCACTTCTAGTTACATATCCTCTTTCAATCCCTACTAAAATAGCCATGAGACCAAAACCTGTTCCTCCTGTAGTAACTACATTTTGATTTAATGTTGGATTGCTGGGATGGTATCTTTCTTTTGCTGCTCCAGAACTTGAATTTGCAAAATCCCAAAAATATTTGAACGTTTCTTTTTGCGTTAAATCCATCATTTCAGAATCGGTTAACGGGTCTATGGTTGGTTCATTGGTACCAGGAATATAGGGTTCTTGATATCCAGGTCCATCATCTGAACCACATGAAAAAAAGATTAATACTAAAAATAATGTAAAATTAAATCTAACCATTTTTTAACGTTTTAATTATGAGATTTAATTGTAAATCCCAATTTATTTAATCCATTAAGTACATCTTTGTTTTTCATAAATAAACTCCACAAAAATCCTGTTCTGTAATTTTCAATCATCACAGGAATTGGTCCTTGATCTATCGCCAAATATCTAGGCAAATACCAATTGTCTTGCAAACTAAAAGCATCATAGGGTCCATATTTCCCTATAAGTGAATCTTGACTTTTATACAGATATTTAAGCATTTGCATACTCTCTTTTGGTGTGTATGGAAATGATGATAAAGATGCTGTTGGAGAAACAACTCCAAGATCATTACCTGGTCTATGTCCAGCATAACCTTTCATGGAATAACTTGAAGTTAATCCCCATAAATTTTCTCCGTAACCTTTAAAGTGTTTTGGATTATCTATGGCATATTTATAATGAATTTTTGCTTGATTTTGAGTAAGTTTCCAATAATCTGCGTATTGGTCGGATAAGCCATTTGGGTTTAATCCTAAGTAAGAATAATGCGCCCAAAATAATGGCCCAACGGGAGTGTCATCATGTTCATAATAATTTAAAACTAAAGCTTCACCATACAAAGAATCCTTAGAAACAATAGCTCCATTTTTTGCCCAACCTTTATCGTAAGCCACTTTTGAAATTGGGTGCGTTGGTGATGAAGCTGCTAAAACATACATAATTAAGCACTCATTATAACCTCCAACAGGAAAATTCATATCCCAAGCGTATTCAGGTGACCAGTGCCAATAAAGCACATCTTCACCTTTTGTGTACCAGTCCCACTCAACTTCTTTCCAAAGTTTATCTATTCTTTCAACCAGCTCTTGTTCTTTTTCTCCTCCATTTTTAAAATATTCAGAAACGGTTAAAAGCCCTTGAACTAAAAAGGCCGTTTCAACTAAATCACCACCATTGTCTTTTTTACTAAACGGAACAACCTTTCCTGTTTCACCATTTATCCAATGAGGCCAAGCACCGTGAAATCTATCTGCCTTTTCAAGGAAATCAACTATTTGAAAATATCTACTTAAGGCATCATCTCTAGAAATAAAACCTCTTTCAATACCTACTAAAATAGCCATAAGTCCAAAGCCACTTCCACCAGTTGTCACCGTATTTTTAGGAGAAGTTGGATACACATTATCCATATGTAAACGTTCTCTGGCCAAACCAGAATTAGGTTCTGCTCCTTCCCAAAAATAGTTTATGGTTTGCTTTTGAATGGTATCCAATAATCCATTTTCTGAATTAAAATTTGAATTATTTTCTGTTTGTGAAACTAGTTCCTTTTTTTTATTGCAATTAAATAATAAAATAATAATGCTTAAAAAAGAAATTATTTTTAGGTTATAAATAGTCATTTTGGTTTAGGTTTAAGTAATTTAGCTGCATTCAATGAACGCAGCCAAATTCAAATAAAAACAAACAATACTTATTAAACTAAACAACTAAAACTTTAAACCCTGTATTGGGTTTAAGGTTTAAAGTTTAAATTCTTTAATTAATTTGCCATGATTGCTTGAATTTCATCTACAGTTAAAACTCTATCAAATAGCATCAAATCATCTATTTCGCTTAAATCTGATAAATGGCTCCATCCAATAAATCCAGGAGCTCCAGAAGCAATAGAAAGATTAGTACAATTAGCCCAGCTAATAGTTTTACCAGTCATATTTCCACTATTGGTAACGGCAACACCATTAAAATAGATTTGTGTAGCGGTAGACGACACTGTAAATGCTACATGAACCCATTGTCCAGCTGTTACATCTATTACCTCACCATCATTCCAAACATCTCCACCATCAGTTCCAATATGTAGTTTTACCCGTTGTTCTGTAGCACTGCCTTCTCTGAAAAGTCTAAAACCAGAAGTTAAATCATTATCTGCCCCATTCATTGGAGGCGCAACAGTTAAAATACCTGCACGATCTGGTGCTGAATTTACTTTATACCAAAATGCACCACTAAATTCATTAGTAAATAAATTGGTTATTGGAAATGTTACATAAGAATCTGTAGCACCAGCATAAGCATCCGTTCCAACAACACTTTCTCCAGCAAAACCAGGTGTTCCAACAACAGTAGCATTAGTATTTGTTACCTTATCAACATTTGCTCCATCAAAAGGCATGTATAAAGTTGATCCAAAATATGGTGGTGTATATGAGCCACCTACAATTTGTATAACCTCTTCAGGTGAAAGGGCTTTATTATAAAATCTTAATTCATCAATAGTACTTCCATCAGATTTATGATCCCAATAAGAAAATGTAGGGACACCAGAAGCTATTGTAAAACTATTACATCCTGTCCAATCGATTGGAGCAGCTAAAGTTGCAGAATTCATTTCAACACCATTGAAATAAATCTTACTTTGTGTATCTGAAACGGTTACTGCAACCATTACCCATTCACCTGCTGTAACATCTATAATTCCACCATCATTCCAACTTTCTCCTCCACCTGTTCCAATATTCAATTTAATGCGTTGTTCAGTACCACTTCCTTCTCTAAACAACCTAAACCCTTGATTCCTATTTTCGGGAGTATCATTTCCAACAACTAAAATACCTGCTCTGTCTGGACTTGAATTAACTTTATACCAGAACGTAGTACTGAATTGATTACTTAATAAACCATCAGCTGGATATGTTAAATAGGAATCAGTTGCTCCTAAATAGGCTCCATCTCCTACGTATGATTGATCCGTAACCTCTGGTGATCCAACAGCACTTGCAGCTCTACCTCCAATTAAATCTATATATCCTTTATCAAAAGGCATGTAGAAAGATTCTCCAGCGTATTGAGGTATATATGGACTATATGCATTTATCATAATTTGAATATCAGATTGAGATAGTGCTTTGTTAAAGATGCGTAATTCATCAAAACTGCTGATATCAGATTTATGATCCCAGTAACTAAATGTTTCGCCACCAGAACCAATAGTTAATGGTCCAACACCAGTCCAGTCTATTGGAGCGGCTAAAGTTGCTGTGTTCACTTCTACACCGTTGAAATAAATTTTTGTTTCAGATTGTGAAATCGTAAAAGCCACATGAACCCACTCAGCAGCAGTAACATCAATAACACCACCATTGTTCCAACTTTCTTCTGTACCAATTCCAACATTCAATTTAATACGTTGTGAGGTTCCGCTTCCTTCTCTAAACAATCTAAAACCTTGATTACGGTCTGTTGCATCATCTCCAACAACCATAATACCAGCTCTATCTGGACTTGCATTTACTTTATACCAAAAAGCAGCGCTAAATTCATTGCTTTTTATTCCATCAGAAGGAAACGTTAAATATGAATCTGTTGCTCCTTTATAAGCATTAGTCCCAGCATAACCACCTCCTGCAAAACCAGGTGTTCCAACTTCATCAGCTATTTTAAATCCAATCAAATCTCTATAATCACCATCAAATGGCATATACAAAACTTCTCCATCAAATAATGGACTATATGGTGGCTGTTTACTAAAATTAACTTCAGTAGAAGTAGTTTTCCCTTCAATATCGGTTGCTGTTACTTTTAATATATGATCTCCATCCACTAAATTGTCGTAAGTATATTCTTCTAAAGCTCTTCTATAATCATTAAAAGAATTAAAACCAGCAATTTCTGTTCCATCAAGAAGAATTGCTATATCTGCAATCTCAATATCGTCGGTCACCTCAATCTTAATGTTTATTGAAGTAACGTCTTCAAACACTTTAATAGCTGTACCTTCCGTAGGGTACACAATTTTAACAATAGGCGCAGTTTCATCAACGCCTGGGTCAACTTTTGTTATAGGGTCTATGCCATCATTACATGATACTATTAGAAGTAACATGAAAAGACCAGTTATATATTTTAAGATATTTTTCATATTATATGTTTAAATTAAATTAATTTTCTAGTGGTAAGGCATCAACTTGAGCTTGCGGATAAGGCAATAATGCTTTGTCTGCAGTAAAAGTTCTACCGTCATAACTTAACTCGCTATAATTACCTAATCTAATCATATCGTAATAACGAGTGCCCCATTCCATAGCCATTTCAGCAAACTTTTCTTCCATAACTTGTTGCGTTGTTACACCAGAAATTGGAGTTAAACTAGCTCTTTGTCTTACTTCATTAACTGCTTGATCAGCAGTCATTACACTACTTGTTGCCCCTTGAGTTAAAGCTTCTGCATGCATTAGTAAAATTTCTGCATATCGTATACAAATCATATTTTTACCTGCTCCATAAACATTTCTTCCATCTGTAAGTTGAATTGATGGTAAATAATGTTTTCCACTCGCAAACAAAGCACGAGCATAATCATTTATAATATCCCCATCACGTGTCGTGTTTTTTACAAAAGAAGGTAACGTTGCATAAGCAGGATCTAATTGTAATTCTGCAATACCTCTATCGGTAAACAATACGCTTGTTTCTAAACGAACTGTTTCTCCTCTATTTAACATGAACTTGATATATTTCATACTGGGTTCATAAAATCCCCAGCCACTTTCAGCATTTGCTCTTGCTGGTGTCCAGTTTTGAGGACCTAATGATTGATATGAATCACCTTCACTTACATAGTAAAATGCATCTCCAGTTCCAGAATCATAATCAGAATATTGCATTTCTAATAAATTCTCATTACTTAATTCTCCTGGTTTTTTAAATTCTTCATAAAAATCTGGGAATAACGAAAACTTACCAGAACTTATAATTTGAGAAGTCGCATCTGCTACTCCTTGATAATTTTTTAGTTCTAAATTAGCTAGTGCTTTCATAGCTAAAGCTGTATACTTTGTAACACCACCTTTAACATCTGTTCTTTCGTTTGGACGCATATCAGGAAGAAAAGGAATAGCTTCATCCATTAAATCAGAGATATATTGCATTACTTGATCTTTAGTGGCTACACCAGCTTCTATTTCTGCATCAGGAATTGCTGTATTTATTATAAAAATATTTCCCCAAACTCTTGCTAAATTAAAATGCAACCAAGCTCTAAATACTTTTGTTTCGGCTATATATTGGTCTGCTTTAGCTGCATCACTAGGTCCTGCAAAGGCTTTATAATTTTCAATTAAACTAGCAGCATTATTCACACTAACAATATCAGCATAATGTAAATTCCAAAGCGAATTATACATCCAATAGTCTTTGTTATAGGTAAACAAATCTGTATTTGCAAAGTCTTGTTGATCACCAAGACCACCTGCATTAACATCATCACCTCTAACAGATAGTAGAAGATACTCTTCCCAACCTCTAGTAGCCCATGCATTATAAGCTCCTATTAACGGTTGAATCATTTCAGATGTATTTGTATAATCAACATCGCCTGTATTAAGTTGACCCTCTTGCGAATCCAGCTTATCAGTACAAGCAAATAAGCTTAACATAATAATAAGTGAAAAAGCACTTATATTAAATGTGTTTTTTAAGTTTTTCATATTCAATATTTTTTAGATTTTTATATTAACGCCAAACGTATAGACACCTGGCACAGGATAAGTTTGTCTATCTACACCATCAGAAACTTCTGGATTAAAGCCATTGTAGTTGAAAAATGTGAATGGACGATCTGCAGTTAATGTAAATCTGGTTTCAGGCATATTTTTACCAAAAAGCTTTTCTCCTTTTATTGTATATGCCAGTTGTATATTTTGAATTCTAAAAAAGTCTCCATCCTCTACCCAGAAATTACTTAATTTTTGGTTCCAGCCTTTTCGCAAACCAGCAGATGATGGATATGAATTACTTGTACCTTCACCATGCCATCTATTAATTGCTAAATCGGCATCCATATTAGTATCGTTAGTGAAAATAATTTCTCCTCGTTTTCTATTTAAGATTTTATTACCAGATTGACCATAGAAACTAACAGAGAAATCAAAATCTTTATAGGTAATTCCTATATTTCCTCCATACATAAACTTAGGCAAATATGAGCCTAACACTTTTCTATCGTTATCATCAATTGCTCCATCGTTGTTTAAATCTTTATAGATCAAATCACCAGGAACTAAATTGTTTGCTACTGCAATTGGGTCGGCATCAATTTGTGCTTGATTTTGATAAACTCCAGCTGTTTGGTAGCCATAAAATGCTTTTATTGGTTCTCCTACAATGGTTCTTTGGCGAAATTCAGCACTTCCAGCATCAACATATCCTTTTGGGTCTGTAACACTCAATGTTTTGTTTTTTAAAGATGTTAAATTAGTCCCTATTGTATAACTGAAATCTTTTGAAACACTTTTATTCCAATTAATTGCGATTTCAAAACCTTGGTTTCTAATTTCTCCTGAATTTTTATCAACTGTAGCATTAATAATTGGCACAAATACTGGCATGATAGCATTTTTTGTGTCACGAATGTAATAATCTGCCTCAATAGATAATTGATTATTTAACATCCCTATGTTTATACCAAAGTTGTTCTCTTCAATAACCTCCCAAGAGTTATCTGTAAAAGTACTTGAAGATGTAATACCAGGTGTTTGAACATCACCTATATCTGTAGAAATTACATTTATTGTATTAGAACCAGAACTTGCTGCAACATTATCATTACCTAATTTACCCCAGCTTGCTCTTAATTTTAAATAATCAAAAATGCCATTATCCTTCATAAAATCTTCTTCAGAAATCACCCAACCAGCACCTACTGATGGAAAATAACCCCATGGATCTTTAGTGAATTTAGAGGATCCATCAGCTCTGATGGTTCCATATAATAAATATTTATCTTTATAGTTATAGGCTGCTCTTGCAAAATATGAAACACCATAAATTCTTGAGCCATTATCTCCATCTCCAGCCAAAACAATAGAACTTTCTTCTGCGAAATTCAAATACCAAGAAGTGTCATAATCAATACCTGCTATATTTTCACCTCTAACAGATAATGAATGTCTTGCTTCATCTCTGTAAGACGTACCACCCATAAGCGTAATGCTGTGGTCACCAAAATTTTCTTTATAAGTTAAAACATTATCCCAAATTTGATTTGAATATGTGTTTTGAGTTTTAGTAATTCCTGAAATTCTTTCAACATTGTTACCTAATGTATAAGGTAAGTTAACATATCTTTCATCTAAAGCTGAAAAATCATGATTATATGTTGTTTTAAAAATTAACTTTTCCGGAATTAAATCCACTTCAAAATAGATGCTTGATAATAGTTTTCTGATTTTTAATTGGTTGTTATTATAATCCATTACTGGGAAAGGGTTTTGAGTTCCTCTATACCCCAACATTTGAGCATTAGAATACCTAATCGGAGAAGCTTCGGTGTTCAATTCGTCAATTACTGGCATAATAGGCACTGCAAAATAAGCACTAAACCAAGCTGCATTTTCTGCATTATATTTTGTAGCATTACTAAAAACCGTATTAACACCCATTTTAAAGCGATCTGAAAGTTTAACATCAATTTTTGAACGAACATTAAATCTCTCATATTCGTTTTTCATATCTAAAATACCTTCTTGCGAAAAATAGTTTGCACCAACAGAATACGATACATTTTCTGAACCACCAGTAGCACCTACACTATGACTTTGAATGATACCTGGTTTTAAAATTTCTTTAAACCAATCCGTATTTACATTTGGCACATTAGGATTCACTCTACTACGCCCGTAGCGTTGCATGGCATTAAGAACAAAATTTATATCTGGTTGTGATCCAGACTCATATGCCATAGTAGTAAATTGCTCAGCATTAGCTAGTTTAATGACGTTTTGCGCATATTGCACACCGGTATAACCATCATACTCAAATACAGGTTTCTTTTCTAAATTGCCTGTTTTAGTTTTAACAATAATAACCCCATTAGCAGCTCTCACACCATAAATTGCAGAAGACGACGCATCCTTTAAAACAGTTAAAGATTCAATATCTTTACTGTTTAAAAAATCAATATTGGTATAAAACATTCCATCAACAACATAAAGCGGTTTACTATTATCATTATTATAAGAGCCAATACCTCTTAATCTAACTGTTGGTGAATCACCTGGCGAACCGTTACTAACCACTTGTACACCCGACACTTTACCTTGTAATGCTTGCATAACATTGGCAGTTGGTGTTTTTTCAATATCCTGTGATTTTATTGTCACGATTGAACCTGTTAAGTCCGCTTTTCTTTGGGTACCATATCCAACTAAAACTACCTCGTCCAATGATTCTACATCAATTTCTAAAACAATATTGATAAGATTTTGACTTTCTATAGTTATTGATTTTGTTTTAAATCCAATAGAGCTAAACTCTAATGTTTCTCCTTTAGCCGTTTGTATAGAATAATTTCCATCAAAATCAGTGCTAACTCCTCTTGTAGTTCCTTTTATAATGACATTAACACCCGGAATAGGCATATTATCATCTGAACTGGTAACAACACCCGAAACAGTTATGTTTTGAGCAAAGCCACTAATTGAGAGTAGAAAAAGTAATAATAAAATAATTTTTGTTTTCATATACATGATTGAATTAATTGTTAGTCATGCACAAGATATAACGTATTTTATTTTTGACGTAAAAAGCATTTACACTTTAAATACGCCAATAATGCAAAAACACAAAAAATATCTATGTTTGACGTATAATAAAGATACAATAAAGTGAGTAAATCAAGCGGTTAAAACGTTGTATGACGTAGTATTGGCGTAAAAATATTTGTGAATAACGTATTTTTGAAAGTGATTTAATCAAGATTTACCAAATAAGACGTGACGGAAATATCATTTTCTAAATCTAGTTTCTTTTTTAATCTGTATCTATGTGTTTCTAAACCTCTTATAGATACATTCATTAAAGGCGCAATTTCTTTATTTGTAAGATTCATTTTGATGTATGCACAAATCTTCAAATCTTTAGGAGTTAGATTTGAATGTTTGGCTTTAAGGCTATTAAAAAATTCTTCATGAACTTGATTAAAATTATGTTCAAAAATTTTCCATTCATCTTTATGTGCAATAGAGTTGTCTACTTTTTTTAATATTTTTTTAAAGGCATATTGATTTTCAAAATTTTCCTTATTAACGGCCAATTCGTTTTTTATATCCTGCAATGTTTCATTTTTCTTTACTAAGGCCATAGCTGTATTAGCCAACTGTTTGCTTTTTAGCTTTACTTCATTTTTAAGAGATTCATTCTTTAATTGAACGATTCTCTTTTCATTTTCTAAAGTTTTTTCTCTTACAATTTCTAATTGCTCTTTTGCATATTTAATTTTTAATAATCTTTGTTCTCTATGAACTTTTCTCTTATTTATAATATAAATAACAAAAACAACAATACTGATTAATATAAAATAGATAACAAAACCTATTGTATCTTTATACCAGGGCGGCAATACTTTAATTGTTAATTTGCTTGGTAAGGATGATTGTCCAAAATCATCACTTGCTCTAAATAAAATAGTGTAAGTACCATCCTTTAAATTTGACAACTCAAGCTTATCTTTATCTAATCTATTCCATTTTTTGGAATCTAATTCTAATATTGAATACTCAAAAAAATGATTGCTTGATTTTGCTGACGAAACAGAAATACTAAGACTACTATTTAGTTTAAATGTAATTACACGTTTAGGCTCTAAATTGATTAATTCCTTGTCAATGTTTATGCTTTCAATTTGGGGTTCTAATAAGTTGCTTTTAGATTTAAACCTATTATCTATAAGCATAAACCCATTATTTAAATTAAGGGCAAAAGTAGAATCAGTAATCTTTGACACATTTTCATTACCTACAATTAAGCGGTTTTCAAAATAATTGTTTGATAGTGAAATATCTTTTTCTTGATTTAAAATCGTTTTGAAGCTAATAACATCGTTTGTCTTTTTAATCACCAATTGATTTACATCATCTTCTGATATTATATAAGAATTCTTCCCAAAATTATCATTTAATAAATCATAAGGCACAATACTATCCAACAAAGGCTCATATTTTAGCCAGCCATTATTAGTTTTAAAACATATGTCATTTTTAATTTTATAAACTCTAACATTAAAATCTGAGAAAACTCCTTTCTTATTATAGTTCTCAATACTGGTAATTGTGTCATAGTTATCATCAAATTTAACTTTGTACAATCCTTTATAAGCATGTGCTGTCCAAGCTGTTTTTTGATCTTCAAATACTAAAAAACGAATTGGCATAGTTGTTTTTCCTAATGATTTTTCTTCCCACTTTGTACCATTTTTTTTAAACCTAACTAATCCAGAGTAAGTACCTTCTATATATATATCTTTTTGTTCTGGCACTTTTTTAATTGTCCAACCACCTGTATAACTACATATAGGAACTAGCTGATTATCTTTTACTAAAAAAGTACCGTAGTTATGACAACAAAAAAGTTCTCCATCGATTTCCTTTAAACTCCAAACTTGACTTTGAGAACCTTTAACAAATTGCAGTTTATTATCTGTATCCAAATAAAATAATCCTGTATTGCTTCCAAGATAAATAACACCTTTAAATTTAATAACATCGTAAACAGCTCCAAGTTTTCCAGATACATCATTAAAAAAATAATTATGACTGCTTAAATCAACAGATGCTAATCCGTTATCCAATCCTAACCACAAAGTTTCATTTTCATCAATATACTGTCCTAAAACCGTATTATTAATTAATCCATTTTCTTTATTTACATGAAAAATAATTTCACCATTATTTTTAGTAAGATATACACCATCTTTTATGGTCCCAAAAATCATATTTCCATTTTTTAATATAGAAAAATGATTTAGCTGATGCTGTTTAATATAGCTATTAACTTCAAAATCTGTTGGGATAAGTTTATTGTTTTCATATAAAAAACAACCTTGTAAAGATGTTGTTATTAATAGTTTATTTTTGTAATGATTGATTGATATAATATGAACATCTTTTAAAATATCATTTGATATACTTTGTATTAATTGGCTGTCTTTAAGTTTAAAAATCCCCTTTTTTAAAGTAGAAACATATAATTCGTTATCTACAACATTACAGGAAAGTACAATTGAACCAGGATTCATTTTTTTTATTTCTCCTGATGGAGAATACATATAAATACTAAAAAAAGATCTAAAAACAATAATGTCTTTATATGTTATGATTTGCCAAATTTCTTCATCTTGGGAAATTTTTTCTTTAATAGAATCACTTAAAGAATTGTAGATTAGTTCTCCTTTAAGATCTCTTTCCCAAAAACCAAATTCCTCATATGATCCCGTATAAACTTTATCTTTATAAGCTAATACCGAACGTATAATTGTTTTATTAGGTAATTCTTTAAAACTCCATTTTAAACCATCATATTCCAACAACCCATTATTATTGGCAACATAAACTTTTCCGTTTTCAGCTTTTGATACATCCCAATTCTGGTTTCCAGCGTTATATTCTGATAAAACATAATTTTGAAAATAAGGTGTATATTGAGCTTGAACCGAAAAAGCAAACAGTATTACAACAGAAAGAATAAAGTGTATTTTAAATCTCATTGGTAAAAAATATCAAACAAAATATATGATTAAAATTTTATGTTAACAAATCTAATTTATTAATCCTTAAAACTTATGTTAAGTGTACCAAAACTATTCGACAAATGATTTTAGATTCATATCTTTATTAAAATTTAAACAAATGCAAAAAACATATTACGATCCGGCCGATTTAAAAAAATTTGGAAAAATCTCAGAATGGAATGAGGAGCTAGGAAAAAAATTCTTTGATTATTACGGAAAAGTCTTTGAGGAAGGAGCCTTAACAGAACGCGAGAAATCCTTGATTGCTTTGGCCGTTGCACACACCATTCAATGCCCATATTGTATAGACGCTTATACAGGCGACGGATTACAAAGAGGCATAACAAAAGAAGAAATGATGGAAGCCCTTCATGTGGCAGCCGCCATTCGTGGAGGCGCATCCTTGGTTCATGGTGTTCAAATGATGAATAAAGTAAATAAGCTTGACATGTAAGTTTTATTATTTTAGTCGTCTTAATATCTACACTAAAAATCATTTTCTCAATTGATAACAAAATCATTACATAAACGCGAAAGTGAGTTGGCAAACAGCAAACGGCAACTTGAAATTTTATCGAACAGCATTTTTAAAAGTGGTGATTTGCCAATGTTTGCTTCTAAAATTGCTGAAACCAACCAATTCCCTTTAAAAGCCAGAAAATTAGAGATTCTTCAAATCAACGTGGGTTATATGTGCAACCAAGTTTGTGAACATTGCCATGTTGATGCGGGTCCGGACAGAAAAGAAATCATGACCAAGGAGACCATGTTACAATGCTTGGAAGTCATCAAAAAAACCAAATCCCATACGTTGGATTTAACCGGTGGCGCTCCTGAAATGAATCCAAATTTTCGCTGGTTTGTTGATGAAGCCTCTAAAGTAGGGATCAAAGATTTTATAGTGCGTTCTAACCTAACCATTATGAAAGCCAATAAAAAATTTGCCGATTTGCCGGAGTTTTTTAAATCACACAATGTGCATGTGGTTTCTTCAATGCCGCATTGGACTCGTGGAAAAACAGACAAACAAAGGGGCACAGGTGTTTTTGATCAATCTATTGAAGCCCTTAGAGATTTGAACGCCATAGGTTATGGCATGCCAGATAGCAATCTTAGATTGGACTTGGTTTACAACCCTTCAGGAGCTTTTTTACCAGGAAGCCAATCTTCTTTAGAAAAAGACTTCAAAAAAACGCTACTAGAAGATTTTAATATCCACTTCCACAACTTATTTGCTATAACCAACTTGCCGGTGAGCCGGTTCTTAGACTATCTAATTGCTTCAGACAACTATGAAGATTACATGTATAACTTGGTAGAAGCTTACAATCCGGCCGCTGTTGAAAACGTCATGTGCACCAACACCCTATCGGTAAGTTGGGACGGGTATTTATATGACTGTGATTTTAACCAAATGCTTCAATTACCTGTAAACAGTAAGGCAAAACATATATCTGAATATAACGAGGAATTGCTTTTTAACAGAGATATAGTTATTTCTCAACATTGTTATGGCTGTACTGCGGGTGCAGGTAGCAGTTGTCAAGGAAGTGTAGCTTAAATTATGAAAACTCTACTTAATATTTTCTTAGGGCTGATGGCTCTTGTAGCTAATGCACAGGAATCACTTCCTGAGTTACTAAAACAATATAATACCAAAAACATCCCGTATATTACCGTTCAGGAATTGGCAATGCCAAAGACGCAAGCTATTATTTTAGATGCCAGAGAACACCAAGAATATAAAACCAGTCATTTAAAGAATGCCTTACCTGTTGGTTATGATTTTTTTGAATTGGATTCTGTCGTAAAAAATGTTCCAAATAAAGATGGAAAAATAGTCGTGTATTGCTCCATTGGAATTCGATCTGAAACCATTGCGTACAAACTGAAAAAAGCGGGATATAAAAATGTTTTCAATCTCTATGGAGGTATTTTTGAATGGAAGAACAACAATTTCCCCGTATACAATTCCGATGGGAAAGAAACAGAAAACATACATGTTTTTTCAGAAGAATGGAGCAAATGGCTGAAAAAAGGCCACAAAGTATTCTAAAATGGGATTATTTAATACTAAGAATTCAGATTCCAACAATGAACTGGCAACCAATTTTTACTTTCCAAGTTCCAAAAATGCCCTTATCATTTTTACAAGAAACCCAGAGTTAGGGAAATGCAAAACTCGACTCGCCAAATCTATTGGAGAAAAATCTGCTTTAGACATCTACAAATATTTATTGCAACACACCGCCAAAATTTCAAAAGAAGCAAGAGCAGACAGATATGTGTTTTATTCAGAAGACATAAAAAAAGAAGACCTGTGGGACATTACCACTTTCAGAAAAAAATTGCAATACGGCTATGATTTGGGAGCCCGCATGGAAAATGCCTTTTCAGAATTGTTCCAAATGGGTTATGAAAAAATTGTCATAATAGGCAGTGATTTGTTAGACCTTACCTCCAGCCATATTGAAAAAGCCTTTTACTCATTGAACAAAAACGATGTGGTTATTGGGCCCGCCAAAGACGGTGGTTATTATCTGTTGGGAATAAAAAAACTTCATCCAACTATCTTTAAAAATAAAGTTTGGGGTACCTCAACCGTATTAAAAGACACTTTAAATGACATACAAAATTGTACTTTTGATTTACTTGAAGAATTAAACGATATTGATACCTTTGAAGATATAAAGCCCTATCAAGAACTTAAGAAATTTTACAATACAAATGATTAAATACATTACAGAAACAACAGATTACCTTATAGCTAAAGGATTTGACAAACCCGAAATTGGAATCATTTTAGGAACCGGTTTAGGGCAACTTATTGAAAAAGTAGAGATACTGCACGAGGTAAGCTACAACCACATTCCTAATTTCCCAACAGCTACCGTTGAGTTTCATAAAGGCAAACTTATTTACGGTATTTTAGAAGGCAAAAAAGTAGTGGTAATGCAAGGGCGCTTTCATGTGTATGAAGGCTACTCATTGAGAGATGTCACTTACCCCGTTCGCATCATGGAAAAATTAGGGATTCATACCCTTTTGGTTTCCAATGCTGCCGGGGCCATCAACCTTAACTTTAAAAAAGGCGAATTGATGCTTATTGAAGACCATATCAACTTACAAGGCAGCTCTCCGTTGGCCTTTAAAGGCGTAGAACATTTGGGTGAGCGTTTTACCGATATGAGCGCTCCTTATGATGCCAGTATTAATTCAAAATTTGAAAAAATTGCCAAAGAACATGGCATTACCTTACATAAAGGTGTTTATGCCAGCGTTGTTGGCCCCCAACTTGAAACCCGGGCTGAATACAGAATGCTAAAGACCATAGGTGCCGATGCCGTTGGTATGAGTACCGTTCCGGAAATTATTGTGGCAAACCATCTAAAAATAAAAGCAGCAGCCGTGTCAGTTTTAACAGATGAATGCGACCCAAATAACCTAAAGCTTGTAGATATTGCAGAAATAATTGCCATGGCAGGAAAAGCAGAACCCAATATGATTGTTTTGTTTAAAGAATTGATTAAAAAACTATAATTGGCAACAGTTTACAGTCGCTGTATGCAGTAAAAAAATGTAATTAAAGCCGCCTAGCATCTCTTAGTGAAGTGGTCTAATATCTAAAATCTAATTTATGAGCTATTTAGAAACAACCAAAAACGTATATAAAGAGGCAGCCTTAACACCCGATGTTGGCTTATGCTGTACCACAAACCCAATTTGGGAACTCCCCGGTTTAAAGATCCCTAAAATCATGCAGGAAATGAATTATGGTTGTGGCAGTACCGTGCATGCCCGCGATTTAACCAACAACCCTAAAATGTTGTACGTGGGTGTTGGTGGCGGTATGGAATTATTGCAGTTTTCGTATTTCAACAGACAAAAAGGAGGGGTTATTGGAGTGGATGTTGTTGATGAAATGCTGGAAGCTTCGCGCAAAAATTTCATAGAAGCCGAAAAACTAAACCCATGGTTTAAAAGTGAATTTGTGGAACTTAAAAAGGGTGACGCCATGAATCTTCCTGTTGCAGACAATACCATTGATGTAGCTGCCCAAAATTGCTTGTTCAACATTTTTAAGGCAGACGATTTAAAGAAGGCCATTGCCGAAATGTACCGGGTACTAAAACCCCATGGCAGATTGGTAATGAGCGACCCCACTTGCGAACAACCCATGAACGATGAGTTACGAAATGACGACAGACTACGAGCCCTTTGTTTGAGTGGAAGCTTGCCTATTGTCGATTATGTAAAAATGCTAACCGATGCCGGTTTTGGCACCATTGAGATTAGGGCCAGAAAACCTTATAGAATCCTAGACCCCAAACACTATGCAACAGATAAACTGATTTATATTGAGTCTATTGAAGTGGCTGCCATTAAAGACCCCATGCCAGAGGACGGGCCTTGCATTTTTACCGGAAAAGCAGCCATATATTTTGGTGATAATGATTTTATTGATGACAAAAAAGGTCATATTTTATTGAAAAACCAACCGCTGGCTATTTGTGACAAAACAGCAGCAGCCTTGGCTTCTGTTGGAAGAGATGACATTTTCATTAGTGAATCAACTTATCATTATGATGGTGGTGGCTGTTGTTAATCATGGAAAAATATTTAGACATCATTAAAAACTCTTATTCCGGCTATTGGAATTACCTCAAACATGAGCTTATTTCCATTAACCATTGGGATAACTATTTTTATGGGTTAATCTTAATCTCCTTATTGGTTTGGGGATTGGAAATGATTTTCCCTTGGCGAAAAAACCAATCAATATTCAGAAAAGATTTTTGGCTGGACGCTTTTTACATGTTCTTTAATTTTTTCATTCTTAACCTAATTGTTCTCATCGCGTTATCTAACACAGTAGCCGAATTTTTTAATGATATATTGAAGACCGTTGGATTATCTATTTCCAGTTTTCAGCTTTTTGATGTAGATGATTTGCCAAAGGCCCTAGGATTGTTTATATTTTTTATCGTTATAGATTTTGTGCAGTGGAACACCCATAGATTATTGCATAGAATCCCCTTATTATGGGATTTCCATAAAGTGCACCACTCTGTAAAACAAATGGGGTTTGCTGCCCATTTAAGGTATCATTGGATGGAGCCAGTGGTTTACAAATCACTGCTTTATATTCCATTGGCCGTCATTGGTGGTTTCAACGCACAAGATGTAGCAATTATTTATTTTTTCAACATCGCCATAGGCCACTTAAATCATGCCAATCTGGGCTGGAATTACGGAATCTTAAAATACCTACTTAACAACCCAAAAATGCACATTTGGCATCATGCCAAAGAACTGCCCAAAAGCAATAAATATGGCATTAATTATGGGATTACATTAAGCCTTTGGGACTATCTTTTTAAAACTGATTACATTCCATATAACGGCAGAGATATTGAATTGGGATTTGAAGGCGATGAAGATTTTCCTAAAGATTTTGCCAATCAAGAACTCTATCCTTTAAACAAAAAACCATGATGAAAGTTTTC